>NZ_CP036533.1:0-348000 GCF_024585265.1 Bradyrhizobium sp. WBAH42
GGCGTGCGACGCCGCATGAGGCCTTGCCCTGTTTCAAAAAGCCGGTCTCATCGATGACCAGAACCGCGTCCTCATCGCCGAGCGTTTCCAGCGCGTATTCACGCACAATATCGCGCAGCGCGTCGGCATCCCACTGCCCCCGACCCAGGATCGCCTGCTGGCGCCACGGGCTGGATCGCCGGCCGCTTCCGCCCGCATCCAACCCGTCTTGCGCGGCTCGTTGCCCAACAGTCCGTCGAGAAACTGTCCCGCCGCGGCCGCGACCCGCTCCTGCGTAAACAGCGGACGGATGCGTTGCTTGGCATCGCGCAACGACGAAGCCCACGGCGTAGCGTATCTTCAACCGACGCGCCACCAATCATCAGATCCCGAATCATGGTCGCCCATGGATTCAGAACCTTCAAGACAATGCAACTGTAATGCTAGCAGCATGGGTGCAGGCGGCTTTTGCCGCGAACGCGCCAGCGACCGCTTCGAGCGTGTTGCAGCTCGCAGCTACGGGCTTCGCGGTAATGGCTAATGCTCAAGCTGCGCGCGTGCGCAGTGAGATGGAGCTGGACCGCATCGCCCCGACTAGGGCGCAGGCGAAGTAACAACAGAGGGACAACACATGTCGGTGCTCAAAGTTGATCTGGACGGAAGTAAGCTAGAACAATGGGCGACTGTGTTGTCCACGCGCGGACTTCGGAACTCCATAAGACGCGCGATTGATAGGTCAGCAACGGCCGCAAGGAAGGCTGCGCTAAAGATCATCGCGCAAGACGCGGGTGTCCCCGTCGCTAGGATCAGGCCGGGCGTTACTAAGTTGCGGCGGACGACGCAAACGGACCTGAGCGCGAGCTTCACGGCTACGAAGCTTCGCATCGGCATCCTGAACACTTCTGGTGCGAAGGTGGGCGCTGCCGGCCTGGCTGCTTCTACGCATCGCCTGACGGGCGGCGGCTCGTCTTCGCTGAAGATCAAGAGCGCGTTCCTCGTGCATGCCAATGGTGGCACGTTTGTCGCCTTTAGGAAACCAAGCAGTCGAGAGGCTCATTGCGTTTGACTGTGCGGTGATAGGCGTAACGCCGTGCGCCCTTAATGACTTTGACCCGCAGCTCTTCGGATGCAAGGCCTTCGAAGTAGTCCGCGTCAACGTGACCAGGCAGCCTGATGTAGCCTGGTCCGATCTCTTGCAGCGCCAGCGCTTTTTGCACCGCGAGCTTGCCTGCGTCAGACCCCACGATGAGCAAGCGCATTTGGCCCTTGAGTCGCCCACCTTGGGCGAGCGGCAGCCGGTCGAAACCTTCCTTGCCCTTCACGGCGTAAGCGGAACGCGCCTTTTTGCGTTGTGCCAGCACGAATTTGATGACTTGATCGGCATTGAAGCCGGAGTCGATGGCCTGTATCTGAACGGGCAACGTGCGCCCGTCTGTCGTTTTGAACGTAGACCCCATCGCTTCGTCAAGGTGACGCCAGACTGCATCGCGGCTTGTATCGCCCATCAACTTGAGAACGCTGAACGTCTGATCGCTGTGCACTCCGAGAAAGGTGACCTCAAGCCGGTCAGCCTGAACGTCGACACCCGCAGAGATGAAGAGCAGGTTCGCCGCATAGGGCGGCCCGATCTTCTCGGCGCGCTGTTGCAGTTCGGAAGATGACAGCTCGACTTCGGTGCCCGCGTCGTACACTTGCGCGAGCGTCGTGTTGTAGAAGGCCTGCTTCTGCTCTGGCGTCGCGGCGGCCTCGTACTGGTGGGCGACCGAGGCCATGGTGCTGAAAAGCGAGGTCAGGTCGGTGAGGTGATAGGAGCGAATCCCCTTCTCGCCTACCGCCGTAGCTTGCCACGTGCCGCCTTCGATCATTGATCGGCGAGCACGTTCACCGTGAACAACGCCGCAAGAGCCGCGAGCGGCTGCCGATCAAGGCGTTTACGCAGAGCACCCAGGCACAGCCGTGGGTCAAGAGGGCGCAGCGGCTCGCACAGCGTGGGAAAAGGAAGCCAACAAGCAAATCGCTGAGCGCCTGCCGCAGGAAATCCAAAAGCAACTACTGGTCGAAGGCCTGCCGTACACGCCGCCAGACAACGATTGAGACGGGACACAATGACCGACCACACATGGGGCAACATCCAAGCGGTCGCGGCCTGGCACGACGAGCGTGCCTCGTCAGCCTATCGTAAGCGGGCCTTTTCGGTATCGCGTAGACACGCATATATCGCGGCCAAGCTCCGACGAACCCACAAAATGCCAAGCGAGTTCTGACTAGAACAGCCCGCACTAGGACGGCCGCACACGCCTTCGCGGTCGGACATGCCGCTTGATGGGCCGTGCGCCACCCGGAGTGCGGGCGCAGCGCGCGGCGCCTTGGTGCGTCTTGGCAGGCTCCGCAAGGGCGCCGCGCGCATCTATCCCACGCGGCAGGCCGAGCAGCTTAGCTCTCGCGACTGCGCGCGTCAGCATCGCCCGTGCGGCACAAGGAGCGCGCGTGGACTACGTCACCGACGCAGCCGGGCGCACACAACCGCACGGGCGATCACAAGCAGTACCCACGCGGAAGCCCGTGAGGCCGTGGCAAGCGCCCGCGCTTGGGTCCTATCCCGGCCCTCGGAAGGGCCGAGCGGTCCGCTGCCGCAGTTTTTCGATTGAAGCGAGCCTACTTTTTGATAGCAGAGAACCATCATGGGCAGGCCGAGAGGCACAATCCGCAAAATCGCCGACGAAACGGGCCTTGATCAATCGACCGTACGCCGCGCGCTCGCGGCTTCCAACTTAACCGAACGCGACTGCGAGGCCGATTTCTCAAAAGCCATCGAGAACGTCGCTGCAATTGCAGACACCGACCGCATAATCGGCCACGCGGCCAACGGCAGAGGCGAAGGTGGGGGTAACAGCTCGGATTACGCAGCGGCTCGCGGAGTCTGAGAGGCACCGCGCTGAGTAGCTTCGCCTTCAGAACGAAAAGCTCGCCGGAAGTCTGATCGACCGACAGGCGGTCACCGATACGGGCATTCGCATCTTAGCCGAAGCGCGCACCGCATTGCTATCGCTCGGACTCAGAGTGGCAGATCGCCTCGTGGGTAAGACAGACGTGCGCGAGATCGCACGGCTGACGCCGCTCGCCGATGCCGGTGCAAAGCTGGCAGGGTTTGCCGCTGGTCTGTCGGACGCTCAGAAACAGGCGCTCAGCGTCTCAGCGGGGCTCGCCTCGCTGTCCGGCTTAGCGGCTGCCGGTGCCACCATCGCCTCTGTCATATCGAGCTTCACGGGCCTAGCGGCGAGCGCCAATGTGGCGTCTGCGGCCTTGACCCGGATGGCAGGCGGCAGCGCGCTCGGAACGGCCACCAGCGCAGCGGGAGGCATGGCTGCGGGCGCGGCAGGCTCGCGAGCGGCATCTATCCTGGGTGGCGCTTCCAAGGGCCTCGGATGGCTGTCCCTCGGTGCGTTGTTCGGCCCTACGCTTTGGGATGAGATCGGCAAAGAGGCGGCGGGAACTGACGACGCAAAAGGCGGGGGGCTGCAAACTATCGGCGAAACCTGGCACGATTGCGGGCGACGCGTGGCAGCGAGTACGAGGATTTGGTTGGTGATGAATCCAGCCCGTTTGATCGCTATCAGCCCGCCAACCCCTGGAAGCGTCGGCGCGGTGCGACTAGCGAATACCTTCGCCAGCTTGGCGCGTCGGAGGATATGGATGGCAGCCGGTTCGGTTGGCAGGACTCAATTCGCGCAGTCGCTCAGTCGTCGGGCTTCAAGGACGTTGCCGTCACTGGCACCGTGACCGGCGAAGCCGAGCTGCACAACAATATTCAAATCGAGGTCAAGCCGTCCACCTACTTCGAGTCGCTGGTCACGCGGATGGAGGCGGTAGCCAACATGCATTTGAACGGTCAGCTCGGGGCCGGTCTTCAAGGGCCGGGTGACAATTCGGTCAAGCCGATGCAAGGCCCGCCGACAGGAGCGCAGGAATGACGTGGTTATTTCCAGAGGCAAACGATTGGCGAGCGGGCATGCAGGAAGTATCTGCCGCAATCGACGACACGATGGGCGAAACCGTGGTTGTAACTCCGGTGCGGTCGGGCGGTGTGAACTTCCCCACCATCCCCGAGCCCGAGCGGTCAATCAGCACAACGGCGGTTTTCATGGCGAAGCCAGAAACGGTGGTGATGGAGGACAACATAGTACATGCGCGCGGCCATGCATTGAGCCCGCTCATCTCGACAAGCGTTCCCGTGTTTAGCTTCGATCACAAGTCGCTGCCGTGGCCGCTCAAGCAGGGTTACCGGATCAAGCTTTGTCGCACCGGCGCAGTCTATGAGGTAACAGACCCCAAGTACGACAGCGTCGCGCGAATCGAAGCTAAGGTCGTGCAACTCGGCAGGGACGCAACATAATGGGAGTAGTCAAACTTCAGTTCGCGCCGCGCACTGCGGCCGTCGAGACTGATACGCCAGATGTCCTGGCCCATGCGCTCGCGAAGCTCAGACAGTGCGGGGGCGATGCAATCAACGTTCTGCGCTTGACGGATGAGCTGCCTGAAGTCGTGTTGCCGTTCCTTGCGTGGGCGGCTTCACGTCGGCAGGACATTCCGGCTCGCGCCATTCGAGTCGTGATGAAATGCTGCGGCGAGCCGATGCTTGAGAGAGCGCTTGGCCTTCAGAGGTTGCGGTAACTGAAGCAGAGATATGGGGAGATCAGCCTGCCGTTCGCGGCGCGAGCGACTTAACGCCACTCAGCCTATCAGACTGTAGAACGATCAGAGCGGTCTCCACGCGAGTTTCATGACCACCAATCCTGGTAGGTCACTTTGGATAGCTTTCCCGCTAGTATGATTGCATCCCGTGGCAACGGGCCTAACGGGAAAGCCGGACGGTTTAGCCTTTTGATACCCAGGCTGGCCACCGAAGTTATCAGCACGCGATAGTGACCGTGCTTTCCTTTGCTCTCCAGAGGGAGGCTCACGTCGCTTCTGACTTCCCGGGAAGTGCGGATGCGGCAGGGACAGCGCCTTTATCTAAGGCCCCCCGGTCGATAAGGACGCCGAGTCGCATCCACGCTGCTTTCCCAACGCCATCAATTTATCAACGGGCGCAGTCCCCTCACCCCGACAGGCGGAGGGTCAAAACGTTGTTAGTTCGTAAGGAATGTCACCTTACAGAAATCCGGCAAAATCAGTGCCTTAGAGCGGTTTTGGCGTTGACAGAAACGGCGGTTGTGCATTGTATGCTTGCGCAATCGATAGTTTGCGTGGGGCCTGATAACCCCGGTAGAGGCGCCCAAAAGCGCCGAACTTCGAACGGCGCTTTTTTTGTGTCCCAATTTCCGTTCGACGTTCCGCTATGGCGGGAGGGCCCCGAAATAAGGCTGGAAACAGCACGAATAAGCGCGCCTGTCCTCTACAGGTTATCAGCCTCCCGCCGCCAGTGGAGAGGCTTCCATCAGTCTCTCTGTGGCGTTCACTGATAAGCCTGTAGGGGAACTAAAATGGAAGTCATCCGCAACGTCTCGAACTCGAAGACCCTCGACACCGAAGTCGATACAGCCATCGTCACACGCATCAGCCTTGAGCGCGACTCAGATGGCGCTTGGCGTGAGACTCCCGCCTGATGCACAAACCGAACGGCAAGCTCTATCTGATCGAAGAGACGCGGGAGCCGGGAGGTCGTGAAGTCGTAACGCCTATCAGCCGTAAGCGTGCAATAGATTGGCTGAGCGCCAATCAGGCCCGTCGTCGTGGTGCGGCTGCCGCTGATCGTAAGTGGGCCGAACACATTTTGTCTGCGGCCTGAACGCCTTTATCGTCTCGACGGCAAGCGGCCCCGTGGGCCGCTTTTCGTTTTGTGAGTGAGCACGCAGCCTCGTCAGCTTTCGGTAAGCTAGCCCCAATAATTGGTTGTTGGGTTTAGCGGGGGTGGCGCGGACATTGCTGTGGTTTCCAGAGCAGTGGGGTGGAGTGTCACCTTCCGCTAAACTCACCAGCAGTGCGGATGCGGCAGGGGCCGCCTTCAACTCACCCCCCCTGGTCGGTCGGCACCGTGTCGCGCCCATTGCCTCTAAATCACGGGCCATTCCCGGCTCTGTAAGTTACGCTCGTTCTGCGAGCGATGACCTCCCGGTCAGCTTCTTCCGCTGCTTTGAGGCTGGCCGTGTGGGGTTAGCGGCGCGTGGCAGGGACAGCGCTTCCTCTGTGTATGCGTGGGGGACAAGCGCCGAGTCAGGTGGCCGCTAGCTTCAAAGGGTAGTGCGGGCGGGGTAGGGACAGCGTCTGATCGAACGCAACCGAACAGCGCCGAGCCTCGCCCGCACTGCCTGCGATCTGGCACTCATAATTCCTCACGGACACTCAGGGAGGGAGAGGAGGTTGTTCGGCTGAATTCCGTCCACTGTTGTCTTGATGTACTTGTGTAGGCCGTCAGTGGCGACGATGACTTCGACAGTGACGCCTGATTCTTCGACGTAGTACTCCCACTCGCGGCTTTCGAGGTCTCGGATAGTTTTCTTAACGGATAGCCTCCATCGCGTTCCGTCTAAATTTACCCCGCCGACATATTTGATCCTCTCATGTGCGTTTCGCCTGTCAGTCTTGTTTATGCAACAAATGCGCACGCGTTTGGGCATCCTGGGTGTCTCCCGTTTCGGCAAGCTGCCGGATCAGATTAGAGAGTGCCTGACGACGTGGGGCCGACCGATTCTGGTAGTTGTGCCGCGCGACTGTTTCCGGTGGATGATCCCACCGTCAGCTTCTGTCGCTTGAGGCTGGCCATGTTGAAGTTGGCGGGGCGTGGTAGGGACAGCGCTCTAACTCCAGCTAGGGCGCCGAGTCACGTTGCCGCTAACTTCACCATAGGTCCAAATGGACGGGGATCATCAGCGTGACAAACCTTCGCCCGCAGAGCTGAGACGTTCGGAGCGGATATCACGCGCCGATCAGATCGCGCCCCGGGGCCTCACAAAGGCCAACGCAGCCGCCTACTGCGGCTGCTCCGAGGACGCGTTCGACACATGGGTCAAGAAGGGCTTGGTGCCGGGGGCCATCCCCGGCACTCAACGTTGGGATCGCAAAGCGATTGACTGGTATCTCGACCGGGCGTCTGGTCTACCTACCGGGGAGGCCGCATCGAGCGATCCCCTGGCAGAGTGGCGGACTTCTAGACGTGCAGGCCGGTGAGCGCGATCTGGGGTCGATAACCATCACGGACACTCAGGGAGCGAGAGGAGATTGTTCGGCTGAATTCCGTCCGCTGTTGTCTTGATGTACTTGTGCCCTTCGTGTTTGGCCACGATCAAACTAGCCGTGAGCCCGTCTTCCTGGATATAGAATTCCCACGCGCCGCTTTCGATGTCTCTGATCGTCTGAACGACAGATTGCTTCCACTGACTTCCGTTCGAATATACCCCGCCGATGCTGCTGATTCTCTCGTGTGGAGTCGTCCTGTCGGTCTTACTGATGCAACGAACGCGTGCGAGTCTGGCCACGGGTCCTCTTCTTCCTCAGGCAAAAAGAGCAACCAGCTTAGCGTTCAGTGGCGGACCATGCTGCCGACCAATTCAGGTAGTTGTGCCAGGGCTTTTGCTGATGGAATTATCCTACCGTCAGCTTCTTCCGTCGTCGAGGCTGGCCTGTTGAAGTTAGCGGGCGTGGTAGCGACAGCGCCCTTATTCGGATCGGGTGCCGAGCCAGGTGGCCGCTAACTTCGATTGTGGATTATCCAAACAGCGTGAATCACCGCACGCGCTGCCACTCGCTAATGTTCTCCGGTATGCCCAGGTTTGAGGGGTCTCCGTTCGAAGGCCAAGAGCATGTACCGTTCGCCAAGTCTTCGGCGGCTGAGGATGGCGAAGCATAATGCCCCAATGCCTCACCACCAAACGTGACCGCAAAACCCTTCCCAGACGATCCAGACGCAGGTGGAGATGCCGGTGTTGTAGAACATATCAGTCGGCAGGCCGATAATGGCCTCGACAAGGTCGTTCTCTAGCAGGTAGCGGCGAATTTCACTGGCACCTGACCCGGCTCCGCCCGTGAACAATGGCGAGCCGTTGAGAACGATACCGAACCGGCTGCCGCCATCTGACGCTGGTCGCATCTTCGACAATAGATGCAAAAGAAAAAGCAGGGAGCCATCGGAAACACTCGGCAACCCGGGACCGAACCGGCCATTGAATCCTTGGCTCTCGTGTTCCTTGCGGACCTCGTTCTCGACCTTCTTCCACTCCACGCCGAACGGAGGATTGGACAGCATGTAGTCGAATTTCGCGTGAGCGTGTCCGTCTTCCGACAGCGTATTGCCCGCAACGATGTTGGCCACGTCCTGGCCCTTGATCAGCATGTCCGCCTTGCAGATCGCATAGCTCTCGTCGTTCAGCTCCTGGCCGAACATGGTCAGCCGAGCCTGCGGGTTCAGCGCGGTCAGGTGTTCGCCCGCCACCGACAGCATTCCGCCCGTGCCAGCCGTGGGGTCATAGATGGTGCGGACCACGCCGGGTTTGGTCAGGACATCGTCATCCTCGACAAACAACAGGTTGACCATCAGGCGAATGACTTCACGCGGCGTGAAGTGTTCACCGGCCGTTTCGTTCGACAGTTCGGCGAACTTGCGGATCAGCTCCTCGAAGGCCAGGCCCATCTCGTGGTTGTCGACAGCCTCGGGATGCAGGTCGATCCCTGCGAACTTCTCGGTGACGAGGTAGAGCAGGCCGCTCTTCGCCAGCTTGTCGATTTGGGTGGAGAAGCTGAACCGCTCGAAGATGTCGCGCACCGCGGGCGAGAACGCCTGAACGTAGGCGTAGAGGTTCTGGCTGATATGGTCCTGATCACCCATCAGCTTGCGCAGATCGAGGTCGGACGTGTTGTAGAAGCTCTGGCCCGATGCTCGGAGCAGAAAGGGGTCGGGGTTCAAGCCCGCCTTCTTCTTCGCCGCGAACTCGGCGAGAACCTTGGCTTTGGTGGGCTCAAGCACACAATCCAACCGCCGCAGAACTGTGAAGGGCAGGATCACCTTGCCGTAATCAGACTGCTTGTAGTCGCCCCGCAGCAGATCGGCCACGGACCAGATGAAGGAGGACAGATTTTGATGGTTCACTGTCGAGAGTCCCGTTCAGTCATGCAGACGGGGCAATTCCATAATGTTGAAGAACCACAAATTCTCGTTGGGCAGTTGCTGCAGATCGCGCACATAGAGCTGCGCTATCTCCTCGAGCCGCGCCCCGGTGTACATCGAGATCAGCGGAAACCAGAAAGCCGCTTCACCTCTACCCCCCTTGGGTCGTTTCGCGCCTGCATACACCCGCGACGTGAAGATCGTCTTGAGGTCTGCGACAGTAAGGGGAAGCCTGTCATCTTCGCCCTCCTCGACTGCGATTGCGATCTTGTGAAATGGATTGCGCCAGCCGCCGGGGGCGTTCGGCGAAGTCATTCTCGTTCGCCACAGCGTTGGTAATTGCAGATAGCAGTCGCAACGACTTATTGATCGTTCTCGCTGATCGCTTCTCCATTCCTTCCGGGATTTGCTCAAGCAGACGCGGCAGGGGCAGCTTTTGCAGATTGTGCGGCAGGTGTTTTGGAAGCTTGGCCATCGCATCACGAAATGATCTGACCTGTGCTCGCTTGATTGAGGATACTCGGAGATTGCCAAGCAGTTCTGTAAACCGCCTCACAGCAACCTCCGCCTCGTCAGCGGTGTTTACGCTCGGACGCTTAACTCATCGCCGGGCTCAGGCCCGCGCCACTGACATCTCTGGAAACAGCGCGCTGACTAGGCCGCTTCTAGTTCCTTTTCATAGTTGCGTAAGCTGCCCTGCAAAGCCTCTTCGAGCTTCTGTTCGTGGGCTTGTATTGCCGCATTGGCAATTCTAACGGCCTCAGCTTCAAGTGCATCTTCTCTCGACAGTTTTTCATGTCTGAAGAGCCATTTGGCAACAGTTGCCCAGTCCCAAAGCGGGCTATCCGAGGTCACGCGCGCAACCGGCGCAGGAAAATCCTTGCTGCGCTGGCCTTTAGAGTATTGGGTCATTGCCGCGCGAGTCATCCCGGTTCGCGCGGCAATATCGGCCAAGCTGACAAGCGGATCGGGCTCGACTCGATCGACCGTCGCGCCAGCTGCCTCAACATTCGTCACCGCTGAGGCAATAGCCTGACTGATGGACTTCGCCTCTCGGGCAAAATCCACGATGATGTGGCCCTTTTGAAATGAAATAGTCGCATCATCGCAGCCAGCCTTGAAAAACCGGTCAGCGAAATCCTCCGCCTCAGGGTTGAGGCCAGAAGCAATAATGCTGAACTCAAACGTTTTCATCGTTCTTCTCCTCTTCCTTGTGGGGGCAGCGATCTACTTTGCGCCGCAGTTGCTTTGCATGGTTTTGAGGGTTTCTGGGCGTAGACCAGACAAAGATCATGCAGCCTTCTCTGTCGTGGTGGGCGCACAAGAGCTTTCCCCAAGCGTGGCCATTGACCTTGATCCACGACCACCCTTGCTCTTCAGCATAGGCAACCGCAGCCTCGATCTCCTTGTTTGGGTGGGCCGACCGTCTAGCCATCCTTGCACCGAAGAATTAGTGCGGCGTTAACAGATGTCAACACTTTTCGTTCCCTTTGGTCGTTACAAGTCCTTTATGGTTCATTGTGTGGTAAATAAACCAGAAGTTGCTGCTTCTTCCCGAGTTATCAACTTTTTAGCGGGTTCCGCGTCGCCAATAGCCCTTTCACTGCCGAGAAATTGGATGCTGCAAGGCAGCGTCGGTGGCCGTGAGATACTGTTCGCCGTTGCTGATACGGCGATTGTTTCCCGCCAAAGCCATTTCGCTGGCATAGGCCGCCAGATAAGGGCAATCGAGATCCAGGCTGCACGCAACTCGGTGATAAGTCATTGATTTTTAACAACTATTACGAAGACGTCATTTGGGAAAAACGGAGGTTCGCGGTACGTTCTAGCCTATGTCGAACGTCATGCCGAACACCCCAACCGATCATCCGACGAAACCCGCGCCTCTCCGCGGGCTGGTCCCGCTGGAAGGAATTGCAGGCCATGCGCGCTGCTCAGCGCGAGCAGATCGCTGCCGGTCTCCTGGCCGGTCTCGGCCGAGAGCCTTGTCGAAGCCGACAGGATTGCGGCGAAAACCATTGCGGCGATGCAGGTGGAGGCGGAGCGGCTCGAGACCCTCGGCAAGTCCGCCCTTGAGCAAGCGTCGCATCGTTGCGCAGTTGTTGAGGCAGTCCGGGTTCAAGCCCAGCGCCACCGTCACCGGCGAAGCAGAACAACGACATCCGGACCCTGCTCTCGCTGAGCACGGCCTCAAGCCGTCGGTGTTACCGTGAGTGCGACCGCCTCCGCCCGGCTTGAGGATCTTGCTGATCGACTCGGCATTGCGAACCTGGCAGGCGGAACGGCGTGATGGCCGGGTCTTCTCCATCACCGGAGAGCGGGGGCAGATCAAGCCGTATATGGGCGAATTGCTCGTCGTCCTCCGCCAGCAGACGAGCGCAAGTGTCGTCCGGCAGCTCCTCCGCGCCGGCGTGCTTGCCCCGTCGTGCGGCGGCGATCTCAAGGTTGTGAGGACGCCAAACTCGATCGAGTCGGTGAAACTGCGCGATCTGATAGGCGCGCATCGGGTGCGAACATGAACCCGCTGCTCACCATGCGCGAAGCACTGACTAACCCGAAGATCATGGGCAACGCCTTTGCCGGCCCGACATGGCTGGCATGGCGGTCGCTGCTCATCGCGAGCCGCGGTGAGGAATTGAACGATGAGGAGCGCCAGGTCTTTACCGAGCTTACACAGCGCCACCATGAGCCCTTGGAGCGGGTTGACGAGGTCTGCGTGCTCAAGGGCCGGCGCGGCGGCTTCACCACCATGGCGGGCGCCTCGCTGGTCTTCGCGGCTTGCCTGATCGATTACAGCGATGTGCTTGGTCCGGGCGAGCGCGGCCTCGCGCTCTGCATCGCGCCGAATGCCCGCCAGGCACAGATCGCTTTTCAGCGCGCAGAAGGTCTGATCGATGCCTCGGAGATGCTACGCAAGATGGTCATCGGCCGGACGGCGGAAAGCCTGACGCTCTCCAACAACATTGATCTGGAGGTTCGGCCGCCAGCTTTAGACACCTGCGCGGCGTCACTGCCGTCCATATCGTCGCCGACGAGTCGGCACTATTTCCAGGTCGAGGGCAGTAACACAGATGCCGAGATCCTCAACTCAGTGCGCCCGAGCCTGATCACGACCGGTGGGCAATTGCTGATCGGTTCGACGCCCTACGCGGAGGAGGGTGAGCTGTATCGCCTGTACCGGAACCACTTCGGACCGAACGGCGACCCAAAACTCCTTGTCGCCAAGGGCACATCCAGGCAGACAAATCCGACCCTGCCGGAACTGGTCATCACCCGCGCTCTCGAGCGTGACCCTCTCGCAGCCCGCTCGGAGTTCCTTTGTGAGTTTCGCGCCGACATCTCGACCTTCATCGAACGCGTCATCATCGAGCGCTGCATCGATCGCGGCGTCACGTCACGGCCCTATGACGAGCGCTTCCAGTACATCTGCTTCGCCGATGTTGCGAGCGGTATCGCCAGCGGCGGCGACGGCGATCGGTACGCCTGGTCAATTGGTCATCGTGAAAACGATCAGATCGTGCTCGACTTCGCCACCGAGCGGAAGCCGCCTTTCGATGCCGGCGCAATCACCGCGGAGTTGGCCTCCATCTAGATCTACAAGGTCCGGGACGTCACGGCCAATCGTTTCAGCCATGGTTTCGTCGCCTCAGAGTTGACGAAGCACGGTCTAATCTACAGGCCGTCCGACCGTGACAAGTCGAGACTGTACCTCGACTCCCTGCCGCAGATCGCATTGCCCGGCCGCGTCCGCCTTCTCGATCTGCCGGCTATGCCAGAACAGTACGCTTTGCTCGAGCGCAAGGCCGGCTCGAACGGACGCGATCGCGTCGACGCGACGCGGTAATCGGCACGAGGATCTGGTCAACACAGTAAGCGCCGTCATCGCGCTGCTGGCGACGCCGCTGTCCGGCGCCGAAGGCTGGCTCGAGTTTTATCGCCGCCTCGCCGAGGAGCCGAACCGCCTCAACACCGATTATGACGACATCCAGGCCCCCAACTATGGGTGGAGTTTCGACCAGGAGATCAGATGATGGAAACTATCGAACAGATCGATGCCGCGTTGATGCGTTGCCGGTGTCGCCAACCAGCGACTTGGATGTCGCCGAGCGCGCGCGGCTCACATGGCGACGGAGTGAGCTCGAAAGCGAAGCACGCGCGGCAGCGGCGCAACCGAAAGAATTGACAGGAAATCTCTTGGTCGTCGTGCCTGACGACAACACGTCGCGGATCCAGACCATCCTAGGCCGACTCATCAACGTCGAGGTCGTCGACGGCAAGCGTGTTGCTCGCCTATTTCCGGCGGAGTTTAGAGATCTGATCATGGGCGGCCGCAACAGTCTCGACTGGCAGAAGGCTAACGAGCCCCTGCTGGGTCAGATCTAGGCGCTGCAATGGACATCACCAAACAGTTCGGTCCTGGAGTCTATGCCATGACGTGGCGTACGGAGTATGAGCGTGAGACCGACGTCGCCGTCGAACTGTCCAGGAAACTTTGCGACCTGGAAAAGCAGCGTCAAGTAACGATCGAGCGATTGCAGGAGCAGCTGCAGCGGCGTCAGCGACAGGTTCAAAAACTCTCGAGCAGTTTCGACGGGCTCTGCAAAAGCGCATCCTCGAGCAGCTTCGACGGTCTCACCCGCGATCTGAACAAATCGCTAACGGATTTCTCTGAGCTCTCGGAGCTCTCGACGACGATTTCAAAGTACATCAGCTCGATCAGTTCAATCCAGGAAGAGATGATTGCCACGCAGGCCGGACTTAAGAAAGCCCTAGGCCGCAGAGACGCGGCCTTTCCTGAATTTCGGATGAGGTGGATGGCCCAGCATTGCGGACCGGCGCCGGCCCCGCATTCATTTGGCGTCGCGGAAAAGTCCACCGACGCCAGCAAAGGCAATCGCGGACTGGCACCATTGTCGAAACACACAACCGCGGTCGACCCGTCATCCGCGGTGGGTGACGCAGTGTTGCGGCATCGCTCCGATTTGGGAAAGAGATTCTGATAATGACGAAGATGAACAAATTGGTTGAACCTGGTGCGCTGAAGAAGAGCGCAATGCTTACCGAGACCGAATTGCGCCGCGCCGCACTGGCGAAGGTGGCCGATCAAGGTCGGCCGGGGTCTGGCAGTTTCGCAGTAGATCGGCATTACGCCGATGCGCAGCTGGTCGAGTTCACGGTCCCGATCGGCGGCGCGCCGGTAAAGGTCAAGCGCGGCGAGAATGCGATCGTCATCGCCGGCGTTGAAATCCGCTTAGGACAGCTGGCTCCCGAAGTTCGGCGTCAATTCGAGCTCGCAACATCTCGGCTCGACGGCGCCGCACTCGCCGCCGAGTCCGATCTCCTGGCCGTCCGCGCGGCTCGCGAACAGATCATCGCAGCTGTAACAGCGGTCATGTCCAGCCGTGCCTTCCTGGACAGGGTCGTTGTCGCGGGCACTCGCTGCGTTAGGAGCTGAGAACGCGCGGCGACGCTGGGCTCGCGCTGAGGATGCAACTTTTTAAGAGAGGATCAGGCCCATGACCATGAGACTGCTCAACATCAACAACAATGCGGTCACCACCTTTGCCGGGCCGACAGACATCGGCACCGCGCAATCGCGCCGCTTCTACTCCTGCGCCGCCGGTGCGTTTGTCGACGTCCCTGGTTTTGCTACCGGCGATGCCGCAGCGATGGCGTCAAGCGCAACTAGAACCAGCGGCGACAATCCTGGCTCTTTGTCGGTGACCGGACTCTTCATGCTCGGCTCTAGCGGCCCGACCTCCTCGAGACCGGGGAATCCGAACCTACGCGACCTGCACATCGACACCACGCTGAGCGCGGTGGTCGTGTTCGACGGTGCGAATTGGCGCAATCCATTGACGGGAGCGGTGGCGTGAACTTCGGATCGCGACCGCACGACGCTGCTCTCCATGGGCGGCTGGTCGCAGCCGGGCCATGGGCGGTCACCGTGCCGGTACGGCGTATCTATCGCTCTGGCAACAGCTCGCCGGCGGCACCATGATGAAGCGCACGGCCGAAGGCTTGCAAGAGATGGGCCTCCTCAAGCCCGGTGAGTGGTCAACAGTAGGCGGTCACGTATCTATCGGGAAGGACGCATCGAAGCGACTAACCAGCCTGATCGGTCACGATCCACTGGATTTCGCTGCCAACATCCAAAAGCAGCTCGCCGACCGTGGCGTCACGGATCCACTCGAGCAGATGAACGCGATAATGCGGCTCACCGGCCGGCAAACCACTCAGCGTTTCACCGCGGAAGAGGTCGCAAACTTTCAGCAAATGATGGCCAACGCGGTCGTCTGATGCAGGGCCTCGGTGCCGACAGCGCCTTCAACTTGCTCCAAGATAAGAGCGTCAGCGGCAATCTGACAGCGTTGAGCAATGCCTGGTCGAACCTGTTGACGGCGGTCGCTGGGCCGCAAAGCGAGAAGGTCGCCACCGTCTTGCAGGAGATCACCTCCGTCATCAACTCCATGCGGGGAATGGTGACGAGTGAGACGGCCAAGGCCATTGGCGGCATCGTCGGTCAGCTCGGATCGGTCATTGTCGAGATCGACAAGTTCGCCGTGAACGCCCTTGGCAAGATCACCGGCGTCAACTCGTTATTCTCCACGCTGGGCGCAGTTCCTTGGGAGCAAATTCGCACCGGGCTCGCGAGCTTCTCCGCCGGAGTGACCGGCTTGGCGGGCATCGCATGGGAAAAAATGTCCGCGATGTTCGATGGCATCAAGAACGCGATCTCCTCCTTCATCGATGCCCTCGACAACATCCTAGGCAAGATCGGTTGGATGTTCGGCTTCGGCAACAACAAGGTGCCGGGCATCGAGGATCATTCGCCGCACCGCGATCCGATGAAACATCCGATGATGTTCATGCCGGGTAGCGGCCAGTCAAAGGCGCGTCCGCTTTCGATCGCGCTGAATATCGACGGGCGGACGTTGGCGCAGGCAGTCTCGGACCAGCTAGAATCGCTGTACGGCTTCCCGACCGGGGCTCCATCGCCGGATGGCTCCGGCCGCTATTTCGCCGGCGACCATAATTTCTCGGACACCTGAGGATGCTGAGCTTTAAGCGACGCGCGCGCGAGCGCCGGGCCGTGATCGAGGTCGTCGACGCAATGATCGCCGCGACGTGGAACGACAACAGCACGGCTGATGGCGCGGAGTTCATGCAGAAGTATCTTGGTACGCTTGCCGTTGCGCTGGGATCAGCCTGCGAGAGGCATGGCCTCGACGAAGCTGGCGCGCAGCGTGTTTACGATGCGATCGGCCCGGAGGTGGCGTGCCGCGAGCGCGCCGCCGCCGAACTGGCGGACAGTCTACAGCGATGTTGATGCCCTTGCGAGTTGGCCGTCGCGGACGCATATCTAGCGCACCGACCGACTACTGTGGTGCCTGATAGATCCGGTAAGCCACGTACCAGAGAGAACCAATTGTATTGAGCGTGACTCCTTCAGGTCGGTAGACCGAGTCACGGACGGGCACCTCGGCAACGAGGAGCGCCATATGAACGATCTGGCCAGCTGGCTGCACATCGCAGCCGCTTTGCTGACGATCGTGGCAGTGCTGATTCAAATGCACTGACATCTAAAAAATGCGAATGGGCGTAAAGCGCCCATTCGCTGGTGTCCCGCCAGATCGGGAAGCAGACTCACAACAAAGTGACGGCTACAAGCGCAGTGGTGCATGGTAGCGCCTTGCTCATTGATCCGCTTGGCTCTTCCTGCGCCCGCCGTGTAGCTCTGCTATGCACTGAATGTGTGCAATTCGCGAGAGCTGAACAGGCGCGAATCGGTGCTCACGTGAGCAAACCGGATGTCATTCCTTCAATCGAGCCGAAACGCCGTTGTCGCAAGGCAATTTCAGCAAAGAGCATATGCACTGATTTGGTGAATAGCGTGCAGTGGTCGCTGTTTGACTCATTCCAGCGAGAGGACAAATGATCACGGGTCGCTCGATCCCGAGCGGCAGCCCCAGCCTGCTACGGACATCGACTGGAGCCTAGCCACCACAGCATTAATCAGGTGAGGTGCTGAGATGACCGAGCAGAAGACTACCACAAACCAAGTTCGTTCCCCTGACGAAGGGCTATTCGAAATTATCAGGCGCCACGATCATGCGTGGAAGCGTATGGATGATCTAGTTGCCATTGGCGGCGACGATGCCACGGACACGCCGGAGTACCAGGCCGCCAGCTGGGAGACGGTCGACCTCGAGTACAGAGTTACTGCGTACCCCGTGCAGACGGAGGACGGGAACGCCGCCAAGCTTGCGTTTATGCGGAAGTACGATCTGGTCGGCTCGCTCGATGCAGAGACCTTGATCGAGGTGATCTTGGAACTGGACGCCGAGCGCGTCGCGGCTCGGCGCGACAAGACCGGGGAGCCGGCCGAGCACATCGCCTCAGCGCGCTGATTGCACTCTGGGCCGATAATAGGTTTTCCCAAGCGTCACGTGCATCAAATTGCTGCGCTTCTTCTTCGCCCGTCTGGGCTTCTTCTTCGCCGGTCCTGGATCGGTTGGCTCAAACTTGCCGGCATTCATCCAGTCGTTACCGATCCGGTTGACCTGGCACTTCTTAGCCAAACGGCTCGCAAAGCTGTTGCGGCTCTGTGTGCTGTCATTCAGGCGCACCATGTGCCGGCCGCCGATGTCGGAGAAATCCTTCACCTTACCCACGCTCACATTACGGTCTTGTCAGGATAGGCTCCGAGCGCCAGGCCGGCCTCGAACAACACGTTGGGGCGAGCTTGGCCCTGCTGCTTGCCCTCTGTGGAACGCTCACCCGACTTAACGAAGTGCGGTTTGAGCTCGACAAGGTCATCCGGCGAGAAGAGCACGACAATCGCCTCAGCCTTCTCCATCACGACGTCAAGCACCCTGCCGACATACGGATTGCCTTCGTTTGCCTCATCAATCGCGTGGTCCCATTCGAGCGGGTGAAGCCCCAGTGCCCGCAAGAACTCGAACGTTGAGCGGCGGAGGGCATCGTCGCGTCCATGAACGACGACGGTGTTCCCCTTGGTGCGCTTTGCCGGCTTCTTGGATCGTGCTTGAGCCCGGCGTGGCGTGGGCCGCTCGACGGTCTCCGCTGGCGCCTCAGCGGCCGATGACCGGCAGCCAGATCGCGTAATCGGGGGTATCCTCAGCCATGCTTTTACCTGCGGTTGCGAATCGCAGGGTGCATGCTGCCGTTCACGGTTCCCGCAAACAAGCTAGTGCAGTAGTCATCCGGGCACTTATCCATCAAAAAAGATCGGGAAGTAGAGCGCCCCTCGGCAATGGTCCGAGGTCAACCTCGTCGCCCGAGCACTGATCACACACCGGCCGACAACATCAAGCCCACGATCAGCCCGGCGGGCTTTTGCTTTTATCTCAAACGTGTGATGCTGAAAAACGGAAGAAAATCTGATGGAGGGAATTTCTGTATTTCGTTACCGGTTTTCGTGCTGCCTATCGGCGCTGTGCCTTTAGTTCGCCATAGGTGCGAAATCCTTATTTAAGAGTGATTTTTCAAGGTTTTACACAGTGGAGATCCTGGCGTGAACAAGGCGCAGAACATAATGGTGATGACCGTCAAGACGCCGCGCGATGTGCGCGAGGCGCTTGAGAACCGGGCGACTGACAACGTCAGTTCTATGAACGCAGAGTTCGTGCGTAGCGTCCGCGAGCGCGCCGAGAAGGCGGTAGCACGATGACCGACCCCGACATCAAGGCGATGGCCCATAGCTTGAACGATATGGCCTCCTCGCTCACGTTGGCATGGAGCACCGCCACCGAGCTAGGTGAGGAGCACGTGAAGATCTCGACTCACCACGCCTTGGAAATGATCACACGCCTGAACCAGATCGCACATGCGCTGAGGGCCTGACCATGCCGAAGCAGGCTGCCCTTCCGCCAACCTTGCCGCCGCGCCTGATCGGGCGCGACGCGGCGGCGGCTTATGTGTGTGTCTGTCCGAATACCTTCGACCGTCTAGTGGAAGCAGGTCGCATGCCGCGGGCCAGGATTCTGGGCGATAGGCGCAAGGCATGGGACATGAGGGAACTTGACATCGCCATAGACCAGTTGCCTCATGAGGGAGAGGAACTTGCCGCCTCTGACGAGGGCTGGACATGACGAGGAAGCGCCGCTGGCTGCCGCCGCACGTTGAGGCCAACACCGTCAAGGGCCACACCTACCTCTCATTCAGAGTGCGTAGTCAGAACGGGCCGCGCATTCGGCTTCCCGATGATCCGACATCGGAAGAATTTCGCGTCGCTTACGCCATGGCGATGGGCGGGACACAGAAGACCGCCACGAAGAAAGTCTCGACCGACATCATCAGCGCAAAGATCGATGCCTACCTGAAGAGCGCGGCATACACCGGACTCAGCGACTCTTCGCAGGAAGGATACAGTTCTAGGCTCGAGCAGATCAGGACCGATCACGGTCACCGTGCGTTCTCCGGTCTCACCAAGGAACGCATTGAAACCTTCATTCTGGCACCGCTCGCCAACAAGCCGGGGGCTGCGCTCGATACGCTGAAGAAACTTCGCATCCTCATCAACCATTTCAAGCTGACGCCAGACCCGACCGCCGGAATCAAGCGACCGAAGGGAGGCGAGATCAGGGCCTGGACCGATCGTGAGCTTGCCGCCTATGAACGGCGCTGGCCGCTCGGTACCAAGCAACGCACAGCTTATGCTCTGATGCTCAACATGGGTACCGCCGGCGTCGACACGCATCTGTTGACGTGGCATCAGGTCGACGATGGCGCCTGCTACCGCCGGCATAAGACCGGCGTACAGGTCGACATGGACGTGAGTGAGGATCTGGAAAAGACGCTGGCGGCGATGCCGCGCAAGCATGTCGTGGTCATCACCACGGCCTATGGCAAGCCGTTCACGGTCGACGGGTTCAGCCGATTCATGCGCGATGCCATCACCGCCGCCGGCTTACCTCTCTCCTGCCAACCGCATGGCCTGCGCAAGACTCTAGGCCGAATGCTCGCCGACGCCGGCTGCACGGCGCATGACATCATGGCCGCGCTCGGGCACACGACGCTTGCAGAGGCCGAGAGATACACCCGCGAGGCCGATCGGAAGCGCGGCGGCAAGCGCGCGGTGACGCAGCTCAACGAACACCGGAAGAACAAAACCTTCCCAAACCACACCGAACAGTTTGGGAAAACCGGCAAAAAGCGACGGGAAAACAACGCCGTGATTACCTGGCTGGCGCTCCCTAGGGGAATCGAACCCCTGTTTCAGCCTTGAGAGGGTAAAGTCGATCCCCTCGATGATCATCGTTGAGAGTCCTGCGATGGAGACCTTCCGGATGTCACGCCCGGCTCGCATAAGCAGGCGTTACCGCACCAGTTTCGCACCAGAAACGACCCAACCGAAGCGTAACGAACGCGATCAAATTCAAACAAAAAGTCAGCAAAATCAACGAAGCCAATCGCTATCCCGCCGCTCATAACGGTCTGGTTGCAGGTTCGAGTCCTGCCGGGCCCACCAATAAATCGATCACTTTGCCGGGCCGCGGCAAGCACTCCACTTCCGCTGAAGCGGGCGACACGAGCTTTGGCCGCGACCCAGGTCGCAATACGGTTCAAATCCGGCAATGCGCCGGATTCATTTTGGCCGCAGGCGAGATGAGTGCGGGGACCGGGGGAATTGATGCAAGGCTGTAACCGCACCCGAACGGATGTAGCCGATGTTGCGGCTGCCAGACGAGCGCTATATCCGAACTGACGGCTGGGCATTCGACCTTGCCGGGACGACATTCTCTCCGGAGTGCAGAACCCGTCCGATCGCGCGGAGCGATCGCGATGAGGGAGGCTACGATGGATTTTACGCGGATGTCGGATGCAATCCGGCTGCATCACGCCTCTCATCACCACGATGGGTACGATGGCGCGGGCGAATTGGGCCCTGCACCCAGAGCTCCGTTCATGGCTGACGCGGTCGGCGGTGGCGCCCTGGTCCATCGTCCCGGCCCGTTTGCCGGTCCTGGAGCATACGTCGCGAGCGCGCATACCCAGCATAAAGACTCCGACCCGGTTCAATCCAAACATCCCCAATCGGGGGGCGAGATGGGCGGCCACGCCGGCAACCACGCCGCAGAAGGCCTGGATGTTTCGTCCACGAAGCCTGCTGCCGGCGCATCCTTTGCCGAGAAGGACATTGCTTCGGTCGAGAGTGGGGCGAACACGGCAGGAAACGGCGGGGATGGCCATTTTTACGGAGGTATCATTCACGCGTCCCTGTTGATCTACGAACCGATCAACATTTCGATCAGCGTGGGATACGGCTCGGTCGCCCTGGCCAACCAGTCCAACGATTTGCATGTCGATCAATCCGCTTTTCAAATGGCCGGCGTCGGCGGCCATGGCGGCAATGACAACATTGCAGCGGGTGGGAGCATCGGTACGTTTTCAGGCTCCGGCGTGATTGCGAGTGGCGACAACAGCGCCGGAAACGGCGGCAGCGGCCATTTCTCGGGTGCGATCGTGGACGCTCCCGTGGTGATCTATCATCCGATCAATATCGCGTTGGCGAGCTCGGGCGGCACTGCACATGCAAGTCAGTCGAACACGGTCGACATCGACCAATCGGCCACGCAGATCGCGGGCGTCGGCGGAAGTGGCGGACATGGCAATGTGGCCGCCGGCGGCAGCGTCATCACGCTCGACCCCAGTTGGGGATCGAGCGTCTTTGACGTTCAAACGGGCGGAAACCAGACCGGCAATGGCGGTGACGGCATGTTCTACGGGGAACTCGTCCATACCTCGTTTGTCGTGTACAACCCGATCAACATCGCAATCGCGGGCTATGGCTCCAGTGCTTACGCGGTCCAGATAAACGATGTCTCCGTGGATCAATCCGCGGTTCAGATCGCCGGCATTGGCGGGCACGGCGGCAACGACAACGCCGCAGCGGGCGGCCATGCAAGCCTTCTCTCCCATCATCTGTGGGGCGGGTCCGATACGATCGCGACCGGTTCGAACAGCGCAGGCAATGGCGGCAACGGTTATTTTGCGGGCAGTCTGATCGACGTCAGTGTCGCGATCTATGCACCCATCAACATAGCAATCGCAGGTCCACATTCGACGGCCGTGGCCGATCAGGTCAACAACGTGCACATCGATCAGAGTGCGACCCAGATCGCCGGCGTTGGCGGGGACGGCGGCTACGGCAACCTCGCGCCAGGTGCCGATGCCGCGCATCTCCTGTCGGATCTTCACCTGGTGGCGTAGCGAAACGTCGCATCGCTCACATGGCCGATCGCATCGCGGCACGCGGCCTCGCCACTCGCCGCATGCAAATCCCGCGCAGAGGCGCCCTCCCCTGACGAAATGTCGTACTTTCGTAGGTAGGCCCACCAAACCGGATGATGTTCGATTTGACATCTATCGCTCTCGCGCACGGGCGGATCAGACTTGCCGTGCGCGTCCGCCTGATCGGGATGGATGTTGCACGACAGCCAACAAAACGACGGAGGCCTCAAATGATGCCAAAGGCAATCAACATCTCGGATACGATCAAGGTCAAATCGATCGACACCGGTGGTCAAAGTGCCGGAAATGGCGGCGACGGTACTTTCAAGGGAGCCATCATCAGCAAGCCGACTGTCAACTACGATCCGACCAACAAGGCGGAAGGCGCCGACGTGCACGTGAGCACCGGCGATCACGTCAAGCAGACGGCGGATTGGGATGCCGGCGGCGCCAACGCCAAGGCCTCGGTGTTCTCCAAGGCTCATGGCGGAGACGCCGAGTCGAACGGCAGCCAGAAGTCCTACAGCGGCTACGATACTTCCAAGGTCTACGCCAATACGGATGCCACCCAGATCAACAAGCTCGCGGTGGACCAGCACCAGGAAGTTGTCGCCGGCATCGGCGGCGATGGCGGAGACGGCAACTTCGCATGGGGTGGCGGAGTGACCTTCCATCTCGACACGCTCTGACGAGCCGCTCGTCCGACTGGCGGGACCGGCTGCCGCGGCCGCCGGTCCCGGATTTCGCGCCAAAGATCTACCGATGCGTTTGCCGGATTGCGTTGACCTCAAGTGCGCCGGACCTCGATTTCAGGCGGTGACGATCATGCTGATGCCGCCCATTCGGTTGCCCATCCTGCCGCAGATCCGGACGCCACTGCACACAGCCCTCCGGTCCTGCGTGGGACCGCTAGGTCTCGTATTCGCATATAGCTGCAGTTACAATCTGCTACTGTTTGCGCCCTCCATCTATCTTCTTCAGATCTACGACCGGGTGTTGTCGAGCCGGAGCGGCGACACGTTGCTCCTGCTCACGCTCATCGTCGCGATCACAGTGGTCGTCGGCGGCGTGTTCGATGCATTGCGGCGCGCCGTCCTTGGACGCCTCGGCGCCTGGCTCGACGATCGCCTTCGTCCCTGCGTGCTTTCGGCCGGCCTCGAATCGGCGTTTCGCAGCGATTGGACGCAAGCGTCGGGCGCATATCGGGACCTCACCGTGCTGCGCCAGTTCGTCGAGTCCGGCTCATGTACGATGCTGTTCGACGCGCTCTGGGCGCCCTTGTTCCTCCTTGTCCTCGTTCTGATCCATCCCCTGCTTGGCGTGGTGGGCGCCTGCTGCGTCGCCTTCCTGTTCGCACTCACGGTCGCCGGAGAGCTGGTCACGGAAGACGTTTTGCTCAGGTCCGGCGCCGCGCTCTCCAGAAGCTACGGTCGCCTTCAGACTGCCGCGGGCAACATCCACATGATCCGCGCCATGGGAATGTTCGATAGCGCCGCGCGCATGATCCACCGTGACGCGCAGCACGCGCGCAGAGAGCACGATGTGGCGCTCCGGCGAGGCGAGATCGTTTCTCTCGTCGCCAAGCCGGTTCGCGCGCTGTCGCAGGTCTTGATCATGGGGGCTGCGGCGTGGCTCGTCCTCGATCACGGGAAAAGTCCGGCAATCATCTTTGCTTCTACGCTGATGTTCAGCCGGGCGCTCGCGCCGGTCGAAAGTGCGGTCGCAGGCTGGAAATCACTCGTGACGGCCGTGAGCGCCTGTCAGCGGCTCGGCGCACTTCTCGCCGCATTCCCCGTCGCCCGGCAGGAGAGCGCCGGGGTTTTCCCGCCGCAGGCGCGAAGCGGCCTCGTCGTCGACAATGTGGGCGTGTGGCTTGCGGGGACCGACCATCTTCTGCTGAACGGCGTCTCCTTCAGCCTCATGCCCGGAGAATGCCTAGGCATCATCGGTCCGTCCGGGTCAGGCAAGTCCTTGCTCGGCCAGGTGATCGCCGGGCTGTCGATGCCGACGCATGGCCGTGTCCTCCTCGACAATACCGACGTTTCGCTGCTTCGCGAGACCCGAAACGGCGACGGCCTCGGATATCTCCCCCAGGATATCAATCTGATCGGCGATACCATCAACGACATCATCGCACGCCTTGAAGATGCGGACCGGCAAAAGGTCGTCGAAGCGGCCAAGCTCGCCGGAATCCATGGGGCGATCATGCGCCTGCCGCAGGGTTACGACACGGTGGTTCACAGTGAAACCATCTTCTCACGCGGGTATCGGCAGCGCCTCGGTCTTGCCCGCGCATTTTTCGGCAGTCCACGCCTCATCGTTCTCGACGAACCCAACGCCAGCCTCGACTACGGGGGCGAGCGAATGCTCCTGGATGCCATCGAGCGCATGAAGCTCGCGGGCGTCATCCTTGTCGTCGTCACTCACAGGATGGGTCTCCTCGCCGCCACGGACAAGATTGCCATCATGGAAGACGGTGCGGTCGCCGCGTTCGGCGACAGCGAGGACATCTTTGAACGGCACCTGAGCCGACCCCAGGTTACTTCACAGGTTGCGCCATGATCTGGAATTCTCTCACCATCTGGAAGCATCCTGCCGTCGCCAGACTTCCCATGATCTGGGACCGGTTCGTACGAGGGCCGTCGCGCCCCACGCCGACCCGACGATCTGGCGTCGTGGTAACCGCAATCGACGATTTCGAGCCTCTGGAATTTCCATGGTGCTCGACGCCTACGCCGACCTCGCCACGCGGAAGGCTTCGCGCTATCACCGTCGCGGGCAATCTGCTGGTGCTCTGCTTCATGCTGGGGCTTGGTACATGGGCGAGCCTCGCGCCTCTCGAAAGCGCCGCGATCGCGTCCGGCGTCGTGGAATCGGAATCGAGTCGCAAGACGATCCAGCATCTGGAAGGCGGTATCGTCAGCAAGATCCTGGTTTCGGATGGCGACATCGTGCGCAGCGGCCAAACGCTGATCGCGCTGGAGGACACCCGGGCGAGCTCGGAGGTGCAGAGCCTTCAAGGCCAATTGTGGGATGCAGCTGCTCGTGCCGCTCGGCTTCAGGCCGAGCAGCAGAGATTCGAGAGGATCGCAATTCCGGACGCGCTGGAACAGGACAGCAGGCAGAGCGGAGTGGCCGCCGCTGCACTGTCGGCGCAGCAATTCATTTTCCAGGCGCGCCTGCAGGTCCACGAGTCGCAGCTTGCGGTCATTCGCGAACGAAGGCGTCAAGTCGAAAAGGAGATCGAAGGTCTCACGGCACAGGAGAGCGCCACCGGGCAGCGGGTCGGCATCGTCCGGGAGGAACTGGATATGGTCACGACCCTCGTCAACAAGGGGCTCGAACGGCGGCCGCGACTTCTGAACCTGCAGCGGGAACTGGCCGACGTTGAGGGCCGCCGCGGCGAGATCGCCGCGCAGATTTCCCGCGCCGCGCAAGTCATCAGCGAACAGCAGGCCACATTGTTCAAGCTCGAGAGCGAGAGGCAGAACGAGATCGCACAGTCGCTTCGTGAAGCACAGAACCAGATATTCCAGCTCCGCGAGCGGTTGTTTGCGGCCAGGGACCAGCTATCGCGAACAGAGGTCAAGGCGCCAGAGGACGGCGTGATAACCGATTTGCGGATTCATACAGCCGGCGGCGTCATCGGAGCGGGCGCTCCGCTCATGGACCTGGTACCCCGGCAAGACCGTCTCATCGTGACCGCGCGCCTGAGGCCCGAGGATATCGATGTGGTTCATCCCGGCCTCAATGCCGAGGTTCACCTCGTACCGTACAATCAGCGTCGCGTGCCTCGCCTGATCGGAACTGTCGTGCACGTGTCCGCAGACCGGCTCCTCGACAAGCGCACGGACCAGCCATACTACGCGACCAAAATCCGGATCGATGACGCGCAGATCGTCGCAAACGACATCCAGATCGTCCCCGGCATGCCGGTTCAAGTGTTCATCACGACAGGGCGCGGTACCGTGGCTCTCTACGCGCTCAGGCCCCTGCTCGACTGCTTCCGTAATGCATTCAGAGAGGACTAAGTCTCCTGCATCGGACCTGCGCCGGGGTCGTGCCCCTGCGACGGCAACCGGCCGCGCCAGCGCAGCACGGCTTCCGTCCGATTGTGCGCAGCACATTTCCTCATGATGTGCTGGATGTGCATTTTGACTGTGCTTTCCGACAGGTTCAATTTGGCGGCGATCAGCTTGTTGGGCAGGCCGAGCGCCAATTCCGCCAGAACCTGTTGCTCACGAGGCGTGAGATCCGGCACGCTCCTTTCGATAGTCACTCCGGCTCCCTCGTTCACAAGAGATGCGCGCGCAAGCCCGCGCGCATCTGGCGGCTCGAAATCCGGTATCCTGTTCATCCCGGCGACGGGCAACGGCCTGTAGACGCCGCCGACAAGGACAAGGCGCAGGCCAGCTATGGCAATCTCGATCGGCAGCGAGGTAGAAAGAAAGCCGCGCACACCCCGCTGCATCGCGGCCTGCACGGTCGGCTCGTCGTCATGGTTTGACAGAATTGCAACGGCGGCGTTGGGACAACACTCCGCAACGAAGGCGAGACTTCCCTCAACCGAGGGATCGTCGATGGGCTTGTCTGCGATACTCAGCACCACCAGACGAACATCGCGGGTTGATGTGCAGTCCAGGCTTTCGACCGTTGCCATGTCTAGGATCTCGAATTCCGCCAATTCCCGCCTGAGGACGTTCAGAATACATGTGCGAGGCAACAGGAGCGGTTCGACGAACACCAGAACCGGCAAGTGAAGTGACCCATCGAGCCGCTTTGAGGAGTTGGTTATGTCGTCCATGATTTCCTCGAGATAAAAAGAGCTTCCGCGATATTCCCATTCCCTATTGCTTGTCCCCTGCTGCTGCATTCATCCTGAATGATCATCACGAGAGCGGCGCAGTGCCGCCGCCAGTGCCTTGTCCACTGCGGTTTAACTGGCGCCTGGGTGGAAATTCTTTCCGCTCAAATTCATTTCGGCGCGGACCGCGCGCTGCCGCAGCCGACGCATTCCCTAATTGCAGATATTTCTATAGGCCGTTGACGCCGCCGACCCCGACTTGCCGTCGACGACATATGCTTCATCCTCCTTCACGAGATAAAGAAACGGTCTCTCTGCGGTCTCGCCCCCTGATGCGCTTCCTCCTTTCACACGCCCGCAAATCGTATCCACGGGGCGTCCGAGCGTGTTCTTTCGCATCGTGCGCTTCATTTCGGTGAATTCGGCCGATCCTGGATCCTCCATCTTCGTCGCGATGGTGACCTTCGCCTTTTCTAGGACAGGATCTGAGTCTTCCGCGGGCCGTTCGGATGCTGGGACGCTGGTCCTCGTCCGCAGTGACGCCGCTTTGGCGAGGTCGACCGATCCGCTCTTCTTTGGTGATGATTTCTTGCCTGACCTTCCCGGAGTTGCAGAATTCGGTTTGACGATCACGGGATCCGGCGCCAGTGCCGCCGGCGTTGGCTGCGGGGGTCGGGCGACCGCAACCCGGTCGAAACAGGGTCGTGACGCACACCCAAGGAAATACCCTCGGGAAGGCGCGAACCAGCCAAAGCCGATCAGGACTCCTGCCAGCACTCCAACAAAAAGCAGTCCCATCCGATTCCCCTCCCTGGGAGCTCGGCTCGCACTCGTAACTAGGACTAATTCCGCGCTGGTGATCCATCTGTTGCGCAAAAGCGTTAAACGCCCATTAAGCGCGCAGCGGCGCGATTTGGTCCGCTCTTGGACCTCTCTGCAACTTGCGTGTTCGAACGTCCGCCTTGCACCACCAAAAGCTGCCGATCACCGGCGCGTGGCACAGCCACGCAGAGGCCCGAAGGGCGAAGCGCGGTGTCCGGCATAGCTGGAGCGCAGCGGAAGCGACGACGGACTGTTGCGGCGAGCTTCAGCTAGGAGAGCCAGCGACACACATTAGAAGCGAAGCGAGTGAAGGCTGCCGTGCCCAATGAGGTTTCTTATCGTTTGAATTTCCGCTCGATGACTGGAAGTGCCGGAGTATCGATTTCGTCAAGTAGCGTGGTGGCACTGGAGAGCATTCCAAAACTGCTGCTGTTGTCTTGGCACGAGCAGAGATGTTCGTGCGGACCTCAATCCCGCTTCAGGACGCGTTCGCCCTCGCCCGTTCGCGGGCTTCGCGGCGGCGCTCTCGGCGCTCGCGCCGCCGCTTGGCACGGTCAGCTGGCTGCGGCAGCGGGGAAACCGGAGCAATCTCGACTACCGGTGGGGGCGTCTCTTTGACCGGGGACGCCAGGCTTGGCTCGCTTGGTGCCGGGCGGGCTTCCATGAACGCCAAGACGTCTCGCCCCTTGGCCGTCACTCTCCAGCCACCGCTGATGCGCTCGACAAGGCCTTGCGAAAAGATGTCGAGGTCCGGCACCCGGCTGGCAAGACGCCTCGTCCGGTCGGCCCAATCGGGGCCACTGGTCGCCAGGATGGCCATGTCGCGCTTGAGGTCTTCCATGACGGCGAAGCCGTCCGGATAGCTCACCAGGATCTTCAATACCGTAACCTGGAAATTCAACGCCCCCGCCCCCGCTCTGGTCAATCAGCGCCAGAAGATCCCTTCCCGGGAAACGGCCACGGTACTTTGCTTCGCTGCGTTCGCGATTCAAAAATGTTAATCGCGAGAAAGTAAGGACGCGCAGGGGGGAGCAGGACTGCAGGGGCGCGTAGTCCGAACCTAGAGCTTCCGATAAGTCACATGCGCCGTCGCGAACGGAATGCCGGCGCGCCCGGCGCTGCCGCGCACGATGCAGGCGCGGTCATCGATCGCATAGAACCAGTCATCGAAGTTCAGCTTGAACGACTTTCCGTCGCCTTGGGGCGTGTCGCCCGTACCTCCAATGGAATGCACAACCGGCCTGCTCGCCGGTGGCTTCGCCTTCCAGGCAGTTCTCATGGCCGCTGTATCGACCCGCGCCTAGCTTGTGAATCGTCCGGCGCAGCGTGTCGCTGTGGTCGTGTACCGAAAGTGCGCGGATTGATTTTCTGGTCATTCGACTTGGCGCGCTACGGTTTTCTCCGCCGGAATCCGACCATCCGGATCTATTTTCAGATACTCACCGCGTTCGGTGGTGAAAGCCGTGGTGCTGGGCAACGCCAGGCGTTGTCTCATAAGCCCTGTTGGGCCCAAACAAGGGAGCCGCGCCGCCAGGACGCTCCAGGCCCATTCTGCCTGCCGGCGTCAGTTCGCAGTCGTTCAACACATCCCGGTCGGGATATTGCGCCTGAAACAAGTTTGGATTTTGAGTCGCCCACAATGGGCACTGGGCGCTTGCAGAGCTTATCGCGCAAATCGACATCATCGCTGCAATAACAAAGGTCCTGAATCCAGTCATGGTCGTGCTCCGAACGGCTGTTGTTTTCGTGCGGAGCATTCGCGCTGGCTCGAATCGGCTGCTCTGTTGAACGCGTTTCCTTCGAATTTCTTGGATGAACATTAGGTGGGTATGCGCTCGGGAAAAACACGCGGTGAACGATCACGGCTGCGCGAATGGCAAATCGGTATGCTCACCATTGCGTGACGCACACCCGCATCCCCGCATGTCTGAAGTCGCGTCACGTCGAACACTTTCGCCAAAGTCGCTCCCGCATCGGCTGCTGAGTGCAGAAGCCATGCGACGGCGCGTGATGCCGAGGACGTTACCAGTCTTGCAGGCGTGGCCGATTGCGAGGGCGTGGACCGAGGGTCATCTAACTCCTCATCGTAGGTCCATCGGAGAAACTGCCATGCGATCCCAGACCTAAAGCTTCCGATAAGTCACATGCGCCGTCGCGAACGGAATGCCCGCGCGCCCTGCACTGCCGCGCACGATGCAGGCGCGGTCGTCGATCGCATAGAGCCAATCATCGAAGTTCAGCTTGAACGACTTTCCATCGCCTTGGGGCGTGTCGCGCGTGTACGTCCAATGGAATGCACAACCGGCCTGCTCGCCGGTGGCTTCGCCTTCCAGGCGGTTCTCATGGCCGGTGTATTGACCCTCGCCCAGCTTGTGGATCGTCCAGCGCAGCGTGTCGCTGTGGCCGTCATCGAAGGTGTAGGTTTCGGTCAGGACGACTGTGTCGGTGTCCGCGTCCAACTCGCCATGCGCCGTAATCGTCGCCCGCTTCAACAGCCCGCCGACGAGGCTCTCGACCACCGCCCATCCTTCCAGGCGGCCGACGAAGAATTGCTCAGGGAGAAACACCGGCGTGGTGCCAGCGAACGCATCAATGGCCATGGGCTTTTCCTCCGAAACCGATGACCACTCAAGTCGTCTCTCGGCACCGGGTTCCCCAGCAGGGACCCGCCTGGCTCGGTCGCGTGCTTGCGGCGCATGCAGACCCCGCGTCAACACTTCGCCTTCTCCACAGCCCGCCGGAACACGTGGACAAGATCAGCCCCGCCGTTTGGGAATCCCTGACCCGTGCTAACCGCCGGGAACGAGCGGGCGGTAGCGCGGATTCGTCCCGCAGGAGCGATCTTGCATGCTGATGACCAGGGAAAGACGGCCGGCGATCCGGACCTTGCGCGGATGGGCCATTCATGTGCTGCAGGAGGCTGGCGCGATCAACGAATGCGAGGAGCACGGCTGGGCCAAGGATCGTGCCGACCCGCACGCTCGGAAACGCGCGGTCGAGCTTGCGCGCCAGGATCCACCGGACGGCGTCTCCGCCGATCAGGCCGTCGCTGAGATCAACGATGTCCTCGATTCGATCGGCGATACCTGTCCGGAGTGCCCTGACGAGGGCCTTTGAGGCCTGCGGCAAGGACCTTCGCGTACCGCGGACGCTGAAGATGCTTCATGCCGATTTCCGCCGCGCCCCTGAGGCCGGCTTTTTCGCAGACGACTCCTTGGCGGCCGCCTTCTTGCCCGCGATCGGCATCAGCATCTCCTTCTGGCCGGCCGCCGCCTTCCTCGGCTTCTTGGCGGGCTTGTCTGCCTTCGCGGGCGCGGCCTGCTTCCCGGCTTCCTTGCCGACGCTTCGCCGCAGCGCCTCCATGAGGTCGACGACGTTCTCGCCCTTCGGCCGCTCCTTCGGCCGGATCACCTTGCCGGCGCGCTTTTCGTTGATCAGCTCGATCAGCGCGGTCTCGTAATGATCCTCGAACTTGTCGGGTTCGAAGCGTCCGGCCTTCTGGTTGACGATGTGCCGGGCGAGATCGAGCATGTCCTTGGTGACTTTCACGTCCTGGATGTCGTCGAAATAGTCTTGCTCGCTGCGCACCTCGTAGGGGTAGCGCAAGAGGGTGCCGACCAGGCCCTTGTCCATCGGCTCCAGCGCGATGATGTGCTCGCGGTTGGTCAGCACCACCCGCCCGATCGCGACCTTGTCCATCTCGCGGATGGTCTCGCGGATCACCGCGAAGGCGTCGTGGCCGACCTTGCCGTCGGGGCGGATGTAATAGGGGCGGATCAAATAGCGCGGGTCGATATCCGACCTGTCGACGAACTCGTCGATCTCGATGGTGCGGGTGGACTCCAGCGCGATCTCCTCGAGCTCTTCCTTGGATACCTCGATGTACTGGCCCTTCTCGAGCTCGTAGCCCTTGACGATGTCCTCATTCGGCACCTCATCGCCGGTTTCCGTGTCCACTTTCACATATTTGATGCGGTGGCCGGTCTGCCGGTTGAGCTGGTTGAACGAGATCTTCTCGCTCTCGGACGTGGCCGGATAGAGCGCCACGGGGCAGGTGACGAGGGACAGTCTCAGGAAGCCTTTCCAATTGGCGCGCGGGGCCATTTACGCAGAACTCCGGTTCGAGGCGACACGGATTCAAGACGAACGGCCGGCCCGGGTTCCGACATGGGGAGCGACAATTAAGACGCCGCCCGCCTAACCTTCTCCGCAGCCGCCCCAGCAGATAGCCCTGCATCTGGTCGCAGCCGTCCTGGACGAGGAGCGACATCTGGGCCCTCGGTCTCGATGCCTTCGGCGAGGAGGGGGACGCCGAGCCCGGAATTACGGTGACAGTACTGGACGATCATCGTAATTAAACTTGAGACCCATGACCTCGTTTGCTCAAGCCCCCGAAGAAAAATCACGCACCCTGCGGTGGCTGCCCTTCATTGCCGCAATTGCCGCAGTCGTGACTGCAGCTCCGTTTGCGTGGGATAAGAGCCTTCGCACGTTTCTCCTTCTCATCTCGCTCTACTTGCCCGCGATGGCCTTGGTTTGCATCGGGCTCTGCATCTGGGCAGCCGTCGAGAGGAAGTCATCCCGCGCGCGCTCGATCGTCATCTCGCTTGCGGTGATGCTCACGCTGATCGGCGGGACATTCTGGGCAGTGCCGCGAGTCAAGGATGAACTTCGGTTCTTAGCTTGGTCGCACACGCACAGCGACGCGGCAGAAGGGTGGTTCGCAGACAAAGACGCGGTCATGCTGGATTGGGAAAGCTGGGGCATGGTCGGCATGGAAAACAACGCTTACCTCGTCTCGAACCCAAGCGATACCCTTGCCGAGGACGGTGGAGCTTCGGAGTGGCTCCGCAACGTCGGATCGAGTTGCGACATCGTTGCTTCAAAACGGATGCGTCGTGGAATCTTTATCGTCACGACCACCAATTGTCCGCTCCGATGACGCGCTCCTCACCTCCTGGAATCAAAGTCGACTGAAACTCCAATCCGCGCGCATCCCTTAAGACGCCGCCCGCCTCACCTTCTCCGCCGCCGCCTCCAGCCGCCGCGGCCGCCCCAAGAGATAGCCCTGCATCTCGTCGCAGCCTTCCTGGACGAGGAGCGACATCTGGGCCTCGGTCTCGATGCCTTCGGCGAGGACGGGGACGCCGAGCCCGTGGGCGAGGCCGATCACGGCGCGGACGATGGCGAGCGAGCGCTCGCTCTGGCCGAGAGCGGCGACGAAGGAGCGGTCGACCTTGATCCGGTCGAGAGGAAACGCTTCGAGATAGGACAGCGACGAATAGCCCGTTCCGAAATCGTCGAGCGCGATCAGGATGCCGAGCGACTTGAGCGACTGCATGGTCCGCCTGGCGCGCGGCACGTCCTCGATCAGGACACCTTCGGTGATTTCGAGCTCGAGCCGCGCGGCCGGCAGCCCGCTCTCGCGCAGCGCCCTTCGGACCTGCGCATCGAGGTTTTCGCGGCGGAACTGGGCCGCGGAGACGTTGACGGCGACCCGCAGCGGCTGATCCCATGACGCCGCCTCCCGGCACGCCTCCATCAGCACCCAATCGTCGATCTGCGCGATGGCGCCGCTCTGCTCCGCGATCGGGATGAACTCTCCCGGAGGAATGACACCGCGCAACGGATGCCGCCAGCGCACCAGCGCCTCGTAAGCCATCAGCGTGCCGTCCCGATGATGCTGCGGCTGGTACTCGAGATAGAACTCGCCCCGCTCCACCGCGAGGCGCAGATCGTGCTCCAGCGCGCGGCGGTCGCGCAGCTGCTGGTCCATCGCGCTGGTGAACAGGCGGATGGCTCCCCTGCCCTCGTGCTTGGCGCGATAGAGCGCGGCATCGGCGTTTGCGAGCAGCGAGGCGGCGTTGTCCGCATCGCGCGGATAGAGCGCAACGCCGACACAGAGGTCGATCTTGAGCGCGTGGCCGTCGACCTCGATCGGACGCTCGAATTGCGCCCGCATGCGCGTCGCAAGCAGCTCGGCGGTCGCCGGCAGCGGCAGCTCATCGGTGACGCCAATGAACTCGTCACCGCCGACGCGCGCCACGTAAGCTCCCTGCGCGGCCTCCTGCAGCCGGCGCGAGGCTTCGCGCAGCACGGCATCGCCGACGGCATGACCGAAGCGGTCGTTGATCGCCTTGAAGTGGTCGAGATCGATGCAGAGCACCGCGAAGGCGCCGTCCGTGATCTCCGCGCGCTCGATGGCATCGCCGAGATGCTCACCCAGCGCGGCCCTGTTGGGCAGCTCCGTGAGCGCGTCGTGGCCCGCGAGATAGCTCACCCGCTGTTGCGCCCGATTGCGCTCGGTGACGTCGAAGGCGACGCAGACATGGGCCGGACGGCCCTCATAGACCAGCGGCCGGGATTCGATCACGACCTGGATAGCCTCGCCGTCGGCGGTCCTGTGCAATTCGTAGTCCTGCTCTGCGTCCTGTCGCTCGCAATATTCGAGCTGACGTTCGGACATCGCGAGCAGGTCGTGGCGGGAATAGCCGTAGTGCCGGCACATCGCGCCATTGACGGCGATGAGGCGCCGCCGCTTGGCGTCGACCACCCACATCGGAAGCGGGTTCTCCTCGAACAGCAGGCGGAACGAGGCCTCGCGGCGCTTGAGGTCGGTGATGTCGATGCGGACGCCGATGCTGCCGCCGTCGCTGGTACGCCGTTCCTCGACGCGGACCCAGCGGTCGCCCGCCAGATGCTGCTCGTGCGAATGGTGCGGCAGCGCGTGGTGCGCGAGGCGCTCGGCGAGCCACGCCTCCTCGCGCCCCGCGGCGTCCGGGTATTGTCCCGCGGCAAGGCCCGTTCGAAGCATGGTTTCGAACGGCGTGCCGGCCGCAAGGGCTTCCCGGCTCGCCGTGTAGAATTCGGCGTATTGATGATTCCAGAGCACCAGGCGATCGTCCTTGTCGAAAACGGCAAGTCCTTCGGGGACGACGTCGAGGGCTTCGGTCAGATGGGTGTGAGCGGCGCGGGCGGCGGCTTCGGCCTGCTCGGCCGCCGTCTTGGCTTCCGCAAGCGCCATCTCGGTTCGATGACGCTCGGTGATATCCTCGTGGGTGGCGACCCAGCCCTTGCCCTCCATCGGGCGATGCTTGATCCGCACGATCCGGCCGTTGGTCAATTCCACGGTGGTATCCGAATTCTCGGCGCTCACCGGAGCGCTGTTGCGCCAGACCAGATAGTCCTGCTTCGACATCTTCGGCGCGCTGCCGGCCGAATAGCGGAGATCGACGATCTCGGTCAGCTTCATGCCGGGCCGGACCAGCTTCGGATCCAGATCGTAGATCTCGAGATATTGCCTGTTGCAGACGATCAGGCGCTGATCGTCGTCGAAGAAGCAGAGGCCATGGGACATGTTGTTGAGCGCCCTGTCGAAGCGCTCGGCGAAGGCGGTCGCGGTCTGCTCTGCGGCCCGCGCGCGGTCACCCTCCTCGGACAGCCGTCCGTGGGTCTCGACCAGCTTCACGAAGGAACGGAAATTGGTGTTGATCATCCGGGCGAGCAGAGCGAGCAACACCAGGAGATTGATCCCGACCGAGACCAGCATCCCCTCGCCCGAGAGCAAGAGGAGCGTGGCGATCGGTGCGCCGGCGATGATCATCGTCAGCCGCGTCGCGGGCGGAAAGCTGCCGAGGCAGTAGGCGGTGCCGACGCAGCCCATGAAGAGAAGCAGCGAGACCGAGGCGCGCAGACCGGGATCGACGACCATGAACAGCGCCAGGATCCAGATCACGAAGCCGGAGCTGAGCACCACCGTGGCGGTGCGAACTCTTGCAAGCTCGAGATACGCCTCCTCGGCGGTGAAATCGGCCTTCTTGAGCCGCAGCCACTGGGCGAGCCGAAACAGACAGGCCGCCAGAAGGGCGGCCGGCAAGGCAAATCGCAGCCACGCCGATATCGTGTTGGGAAGGACCAGCCCGACGCTGATGCTGTTGACCAGGAGCATGGCGTAGAGAACGGGCACCTGCTTGCGCAAAACCCGGAACTGTTCGACCAGCAGCGCACGGCCGAGCGGATCGCTCGTGTCGCCCACGGAGAAGGAGTCGCGAAGCCGCGCGAAGAAGCCCATCAAATTTGCCCCAGCCGCCGTGAAGGCTAGGGCAGGAGTGGCGAAGGACCCGTAAAGGCGCTTGGTGTTTTTAGGTTTAACGGAATGTCGGAAACACTGGGACGTCGATCATCTCGGTTCCCGAAATGAAACCTCGGGGCTCGGCAAAGAGCCGCCCTCACCCCTCCACCCGCCACAGCCTCCACCTTTCCGGCACGCCCTTCAGCCGGTGCACGCCGTGATCGCGCAGGCCGATCGCCGTCTGCGTCGTCATCAGCTCCTTCACCGCGCTCGACACCAGGACCTCGCCGGCGCGCGCCTTCGCGGCAATACGGGTGCCGATGTGGAAGGCGAGGCCGACCATCTCGCCGCCGCTGATGGTGTATTCGCCGGTGTGCAGGCCAACCCTGATCTCGAGGCCGAGCGTGCGCACGGCTTTCTGGATCGCGCTGGCGCAGGCGATGGCGGCGGCGGGCTTCCTGAAGGTCGCCAGCACGCCGTCGCCGGTGGTGACGACTTCCTTGCCGCCGCACGTCTTCAGCTCTTTGCGGACCGCCGCGTAGTAATGGCCCATCACCTTGGTCCAGCGCGCATCGCCGAGCTTGGCCGCCTTCGCGGTGGAGCCGACGATGTCGACGATCAGGATGGTGGCGAGCGCCTGCTTGAGCTCGGCGCTGCGTGCGGCCGACGGCCGCCGGTTCGCGATCGCGCCGGTCAGCGGCTCATAGCGATGGCTGCGGCGCCGCGCGATCGCGGCTTTGGTGTAGTCCTGCGCGGCTTGCGCACTGCCGCAACGAACGGTCTTCTCCTGCGGCAGGCGCGACCAATAGACCTTGCGCGCAGCACCTGTGCCATGCACCTCGACCGCGCCCCATTTCAGGAAGACCGCCGAGCCGACCCGCCTGACGCACCACGCCTTCGACGTGTATCCGGAGACGTTGGACTGATGGACACCGATGCGGAGGAATTTGGGCATGAAGGCGCGGCCGATGGAAGGACCGTTGGACGATGTGCGCCAAGCCTATTCGGAGAGTTCCGCATCGGCAATAGGCGCTCGGTTCTCTGGCCGACCGATTGGCACTTTCTGCGGCAAGGCGCGTTGCGGTGTTTTCGAGGAGGCGCAGATGACCAAGACGAAGGCTGCCCACGCGCAAGACGTAAAGATCCCGACGCAAGCAGCGCTCAATCCCGGTGACGAAGCCCCGCCCGGAACCAAGGGCACCGGCGAAGACGTCTGTCCCGATTGTCACGGCAAGGGGCGCATCGATGGCGCGCCTTGCGCGACCTGCGGCGGGAGCGGCACCATCACGCGGGCGGTCGGCGGCGCCTGACGCCGCCTCGTGTGTTTTCCGCAACTGGATGCAGTGAGGCGCGCCATGAACAAGACGACCGGACTGACACCCGACGATTTTCCGATTGAAGCCGACAAGGACAAGCTGAAGACCCACAAGGGCGAGCCGGTGGCCTCGGCCGAGACCGAGCAGATCGCGGACGAGCTCGCCGACCGGCTGAACGAGCACGCGCACCAGGAAGAGCAGGATCGCTGGTCGGCGTAGTTCAGCGGGTTTGCGGCCGCGCCATCGGATTTGGAACGACCACGCGCTGCCGCGCATTGGCCTTTCGCCGGCGTCTCACCATTCCGGCAAATGGCGGCCCCGGCTCAAAGCCCCGCCCCCGGACCGCCGGGCCGGGGCCGCCTGGGGCCGAGCACAGGAGCGGACATGAAAGCACTCGTCATCGCAGGGCTCATCGCGGCTCTCGCCTCGTCTCCTTCCGCCTTCGCGCAAAGCGGCGCGGGTGCGTCGAGGACGGGCTCGAGCATCAATTCGACCGGCACCGGCGGCACCACCGGCGCGGGCGCCTCCAGCCTCAATACCTCGTCGGACGCCAACAGCGGCGGCGCGAATGCACCGGCGAAGTCGTCAACGATGAGGCCGGGCGACAACGATCCGGCCAGGCAAACCCAGGGCGGCCAGCAGGCCCTGCCGAACACCAGCGGAACTAACCGGAAGTAGCGCGAGCCGGATAGGCATACAGCTCGATCGGAGCGTTGAAGCCGCGCACCTCGTGGCTGCCGACATGCTCCAGCGCGAACTGCTTCTCGACCAGCTCGGCGAAATCGCGTGACAGCAGCACGTTCCTGCCGAGCGTCTTGGTCAGTGTCTCCAGGCGGGAGGCCATGTTGACGGCCGGGCCGATCACCGTGAAGTCGAGCCGCCTGGCCGATCCGATATTGCCGTACATGACGTCGCCAACGTGGACGCCGATGCCGTAATTCAGCGGCGCGCGGCCGCTTCCGCTGTTCCGCTCGTTGAGCGCGGCCATGGCTCCCCTCGCCTCCCCCACCGCGTGCAGCAGATTGGCGCAGGCGTTCGGCTGATGCAGCGGGAAGATGGCGAGCAGCCCGTCGCCGATGAATTTGAGGATCTCGCCGCCGTGCCGCGCGATCGGCTCCGACATCGCGTCGAAATAGTCGTTGAGCAGGTCGATCACGTCGTCGCGCGGCCAGTTGTCGGAGATCTTGGTGAAGTCCCTGAGGTCGCAGATCATGATCGCGGCGCGCACCGTCGTGCCGCTGCCGCGCCTTGTGGCGCCGGCCAGGATCAGCTCGCCGGCATGCGTGCCGACATAGGTCTCCAGCAGCGTGCGCGCCAGCCGGTTCTTGATGCGGATCTCGCTGACCAATGCCAGCACCGGCAACAGCTTCTTCAGGCCGGCGACATGCGCATCGTCGAACCCGCCGGGCCGGGCGGTCGCGAAAGTGACGATGTGCCGCTTGCCGAGCGTATGGTAGAGCGGCCAGGCGACATAGTCGGTCAGGCCCTTGGCCCGCATCTCGTCATAGAGGGCGTGCTTGCGGCGATGCGCGGAATCCTGCGCGAGCCGCTCGCGCACCTCGGCGGCGCCGTCATGGATCTCGTTGGCGGCGCTGCCGATATATTCGGATCGCTCGCGCACATCGTAGTCGACCAACGCAATCTCCGCCTCGCGCATCCCGTCGGACCACATCATCCGGGCGCCCAGCCATTGCGGGTGATTGATCAGCACATGGAGCGTCGCGCGCTGCACCGGAATGCCCGCCTGCTGCAGGCGGATGCACATCTGCGCGAAGATGTCGTCGATGTAGCGCTCGTCGCGCGTGCCGTTGGTCAGCCAGTCGATGACGCCGTCGGCCTGCGTGGGGGCGTATGTATCTGGCGCATTCATATCCTGCCCCTCGGGGTGCGGTCTTTGCGAAGCAGATATCGTGCGCCGGCCGGGCGGCGTCAACCTAGCCAGTTGCACGGATTGTGCGCATTGGTCTGAAGTTCTACCCCAAAAGCCGGATCGACCCCAGCACCGCCAGGCCCGAGACGAGCACGAGCTGCGACGGCCCGGCCAGCTCGAGCTTCAGCGCGCCGGTGCTGGGAATCGAAAAATCCTCATGGTCGAGACGGATGCGGCATTCGCCACGCGGGGCGTAGACCAGATGCGTGCCGGCGGCGAGCGGCCTTTCGCCGGGCTCCTTCAGCGCGAGGAGGTCGATCTCCGCCGCACCGCGCCGCGCCATGAGGTTCACGACCTCGACGGGACCCGCCTCGAGCTCGGTCACGATCTCGAGCTCACCGGTGAAACGCACCGTCGTAAAAGGTTCGCGTTCGTCGAATTCCTGCGTCGGCGACTTCAGCACCAGTCCGCGCCCCTCGACCACCATCTGCAAGCGGTCGATGCCGGGCATATGGGAGAAGGGACCAGGCGCAAGAATCGGCGTCGACGCAAAGCGCCAGAGCAGGCTGTCCCAGTCCTTCCGCGGCGCATCGGCCCGATGAGCGTCGGCGATGTCGGTGAAGATGCCGCCGCCGTTCTTCCACGGCGCGCGGGTGTAGCTTTCAGGATTGAGCAGCGTTGCCTTCATGGAGATCCCTGATGCGATGAGGTTGCGGAGCATCGTCGCGCCCGTCCAGGAACGGCTCGGCCGCCTTGCGCACAGCGTCCAGATGCGTGAACAGCGAGACGTGACCGCCGTCGGGGAGCGCCAGCAGCTTCGCCTGCGGGATTGCGCGGCAGACGTTCTCGGCATGCGAGAAGGCCACCACGTCGTCGGCGCGGCCGTGCACGACGAGAGCAGGCGCCGAGACCGTTCCTGCGGGCAATTGCTCCAGCGCGGCAAATTGCGCGATGTCGTTGACGGTCCCGGGGATCCTGGCGTGCAGATGCTCGAGCACGCTCGACTGCAAGGTGCGCAATAAGAGAGCTGCCTCGGGATGGCGCAAGGTTCGTTCGCGCATCGCGTCATCGGGAATCGCGCGGCGCGCACCGGATTGCGGATTTCGTTCAGCTCGCCACTTCAGGAGCCGAGGCAATCCGGGAAGACGCGCAAGATGGCGCATTATGCGCAGCCGCCCGGCGATGTCCGGCGGCGTTTGCAGTCGCCCCGTGCAGGCCGACACCAGCACCAGCGAGCGGCAGCGCGAGGGATGCCGCGCGGCAAATTGCAGCGCCGAGGGGCCGCCGGCCGAGACCGCGACGACCGCCGCATTGGAGATCCCGAGCGCATCGAGCAACTCGCGATAGAGATCAGCCTGCTCGTCGGGCGAGGCACCGAGCTCCAGGCGCGAGCCGAGATAGCCCGGGCGAGACACGGCCACCACCCGCTTGTCGCCGAGCGTCGAGGCGAGCGCACGCGCGAGCAGCCAGGATTGGTCGTGGCCGCCCATGCCACCATGAATGGCGAGGATGGCGGGCCCCTCGCCTGCGACCGCGCATTGGAAGATCCCGCGGGAGGTCTGCACCGAGACCGGAGCAGGCCCGGCGAGCGGCAATGCATCCGGATTTGCGGTCATGTCGCGCCTTCCACGCCTCGAGTGCGCCGGCCTTGAGATGACGCAGAAGCTTCGCGGGACGCTGACGCCTGGGTGACCTGCAGACCCAGGCGATCCTTACTATGGGCCCCCGGCGAGCTCAAGGGCTCGGCCTGCGGAATGCGCGGCACGCGCATGACGTCGCAAAATCCGCGCGGCTATTTCGACGTCAATGCCGCCACAGGCCGCCAAGTGACGTCGGGCGCAGCTGCAGCGAGCCGACGGCAGCGGTCACGCATCAGCTCGGCCGGACGATCGTCGCCGCGTTGCCTCAGCACGGCCTCGAAATCGGCGAGTGCGTCGGCAAATCGGCGCGCGCGATAGGCGGCGAGACCGCGTTCGTAATCCGCGATCCAGCCGATCGTGTCGCTGCCCGCCGCATTATCGTTCACCATCCCGATCAGCTCGTGAACGGACAGCCCCTCCTCGCGTCCGTAAACCGCGATGCTGTCGACCTCGCGCGTGACGACGGCGCCGCGCGCCAGACGTTCGGTCGCCGCGCCGATCAGGATTTGCGTGCCGTAAGATTTGTTGGCGCCTTCGAGCCGGCTCGCAACGTTTACGGCATCGCCGATCACCGTGTAGTTCAGCCGCAGCTCCGAGCCGATATTGCCGACCAGCATGCGGCCGGAATTGATGCCGATGCGGATCTGGAGCGGCTGGCCGAGATCGTCGACGAGGCCGGATTGTTCGACCGCAAGGCGGCAGGCGAGCGCGGCGCGGCAGCATCGCGCGGCGTGATCGTCTTGCGCCTGCGGCGCGCCCCAGAACGCCATCACGGCATCGCCGATGAACTTGTCGATGGTCCCGCCATTGGCGACGATGATCTCCGAGGTGAGGTCGAGATAGCGCGACAGCAGCGGCACGACGCGATCGCCGAGCCGCTCCGACAATCCGGTGAAGCCGGCTATGTCGATGAACATCACGCTGAGCTCCTGGATGCTGCCGCCCGGCCGCGCCTCGACGCCCTGACGCAGCAGGCCGCGGACGAGATCCGCCGGGATGAACTTGCGGAATGCGGACAGGCCGGCCGCCATCTCCGCGATTGCACCCGACAGGCTCGCGATCTCCTTGAGCCGCGACGGATGGCGACGAACCTGCTCCAGTGCGAAGGCTTCGACATGGCGCAGCTCGCCGACGACGCGCGACAGCGGCGCGGCGATGACGGACCGCGCCAGCATCGCCGAGGCCAGCGCCGCGAGCACGGCGCCGACGGCAAGACCGAGGATCAGGCGATGCAATGTCGTCTCGACCGGCCCGAGAAATTCGGCCTCGGGGATCACGGTCGCGAGCGACCAGCCGGGAAACGGCAGCGGCGTCAGCGCAACCTCATAGGCCGCGCCGCCCGAGGTGAGCCGGCTCCGCCAGGCCTCCTTGCGGCCGGCCTCCCCCGCCTGGTCGAGCGCTGCGCGCGCCAGCGGCAGCAGCGTCGTGTCGCCGCGCGCCGGATGGAGCTCGTCGGCGTCCTTGTCCGGCGCTGCGACGAGCTCGCCGCTGCCGTCGACGATGAAGGCGGTGCCGGTGCGCCCGACCTCCAGCTGCGACAGGAAGCGCGCGAGCCTGGTATATTCGATGATGACGGCAAGCACGCCTTGCCGTTCCTGGTAGACGTCGATCGGTCCGGCGAAAGCGATCGACGGGCGCTCGCCGGTCGCATGGTCCATCACCCTGAACCATTGCGGGTCGTCCGCGCCGAGCCCGGCCTTGAACCAGGCCTGATCGGCGACGCGGAAATCGGTCGGCTCGAAGCGCCGGTTGGCGAACTCGATGTCGCCGGGCACCACGTCATATTCGTCGACGCGGCGCTGCCCCGGATGATCCGTCAGCGAGATCTCCATCATCTCCAGGCGCCGATCGCCGAGCTTGTGCGCGGCGAAGAAGGAGCCGTCGGGCCAGCCGAACGCGACCCAGGAAATCGTCGCCTGCGATTGCAATTGCGAGAGAAAGACGAACTCGCGCTTGTCGGCCTCGCGGGTGTCGAGCACGTTCTGGAGGAACAGGGTGCGGATCGCGGTGTGCGCGGCCCGCGCCTCGTCGACGATGGCCGAGACTTCCTTGCGCACCGCCGCCACGATCTGCTCGTTGATGGTCGAGGCGAGCTGCCGGCTGGCCGCCTCCGCCGTGCGCCACCACAGCAGGCTGGAAAGCGCCGCGGTCAGCAGGATCGCCGTGAGGACCAGCGCGGACACAGCAAGGCGGATGCTCACCGTCATCCTTGCGATCGCACGAAGCTGGCGTCCGGGATCGACGTTCATGGTTGTATCCGCCTTTGGGTGGGCACGGCTCCTGTCATCGCTCTACGCAGATTTCCTACCGTCCGTTACCTCTGCCAAGTTTGGTAGGACGCATCCAATGCTCTCGCTCTAACGTGTCGATAGCGCCAAGGCATTGGATTTGGCCGCCCACTTGCCCACTAATCCCCACCCAAGCGCACCGCCGTGCGCCCGACCCACTCGGTCTCACGGATTCGTGAGCAGCCCGCCGTAACGCGGGCGGCGCGCGGAGCGAAGGAGACCATGCGCGCATCCCCGCCCAGGCGATGCCACCTCGAACAGGAGAACCTCTGATGTCTGTCAAACATGCCGTGACCTCTCTCGTCCTCGCCGGTGCGGTGTCGACCGCGCTCGCAACGCTTGCCTCCGCCGGCCCTCTGACCAAGGCCGAAGCCGATGCCGCCGTCGCCGCCAAGAAAGAGAAGTGCTTCGGCGTCGCACTGAAAGGCCAGAACGATTGCGCGGCGGGACCGGGCACGACCTGCCAGGGCACCTCGACCGTCGACTTCCAGGGCAATGCCTGGAAATTCGTCCAGGGCGGCACCTGCACCAGCATCGAGCTGCCGGGCGGCAAGAAGGGTTCGCTCAAGCCGGTGTAACGGCCGGCGCAACGGGAAGCGCGAACGGAGCAGCACGATGAGCACAATCAATCCGGCCCCGCCAGCAGCGTTGCCGCTCCGCTTCGCAACGCCGATCGGCGGTGTTGCCGGGACGAGTTTCAAGCCCGAGCACCTCCCCGCAATTCTCGAGGCCAAGCCTCGGCGCGGCTTCTTCGAGGTCCACGCCGAGAACTACATGGGCGCTGGCGGGCCGCCGCATCGCGCGCTGGAGGCGATCCGCCGCGATCATCCGCTCTCGCTGCACGGCGTGTGCATGTCGATCGGCGGACCCCGCCCGCTCGACAAGGCGCATCTGGCGCGTTTCCGCGGCCTGGTCGCGCGCTATCAGCCCGCGCTGGTGTCCGAGCATCTCGCGTGGTCGACGCACGAGACCAGCTTCTTCAACGATCTGCTGCCCCTGCCCTACACCGCCGCGACGCTGGCCTGCGTCTGCGATCACATCGACCAGGTGCAGGAGGCGATCCGCCGGCCGTTGCTCCTGGAAAACCCGTCGACCTATCTCGCCTTCCGCGAATCCTCGATGCGCGAAACCGAATTCATCCGCGCCGTTGCGGAGCGCACCGGCTGCGGCCTGCTGCTCGACGTCAACAATTTGTTCGTCTCCGCGACCAACCATGGATATTCGGCGCTCGACTACCTCGCTGATTTCCCGCTGTCGCGCGTCGAGGAAATTCATCTCGCCGGGCATGCCGAGCAGGCCGACGACGAGGGTGACCTGCTGTTGATCGACAGCCACGACGGCCCGGTCGCGGACGCCGTCTGGAAGCTCTACGAAATCGTCATCCAACGCCGCGGGCCGGTACCGACGCTGATCGAATGGGACAGCAAGATTCCGGACTGGCCGGTGCTGCAAGCGGAGGCCGCTGCAGCCCAGGCGATCCTCGACCGCCGTCAGTCCGCAGCAATGGCAGGAGACCGTCATGCTGCCTGAACCCGGCTTGTCCTTTGCCGCATCGTTCGCGCCGGCGCTGCTGGATCCGGCACGCAGCACGCCTGAGCTGGTCACCGGCCCGAACGGCAAAGCCGCCGGCCGGCGCTACGACGTCTACCGCAACAACGTCACGGTCAGCCTGATCGACGCGCTGGCCGCGATCTATCCGGCGGTGCAGCGCATCACCGGCACCGACTTCTTCCGCGCGATGGCGCGCTTGCATGTGCGCAGCCATCCGCCAACATCGCCGCTGCTGTTCGAATACGGCTGCGATTTCCCGGAGTTCATCGAAGCTTACGAGCATGCGAAAGATATGCCCTGGCTCGCCGACGTCGCGCGTCTCGAACGGGCCTGGCTCGATGCCTATCACGCCGCCGACGCCGCCCCGCTATCGCCGGCCCGGCTCGTGGCGGTGACACCCGATCGCTTGGCTGATCTGGTGTTCATTCCGCACCCGGCCGCACGATGCCTGCGTTCGGACTACGCCGCCGTGACGATCTTTGCGGCCAACCGCGACAACGCGCCGGTCATGCGGATCGATGCCTCGACGCCGGAGGATGCGCTGGTCACGCGAGGCGAGTTCGACGTCGCCGTGCGCCGCCTGCCACCCGGCGGCGCGGTCTTCGCGCACCTTCTCATGTCAGGGCGACCGCTCGGCGAGGCCGCGGCGGCGGCACTGGAGGCTGCAAGCGAATTCGACATCGCCGCGAACATCGCCGGGCTGATGGAAGCCGGCGCCTTCACCTCGCTCTGTTGCGGAGACCCATCATGATCACGGACCAGCACATGACGACCGCCAGCGGCCTGCCCTTGCCCGGAGCAATCATCGACAGAGCCAATCATCTCGTGCAGACGCTCGCGACGCCATCGCTGGTCCAGCTGGTGCTGCGCCTCGCGCTGGCCGTGCCATTTTGGCGCTCGGGCCTGCTCAAATGGGGCGGCTTCCTCAAGCTCAACGACACCGCGGTGACGCTGTTCAGCGACGAATTCATGCTGCATCTGCCGGGCGGGCCCTATCACTTTCCGGCACCGACGGTGATGGCCTTCCTGTCGGGCTGCGGCGAGATCATGTTCCCGATCCTGCTGGTGCTGGGGCTCGGCACGCGGTTCGCAGCGCTCGGGCTGCTGTTCATGACGGTGATCGTCGAGCTCACGGTGCCCGACGGCTGGCCGATCCACCTCACCTGGGCGGCGATGGCGCTCGGCATCATGGCTTACGGGCCCGGGCTCATCTCGCTCGACCATCTTGTTTGTCGTGCGCGGTCGCACGGGCGATGAGCCTGCGATCTTATCTATCCACAAGCACTCCGTCATCCTGAGGTGCGCGCCCTTGCGCGCCTCGAAGGATGAGCTGCAAGCGTCTGTGGCCCATCCTTCGAGGCACACCTTGCGATGCGAGCGCATCGCAAGGCTCGCACCTCCAGCGACAACTGCTTCGCAGTTGCGCAGGGATGACGGCTGCGGGTGTGATGAGCGTAGCTACATCCCACTCAAACGCTATCGACCGCGAGGTGCTAGCCTTGGCGGGAAACCATGGTAATTTGCACCTCGTGTCAGAACCTTCAGCGAGGCTAACATGCCCGACACTGACAAGGTCTTCGCCGGCTCGATTCCGAAAATCTACGACGATTATCTCGTCCCGATGATCTTCGCCGTCTATGCGGAGGACATGGCTCGGCGCGTCGCCGCACGCTCTCCCTCCGTATTGCTCGAGATCGCCGCGGGCACCGGCGCCGTGACGCGTGCCGTGGCGGCGGCGCTGCCGCGCGGCGTTCGCTACGTTGCAACCGATCTCAACGAGCCGATGCTCGCGGTCGCAGCGCAGCGCCAGTCGGATGACGATCGCATCACCTGGCGTCAGGCTGACGGGATGGCCCTGCCCTTCGGCAATGCCGAGTTCGACGTGGTCTGCTGCCAGTTCGGCGCGATGTTCTTTCCGGACCGCATCAAGGCCTATGGAGAGGTGAAGCGCGTCCTGAAGGGCGACGGCACGTTCGTGTTCAATGTCTGGGATCGCATCGAGGACAACGTGCTGACGCATGAAGCCACGGCCGCGCTCGGAAAGCTGTTTCCCGATGATCCGCCGCGTTTCATGATCCGGACGCCGCACGGCTATCACGACAAGGCCGTCATCAGGGGCGATCTCGAACGCGCGGGCTTCCGCGACATCTCGATCGAAACCCGATCCGAAATCAGCCGCGCGCCGTCAGCCGAGTACGTCGCCATTGCGCTCTGCCAGGGCACGCCGCTGCGCAGCGAGATCGAGGCACGGGATGCCGGCAAGCTTCAGGCCGCAACCGAGATCGTTGCCGAGACGATCCGGACGCGCCATGGGTCCGGGCCGGTCGAGGGCAAGATCCAGGCGATCGTGATCGAGGCCCGCCCCTAGCTGCGGGCGTCGGCCGACGCGGCGCGTCCTTACCAGAAGCCCCGCTGCATCGGCTGCGCCGGCTGATAATACTGGTACTGGCTGCGCCGGCGCGGGTTGGCCGGCTGGACGTACGGATCGCGCTGCTGGAAGAAGAAGCCGAAGCCGTTATTGTCCCAGCCGTCATCGCTTGCGATCATCGCAGGCGCGGTCGGCTTGCGCGTGATGAAGCCGCCTTGCGGCTCGTTGCTCAGCACCGCGACGAACTCGGTCCGGTAATTGGTCTCGCTGCTCAGCGGCTCGTCTGAGATGATGATCGAGGAGCGCGGCAACGCGGTCGGCCCGATGCGGTCCCACACGTCCTGCGGGATGGTGATGCGGTCGAGCGCGTTGCGTGCCTCGTCGCCGTTCTCGATCGTGACCACGCTCCAGCGCAAGCCGGTGCCGCTCTTCGCCATCGCCGTGAAGATATGCGTGCCGATCGGCTGCTCGGGATTGCGGATCGTGACGGGGACCTCGATGCTGGTGTCGAACACCTCGCCGCCGCCGTCGGGCGCCGGCTTGTGCGTGTTCCGCCGCACGTAGAGCTTCTGTGTCGAACGGCTGATGTAGACCGAGACCGGCTCGCCGGCGAGCTTTGCGTCGGTCGCCAGCTTGACGGCCTCGGTTTTTCTGGCCGCAGCGGTCTTCGCGGCTTCCTTGGTCGCGGCCACCGCATCGCGCTTCGGCTGCGCGGCGGCCCTGGCGGCGTCGAGCTGCGTCGCCGTGTCGGCAGCCTTGGCTGCCGCCTTCTGCTTCAGCTCCTCGGCCTTGGCGCGGGCCTGATCGTTCCTGGCATTCGCGAGCGTCTTGTCGGCGAAGGCAAGCTCGGCATCGGCGCGGGCCTTCTGCTGTTCCAGCTTGCGCAGCGCGGCCGGGAGCGAGGCGGCTTCCTTCGCGGCGGCGGACGCAGCCTTCTTGGCCTCGTCGGCCGCCCTTGTGGCCTCCTCGGCCTCGGCGGAGAGCTTGTCGGCCCGAGCAGGCACGGCCGCGATGGCCTCCGGCTTCGGCACGAACAGCGAGGGGTGAGAGAAGTCGGTCGGGACCGAGTCATACGGCGAGATGATCACGCGCATCCCGAGATAGGTCTTGTCGAACAGGTTCTCGGCGAAGCCGAACGGCATGCGCACGCAGCCATGCGAGGCGGCGTAGCCGGGCAGCGGTCCGCCATGCAGGGCGATGCCGTTCCAGGTGATGCGCTGCATATGCGGCATCCAGGCATCGTCATACATCGTCGAGCGGTGCTCCCTTTCCTTCTCGACGATGGCGAACACCCCGGCCGGCGTCTCGCGGCCCGTGGTGCCGGTCGATACCGGCGCGCGCAGGATCCAGCCATCGGCATCGTAGAACGTGACCTGCTGGCTCTTGATCGACACGATCGCCATGATCGGCTCGCCGGCCACACGCTGCGCCACCGCCTCGGCCACCTGGCGCTGCTGCTTGGCCGCAATCGCCGGGGCCACCGCTGCAAGGGTCGCCGCCGCCACGAACGCCATGATTCCGGCAGGCCCCCGGCGCCCCACCGCCCTGATGGATTGCGCCGTCGTCGATCGGTTTTTCATGCCATCCTCGGTCGAACTGCCAGTCGGCTGGTGTCGCTCACGTGCCAGATTGGAGTCATTGCATTAAGAAATCGCAGCCGCCTTACGTTCCCTCTGTGGCGAGATTCGGCACTTCCGGCGGCAAATCTCTCATATACGACGCCTCGCCCAGGCGGAAGGCGGCCTTCAGCCGAGGCTGGCCCGAAGCTGGTCTGGACCACTGCGGCAGAATGTCCGATCAGCCGCCCACGGCGGCGCGGCTAGACGCCCAACGCCTTGCGGTTCAGCGTTCGCAGTACACGCAGCGACAAGGTTCGCACGTTCGCAACATTGAGCAGCCAGGCCGCAGCCGCATAGGCAAGGCCGCCGGCGAGGCTGACGATGACGAGCGATACGAGGCCGGTGCCGCCCGCTTGCGAGCGCGCCAGCAGAATTGCCGCCGCCATCGCGGCTGCGGAGGCGGCAACGCCGGCGAGGCGATTGAGCTCGAACGGGACTGGATGGGCCCGATGCATCAGGACGAGTGCGACGAGGAAGCCGATCGCCTCGGTTGCCAGCGTCGCCAGCGCCGCGCCGTACAGGCCGTAGCCGCCGATCAGCGCGAACATCAGAATCACACTGATCACCAGCGTGAGAAAGGATTGCGCCGCCAGCATGAACGGCCGCTCGGCGAGCTGGAAGCTGATCTGAACGTAGAACTGATTGGCGATGCCGAAAAGCCGCGCGAGCACCAGGGTCGGCAGCAGCGCCGAGACGCCGGCGCGGAAGTCGATGCCGACGAGCGTGCCGGCCACCTGGTCCGCGGCGAGCGCAAGCCACACCGCAACGGGCGCGACGACGACGAGCAGGAGCTCGAGGCTTTCGGTCAGCCGCTCGCGCGTCGTCTCGCCGTTATTCTCGGACAATGACCGGAACACCAGCGGCACGGTCGCCGCGGCGACGCTGGATGCGATCATGACCATGAACTGGCGCGGCAGATCGGCGGCAACGCCGAAAATGCCGGCAGCGTCCTTGCCGAGCAGATAGGCGACGATCAGCCGGTCGCAGGCCGAATAAACTGCGACGGAGAGGCCGGCCAGCGTCAGCGGCAGGCCATAGCGCGCCAGCTGCATGAACTGGCTGCGCTGGAAGCGCGCAATCCTGGTGCGGTCGCCGACGAGATTGAGGATGATGCCGGCGAGCGAGCCCAGACCGAATGCGGCGAGCAGTCCCAATCCACCCCAGCCGAGCCAGATGCCGAGCAGACCGAAGCCGACGCTGGAGACGCTGCGCACGATCGAGATCGCCGCGAAGCGGTAGGGCCGCAATTTGGCGCGCTCGAACTCCTGGCCGACATCGACCGCGTTGGCCATGATCGCGACGAACATGCTGGCGAGCAGCAGCTCGACGCTGACATCGCTGCGGAACAGGACAATCAACGGCGTGGTGGCGCAGAGCACGGCGACAGTCAGGGCAAAGGCGACGATCGCCGTGCCGCGAAAATCGACCTCCGCCGACATCGCCTGATAGCGCGACACCGACAGCTTGATCCAGGCGAAGAAGATCGCACCCAGAATGCCCGCAAGGCTGATGCCGACCACATAGACGCCGTACTCCGCCGGGCTCAGCAGCCGCGTATAGGCCGTGACGGCCAAGAAGCCCACCGCCGCAGGCAGGATGTAGGCGACGAGATAAATCGAGAAATGGCGGTTCAGCATGCGAGCACGGGACCGGCAGCGGACTTGCGAGTGTGGCGAGGCTCGATCCAAATTGGATCTTGGCGGGCGAACGAACTGCGCCGCAGCATCCCTCAAGAGTGTCACATAAGTCTGCAGATCGGGCGGCGAATGCGGCGTTGGAGCGGCTTTCGCGCGTTAGCGTTAAATTTGCCCTGTGCTGAACGGGCGCATGGATCAGGGAAAAGAAACCATGTTTCCCGGCGTTTTTCGCTTCCGGGTCCCTTTTTACCCGCCCTGCTGCAGAGTTAACCGAACGCCATGAAACCCGGGCGGTTCACCGCACCGCTTGGTACGAAGGCGCGTTGGTTGCAGAAGGAACGTCCCAACGTGACCAGGCTCGCTAGACGCGAATTTCTCCTCGGCAGCGCCGCGGCCCTTGCTGCGGGCGCATCTGCGTCCGCGGTGCCGGCCTCGAAACGCGCCCAGCGCCGTCCCGGCTTTGGCGCTGCGGCGACGCTGTGGGACCTGCAAGCCGATCCGCGGCTCGGCGAGGCCATCAGCACCTATTGCACGCAGGTGGTGCCGGTGCTCGAGCTGAAATGGCCGATGCTGCGGCCGGACGCCCATACTTTCGCCTTCGAGCGCGCCGACGCGATCCTGGATTTCGCGCGCGACAACGATCTGACCATGCGCGGCCACGCGCTCGCCTGGTATCACGACATTCCGGACTGGACCAAGCAGATCAAGGACAGAAGGGGCGTCGAGCGCGCCTATCTCGACCACATCGGCACCGTGGTTTCCTACTACAAGGACAAGCTGACGTCGTGGGACGTCGTGAACGAGCCGATCCCGGACAACCCGAAGGGGATCACCGACCGGCGCGATACGTTCTGGACGCAGCATCTCGGCAAGAGCTGGATTGCGCTGGCGTTCCGCACGGCCGCCGCGGCCGATCCCTTCGTCAAGCTCGCGATCAACGAATATGACATCGAATCGGCGAAGGACTCCTTCATCGCCAAGCGGGCGGCCTATCGCAACCTCATCATGGACCTGCTCGATCAGGGCGTTCCGCTCCACGCCGTCGGGCTGCAATCGCATCTGCATGCCGAGCTCGAGATCGACACGCACGGGCTCGCCGACTTCGTCACCGAGCTGCGCTCCTGGGGGCTCGAGGTGCTCATCACCGAGCTCGACGTCGACGACCAGAAGCTGGCGGGAAGTCCTGCGGAGCGCGATGCCGTCGTCGCCAAGCGCGTCGACGACCTGCTGACCGCCGTTTCCGCGAGCGGCCCGGTGCGCTCGATCCTGACCTGGGGCCTCTCGGACCGTTACAGCTGGATCAACGGCACCTTCGCCCGCGCGGACAAGCAGCCGAACCGCCCGCTTCCGCTCGACGGCGAGTTCAAGCCGAAGCCGTTCATGGACGTCATCAGCAAGTTCACGAAAGACGCTTAGAGATCAGCGTGTCTTGGGCGTTTCGAACGCGGCTACATCGCCGATGTGATCGGGAGCCAGGCTCGGCGCGCGTCGGTCGCTTGATGAGAGACGGAACACGTCGCGGATGTCGTCGATCGAGGTCGACGAATAGGACTGAATGCAAAGCGCGACCTGTTCGGGCGAGGCCGTGCGCATCATCGCTTCGATCGCGGTGCGGTCGAGCGGCGTGTCGTCCCAATGCGAGACCGCGATGCTGTCTTCGGTGACCCGATGCCGCGCCAGGTGCTCCGGCGAGGTCGCGACGAAGTTTCCGTAAAGCAAATACTCGGAGAACTTCTTCTTCCGGCACAGCGCCAGCGCCCAGCTCAGGCCCGTCGCCGACTTGATCGCGTCCGTCATCGCACGCGCGGTGTCCTTGTCCCAGACCAGAGCGTTGCCGACATAATCGTCCGCCGGGAAGGTGCGCTGCTTGATGCCGAGCAACTGATCGACCGTGCGCTGCCACAGACCATGCAGGGGGTGGTCGGCACCGATCGCTTCGCGCGTGACGAACAGAGGCGTCTGCTCGCCGCCGGCATATTGGCCGACGTCGAATTCGCGGAAGAACAGATTGTCCGAGTCCAGGATGCAGAGGCGCTGCTCGGGCGCATTGAGGACGCCAGCGATCTTGAGGATCTGCTGGATGTGCCAGCCGTGCACGGGCGACGACAGCAGCGACAACCAGACGCGCCGCTTGCTGATGAACTGAAGCGGCGGCGGCAGCGCGAACAGCCATTTCGGCAGATACCGCGAGGCCGGAACGATGACCCGCCTGTCGGACGCGAAGCGCGCGAACAGCGGCACATCCTCATCGTTAACGAGCACATAATGCCGCGTGTAGCCCGTCAGCCAGGTGTCGATGCTCTCGCTCAGCAGCGAAAAACGTTCGATATCCTTGGCGTAGCTGGCGGTCAGCAGGGCGACGGAATGCATGGAGCACGCTCAAATGGCCATCAGCCCGCACTGATAGCGGCGCCGTGAAACCGGGGAAACCCACAAACGGAATCAAGGTAAAATGAAACGAAGTGTTATCCATCCGACGGCAGCCTTGCTTCGAGTTCCGTCGGACACCTACGACCTCGTCCGCGGCGGCAGATAGCGCACATTCCCCATCTTCAATCGCTGGCTCTTCAACTCTTCGACAAGCCGGTCGCGAACGCTACGGAAGAAGCGTGGAGGCAGAAATCCGTATAGCCACCTTCCAGATCCTGGAACGCGCGACAAATCGTTCGGCCAGAACTGGACGTTGCACTCTGAGATCACGATCCAGGATTCGCCGGGAAGCCCGAGATGACGTCGAACCTGATCGGGGATACGAACAGCTGCCTGATCTGCGCGGGGCGGCTTGGTGCTGACCGGTAGGTAAATGACTTCGTCGAGACGGGCAGGCTCATCACCCTCCCGATGCGGTCGGGGGTCAGGCCGCACCTTGACGAGAACGACACAGGCCGGCCGATCTTTCCGGGGCTGCTTGCGATCGGCCCATTGATAATCGAAGCGAACGACCATGCCCGGTTCGGGTGTCGGCAATTGCTCGCGCAAGCCGTCACCTAATCCAGCAACTTGTCGAGATGGTCATGCCGGGAATCCATCTCGACATTAGCCAGATCTTCCGCGAGATCGCCGGGCAGCTCTCCGATCCTGTAGACCCTTGCGCTGGCGGCTTGTTCGAGGCGGTTGAATTCATCGATGGACATCATGACGTGCCGCCGGCGACCGCGATGTGTGATCGCGATCGGCGCAACAAGAGCCGCGTCCTGGACCTCGCCCAACCGTCTTTGCAGGTCCTGCGCGCTAAACTCCTTTAAATCCCGCATGTCTCACCAAACCACATTGAAGCTGTGAAATATGTAATTCACATATATTGCGCGTTCAATGGCAGACGCCGGAAAGATATAAAACTGTTATTGATCAATAACTTATCCATCCGACGGCAGCCCCTGCTCCAGCCCACGAAAGCGGAGCGGTGCGAGGGCTGAGGCGCGCTGCCACCAGTCGGCGACGCGGTCGTCGAGGGCGCTCACGCCGCGGCCCTGGCCGGGGAAGATCCGGATCTGCTGGATCGCCTCTGCCTCGAAACCCCTGGCCCTCCGCCTGATCTTGAGGGCGGCGCCTTCGCGGTCGCGCTGGGTCAGCGGCACCAGAAGACGGCCGCGCGGACGGAGCGACCGCAGCCAGAGCGGATGCGGATGCGAGAAGCCGGCATGCACGATGATCACGTCGGCGGGCTCGCCCACGTCCTTGCATCCATCGCCGTGGACGACCGTGACGTTCCCATAGTCGCGCAAATAGCTCGCCGCTCGGGCCGCGAGCCGCTCGTCGCATTCGATCGCATGGACGCGCCCCTTGTCGCCGACCATGATCGACAGCACCGCCGAGAAATAGCCGAGACCGCAGCCGATCTGCACGACATGGTCCGCCCGCTTGACGTCGAGCGTGTCGATCAAATGCGCCCACAGGCTCGGCAGGCCGGTGTCGAGCTTGCGGCGTGCATCGATGGCGACCAGCACGTTGTCATAGAGATGAACGGGATCGGCATCGGGCGTCAGCCGGTAGCTGCGCGCCGCCTCGCCCTTGATGCGCCACGGCCCCCTTGGCAGAAATTTCTCGCGCGGGACGGCGGCGAGCGCATCGAGCAGACGCCTTGAGGCAATCCGCTCGCGCCTGGCGATCAGCTCCACATAGCGCGCACGCGCGGCCGCAAGATCGCTCATGTCACATGACCGGCCTGCTCGCGCACCGGCGCGTCCATACCGAGCTCCTCGACGAGCTGCATCGCCTGCTTCAGGTCCTGCGTATGAAAGCCCTCGCTGAATTTACCGACGATCGGCATGAGCAGGAGCCTTGCGTGCTCGCGCTTGCCGGCTTGATGCGACAGGCGCGCGAGGCAGACGGCGGTGCGGAGTTCCCAGGACAGCGCACCCTGCTTGCGCGCGATCTCCAGCGACAGGCTGAACAGGTCCTCCGCCTCCTGTACCGACGCCGGGTCGCCACCCGCCAGCGTGATCTCGCCTTGCAGGCGATAGACCTCGGCCAGATAGAAGTGATCGCCGGTCCGCCTTGCGGTCGCAAGCGCACCATCCAGCGCGCGCAAGGCGGCGTCGCGCATCCCGACCTTGGCGTAAGTTTCCGCGAGCAGACAGCGGAACCAGCAGCCGGCGAGCCAGGAATCCATCGCCTCGTACTCGTCGAGGCCGAAGCGCATCTGAGCGAGGCCTTCGTCGGCTTCGCCGAGCTGAGCCAGCGCCCAGCCGCGCAGGATCGCCGCCTGCTGCTTCCAGTGCAGGAAATTGTGCTCGGTGGCAATGATCATGGCGCGGTTGGCGTGGTCGCGCGTGCCTTCCACGTCGCGCAAATGCTGCCGGAGATAGGCGCCGAACACCAGCGCGAAGGCGAGCGTAAACGGGTGGCGGATCTTCTCGGCGTTCGCGATCGCCTGCTCGCTGTGCTGGCGCGCGGCGTCGGGCCGGCCGAGGAACCACAAGAGATAACCGAGATAGGACAGCGAGACGACCCCGGGATCGATGCCGTGCCGTTCCATCAGGTCGGAGTGCAGATCGGGGCTGAACAGGTTGATGCAGCGGTGCAAATGGTGCTGCGAGGCTGCGAAGCGGCCGCGATAGAACATGGTCATCGCGATCGCGCGGTGCGCCTCGATCAGATAGCCGGTCTGCTGCGCCGGCTGCGTCCGCTCGTTCAGGCGCTCGCGCTTGGCGAACTTCAACAGCTCGACGCTGAGGTCGTGCGCGCGGGTGAGATCGGCCCGGATGAAATGGCACACCCAGAGCCCGCGCGTGGCAGCGAAGACCTTTTCGTCGTCGTCGAGCTGACGGCCGAGCTCCAGCGCGCGGATGTAGTTCTCCTCGACCTCCTGCACCGCGTAGCCCTTGGCGGCGATCAGCGCATTGCCGAGCGCAATACGCAGCTCGAGCTCCATCTCGTCCGCGCCCTGCATGCGCGTATTGGCCTGCACGACGTTAAGGCCGCGGCGGAGATGGCCGATCGCTTCCAGGTTGGCGCCGGTCTTGGCCGCCTGCTTGCCGGCCTTGAGCCAGAAGCTGGCGGCGCCCTCGCTCTGGCCGGATTCGGTCAAATGATGGGCGAGCAGCTCCGGTTCGCGCTCGGTCTTCTCCGGATACATCTCGGCGAGCACCTGGGCGATCCGCGCATGCAGCTTGCGCCGCTCGCTGTGCAGCAGGCTCGCATGCGCGGCGTTCTGGATCATCACGTGCTTGAAGGAGTAGAGCGCGTCCGGCGGATGGCCGCGGCGCATGATCAGCCCCGCCTCCTCCAGATGATTGAGTGCCGCCTCGATCTGCTCGGCCGGCGTGTTGGCGACGGCGTGCAGCGTCTCGTAGGAGAACTCGCGGCCGATCGTGGCGCCGATCTGCGCGATGCGCTTGGAGGGTCCCATCCGGTCGAGCCGCGCCATCAGCGAATCGGTCAGGGTGGCCGGGATTGCGAGCTGCCGCCACGGTCCCGACAGCACATAGCGCCCGTGCCGCTCGGTGAGCAGATTGGATTCGAGCACCGTCTTGGTCAGCTCTTCCAGGAATAGCGGCACGCCGTCAGTCTTGACGATGATCTCCTCGACGACCTCCTTGGGCATCTCGCGCCCCGCGACGCGCTCGACCAGCGTCGTGCGCAGCTGCCGGCTCAGCCGATTCAGGACCAGGGTGGTGACGTGCGAATGCGCGTTCCAACTCGGCTGGAATTCCGAGCGCGCGGTGATAATCGCCAGGATCGGCCGGTTCTGCACCCGGTCGACCAGGAGGTCGATCACCTCGCGGGAGGTCGGGTCGATCCAGTGCAGATCCTCGAACGCGATCACGAGCGGCATCTCGCGCGCAAGGCCGAGGAAATGGTTGACCAGCGCCACGACGGTCGCATCCTTCTGCTGCTGCGGCGACAGCTCGAGCGGCGGATAGCGGTCTCCGGTCGGAATCGACAGCAACGCGGCAAACAGCGGGGTGACCTGCTCGATGTCGCCATGAGCGGCGGCGATCGCGTTCTCCAGGCTCGCCAGCGACAGCGCGGACGACTCCTCGCGATCGAGGCCGAGGGTGAATTTGAGCTGCGCGACGAACGGATGGAACGCGGTCGAGGTGTAGTAGGGCGAGCACTGCAGCGAGACCTGTCCATGGCGGTCGCCCGATACCCGCTCGAAGATCTCCTGGATGATGCGCGACTTGCCGATGCCGGGCTCGCCGAACTTGACCACGACCTGGCCGTCGCCGTCCTTGGTCTGCTGCCAGCGCCCCATCAGCAGCGCGATCTCCTCCTCGCGGTTGACGAGCGGCGTCAGCCGCGTGCCCATCGCGGCGGCGAAGCGGGTCTCCACCCGCGAGGCGCGCACCACGTGCCAGGCCTGTGTCTTCTCGGGAATTCCCTTCAAGTCGTGGACGCCGAGATTGCGGTAGTCGAACTTCCCCTTCAGCAGCGACTGTGTCGAAGCGGAGATGACCACGCCGTTGGGCGGCGCCAGGCCTTGCAGGCGCGCCGCGAGATTGACGGTTTCCCCGACCGCGGAATCGCGTTCTTCGGTACCCTGCCCGACCAGATCGCCGACCACGACGAGGCCGGTCGCGATCCCGATGCGGACGGCGGGTGAATGGCTGAGCGCACCGCGCGGCTCGACCGCGCGTGCGGTCGACAGCACCCGCACGATCTCGAGTCCGGCGCGCACCGCGCGCTCGGCATCGTCCTCATGTGCGGTCGGATAGCCGAAATAAACCAGGATACCGTCGCCGACGAAACGGGCGGCAAAGCCCTCGTATTGCTTGACCACCCGGACGCAGGTCTCGCGAAAGTCCGCGATCATGTCGCGGACGTCCTCCGGATCAAACTGTGCGGACAGCGAGGTGGAATCCACCATGTCGCAGAACATGGTGGTGAGCTGGCGCCGTTCGGCTCCGACTTCCGCCCGGATTTGCGGACGCGCCGCCGCGGCTGGCGCCTCCGTGGTCTCCGCTTGAAACAGCGCCGCCATCGCCCGCTGGAGCCGCTTGCGATCGCCGAGCGGCAATCCGAGCTCGACCAGATCGGCTTCGGTGAGATCCGCGATGACGTCGAGATCGAGACGGTGCTGCGCGAAAAGATCGGTGTAGTGCCCGAGGCCGATACTTTCGAGCCAGCGTTTCAGCCCGCCTTCCAAACTCGTGCCCGGCTCATTCTCCAGCATGGTGATTCTGCCCGACCATCACTCCGTCGAAGGGCTTGGAGGCCCCTCAACCAAAGATTTTGGGGGCCAAACTTCACCTCGGACTGGACGCATTCCCTAACTTCTTGGAAGAATAACTTAATCGGACCAAAAGGGAATGGCGTTGTCGGGTATTGCAACCGGAGCGGACGAAGCCTTCGCCGGCACCACGGCCGAACCGAAGATATTCGCGCATATCAGCGGCCTTCTCGAATTCTATGCCCGCAAGACGCCGGCCGCCCCCGCACTCCTCGCTCCCGGCCGGCCGGCGCTCAGCTATGGCGCGCTGGCCGAGTCGATCCGGCAATTGGTCCAGACCTTGCGTGAACTCGGCATCGGCCCCGCAGACCGCATCGCGGTTGCGCTGCCGCGCGGCGCGGATTCTGCGCTGGCGCTGATCGCGGTCGCATCAGGCTGCGCCTGCGTCCCCGTCAACCCCGACCTGACGGCGGACGAGCTGCAACGCTATTTCAGCGAGTTGAAGCTGACGGCGCTCGTGACCCGGGCCGACATGAACTCGGCGAGCCGTGACGTCGCCAGGGCGCTCGATATCGCCGTGATCGATTTCGTGGCGGGGCCCGCCCACGATCTCGGCGGCTGCACGTTCATCGCTCCGGCGATCGGGGCGGCAAGAGCCAACGGCGCTTCGCGCGGCGACGAGGATGCGTTCATCCTGCTGACGTCAGGTACGGCGGCGCGGCCGAAAATGGTGCCGCTGACCCACCGCAATGTCTGCCTCTCCGCTTACAATGCCGGCCATGTGCTGTCGCTCACGACGCATGATCGCCTGCTCAATGTGCTGCCACTGTTTCATGCCCATGGCTTGATCTCCGGCCTGCTCACGGCGCTCGCCGCGGGCTCCAGCGTGATCTGCACGGACGGTTTCGACGCAGCGTCCTTCTTCGGCTGGATGCGAGAGCTGCAGCCGACCTGGTACACGGCGGTGCCGACCATCCATCGCGCATTGCTGACGGCGGCGGAAGCGAACCCGGACCGCGCCCGACCGTCGTCGCTGCGCGTGATCCGGTCGGCCTCGGCCTCGCTCGCGCCGGCGATTCTCGCCGGGCTGGAGGCGACGTTCGGCGTTCCCGTGCTCGAGACCTACGGCATGACCGAGGCGGCCTCGCAGATCGCGGCCAATCCGTTCGAGCTGCGCAAGGTCGGATCGGTCGGCCGCGCCGCCGGCCCGGAGATCGCGATCATGGACGAGACGGGCCGCATGCTCGCAAGCGGCGCGCACGGCGAGATCATGCTGCGCGGGCCGAACATGAGCCGCGGCTATTACAATGACGAGGCGGCGACACGGGCCGCGTTCCGCAACGGCTGGTTCAGGACTGGCGACCTCGGCTATCTCGATGACGACGGCTATCTCTTCATCGTCGGCCGCATCAAGGACGTCATCAATCGCGGCGGGCAGAAGATCTCGCCGCTGGAGGTGGAGGACGTCCTGCTCGGCCATCCGGCGGTGCTGGAGGCCGGCGTGTTCGCGGTCCCGCACGAGAAGCTCGGCGAGAACGTCGCAGCAATCGTGGTGCTGCGGCCGAACGCCGAGGCGACCTCGGACCAGCTGCGCCAATTCGCACGAAAGCGGCTTGCAGCCTACAAGGTGCCGAGCCTGATCCGCAGTGTGGCCACGCTGCCGAAGGGCGCCAGCGGCAAGGTCAAGCGCAATGCCCTCGCCGAACTGATTGCAACTGCGGACGCAGGTCGCGAGACCCGGCTGCCGCGCAATGCGGTCGAGAGCCAGCTCGCCGAGATCTGGGCCGGCCTGCTGGAGCTGCCGCAGGTCGGCGCCGACCAGGACGTCTTCGCGCTCGGCGCAGATTCGCTCGCCGTGACACAGATGCGCTCGCGCCTGCGCGACCGCTTCAATGTCGATTTCTCGTTCGAGGACATCTTCGATTGCCCGACGGTCGCAGCGCTCGCGGCCCGGATCGAGACCGCCGCAAGCCGGCGCGAGACGGCGCTGCCGGCCTGGCGCCGCGCCGCGGGCACGGACGCACCGCTGTCGTTCCAGCAGCAGCGGATGTACGTGCTCTCGCGGCTCGACCCGACCCGGTACAATTATAACGTCGTCGAGATCGCCGTTCTCGAGGGCCGCGTCGACGCCGCCGCGCTGTCTGCGAGCCTCGCTGCGATTTCAACGCGCCATGAGGCGCTGCGCTCGGTCTTCATCGAGCGCCAGGGCGAGCCGGTGCAGCTCGTGCTGTCATCGACGCCGCGGTTGGCGCACATCAAGCTCAAGCCATGCCCGGCAGACAAGCGGCCTGCGGCCATCCGGCGCGAGGCGCTCAAGCTTGCGCAACATCAGTTCGACCTGGCGCACGAGCCGCCCCTGAAGGCCACATTGCTGTCGTTCGGCAAGAACAGTCATGCGCTGGTGGTCAACGTCCATCACCTCGCCACCGATGGCTGGTCGCAGCGGCTGTTCTGGGAGGAGCTCGCCGTCCATTATGCCGCGGCGCGCAAGAAGCATCCGGCCGCACTGCCTCCGCCCGCCTTCCAATATCGCGACTTCGCGCTCTGGCAGCAAAGCTGGGCGCAGACGCCGGCGGCCAGGGAGCAGCTCGATTATTGGCGGACCCAGCTCGACGGCGTCACCATGCTGCCGCTCCGAACCGACAGGCAGAGGCCTGAGGTCTGGAGCGGGCACGGCGCGCGCCACTATCTCGAATTGCCAAAATCCCTGTCGGCCGAGCTGCGCACGCTGAGCCAGAACCAGGGCGTCACACCGTTCATGACGCTGCTCGCCGCCTTCCAGTGCCTGTTGTTCCGCCACACCTCGCATGAGGATGTCGCCACGGGATCGCTGATCGCCAACCGCAACCAGATCGAGAGCGAACGCCTGATCGGGCTGTTCGCCAACACCCTAATCCTGCGCAACGATTTCAGCGGCGATCCGAGCTTCGGCGAGATGTTGCGGCGGGTGCGGCAGGTCACGCTGGACGCCTACCGCAACCAGGACCTTCCGATCGAGGAGGTGTTGCGCGCATTGCAGGTCGCGCGCCGCAGCGACGGCAATCCGCTGTTCCGGATCATGTTCATCCTCCAGAACGCCTCGATCGAGGCGGCGCGCTTTCCCGGCCTGTCGACGCGGCGGCTGGAAGTCGATCCCAGGGTGGCGCGCTTCGACATCACGCTCGAACTGGTCGAGGCCGATGGCCGCTTCACCGGCTTCTTCGAATACGCCACCGATCTGTTCGACGCCGCGACGATCGAAGGCATGGCCGCCCAGTTCAAGACGCTGCTCAGGGCCGTCATCGCCAATCCGGAGCAGCGCATCTCGCGCCTGCCGCTCCTGACCGAGGCCGAACGCCGGCAATTGCTGGCGAAAGGCCGGGGCACGCCGGCCAATTTCACCACAAGCGGCAACTTAAGCGAACGCTTCGACCGCCAGGCGAGGAAGACGCCGAACGCCGTCGCGGTCTCGGACGGTCGCACGTCCCTGACCTATCGCGAGCTGGGACGCCGCAGCCGGGCGGCCGCGCGCTGGCTGGCCCGCGAGGGCGTCGGCGCTGAGAGCGTGGTTGCCCTGCTCGCGGAGCGCGGGCCCGACCTGCTCGCCGCGATGATCGCGGTGCAGCGCGTCGGCGCGGCCTTCCTCAATCTCGATCCCGACCAGCCGACGGCTCGGCTTTCGACCATCCTCGGATCGAGCTGTGCCCGCGTGCTGCTGACCGGGCGGGCTCAATCTGGCATGGTCGAGGCCCTGCTCGAACCGCTGGTCGAGCGCATCCAGGTGGCCGAGCTCGACGACGCGCTCGCGCCGAGGGCAGACAAGCCGGCCCGCATCGCACGGCGCGCCACCACGAGCCTCGCTTATCTCGTCTATACGTCCGGCTCCTCCGGCGCGCCGAAGGGCGTCATGATCGAGCAGTGCGGCCTGTCGAACCATCTGGCCTCGCTGATCTCCGAGCTCGGTCTCTCGCCTAAGGACGTGATCGCGCAGACCGCGCCGCAGAGCTTCGTCATCTCGGTCTGGCAATTCCTCGCCGGTCCCATGGTCGGCGCGCGCGTCCATGTCTGCGGCAACGCGATCGTGCAGGACCCGATCCTGCTGGCGCGGGAGATCGAGCGCGAGGGCATCACGGTGCTCGAGATCGTGCCTTCGCTGCTGCGCGTCATTCTCGATCGCATGGACGAGGCGCCGATGCTGCGCGCCTTCTCCAGATTGCGGCTGCTGATCTCGACCGGCGAGCCGTTGCCCGTCGAGCTCTGCCGCGCCTGGTTTGCCCGCTGCCCGAGGGTGCCGCTGATCAATGCCTATGGCGCGTCGGAATGCTCCGACGACGTCTCCCTGCATCGCCTGACCGAGGCGCCGGCGATCGCGACGGCCAACGTTCCGGTCGGCGCGCCGCTGCCGAACACCCAGCTCTACGTGCTCGACGCGCACCTCCAACCGCAACCGATCGGCGTGACCGGCGAGCTCTGCATCGGCGGCGCAGGAATCGGCCGCGGCTACATCAACGATCCCGCGCAGAGCCGGCAGCGCTTTCTGCCCGATCCGTTCTCGCGCCAGGCCGCCAGCCGGCTCTACCGGACCGGCGATCTGGCCCGGCGCCGCGCCGACGGGACGATCGAATGCCTCGGCCGCGCCGACCATCAGGTCAAGGTCCGCGGCTATCGCATCGAGCTCAAGGAGATCGAGAACGCGCTGGCCGAGCATCGAAGCGTGCGCGCCGCCATCGTCGAACCGCGCCGCGAGGCGAGCGGAGATATCAGGCTAATCGCCCATGTCGTCGCCAAGCCCGGCAGCCGCAGCAGCGCCAGCGAGCTGCGCGACTTCCTGAAGAGCCGGTTGCCCGGCCACGCCATCCCCTCCGCCTTCCTGTTCCTGGATCAGCTGCCGCTCAACGCCCATGGCAAGATCGACCGCTCCGCGCTGCTGGCGCCCGTCCCGCGGGAAACGACCGGCCCGGATGCGGCCGTCCCGGCGCGGCGCTTCACCGAAAAGGTGCTCTCCGACATCTGGATCGAACTGCTGAAGGCCGAGAGCATTGGTGTCACCGACAATTTCTTCGACCTCGGCGGCCATTCGCTGCTGGCCGGCCAGGTGATGGCGCGGATCGCGCGGGCGCTCGGCGTGTCGCTGCCGATCAAGACCATCTTCGAGGCACCGACAATCGAAGGGCTGGCGCGGCGGATCGACCAGGCCGTGGCCACGAAGCCGCGCAAGCCTGCCGCAAGCCTGCCACGATCAGCTGCGGGCGGGCCGCCCGCGCCTTCCATCGGGCAGGACCAGATGCTGCACATCGAACGGAATCTGCCGGGGCTGCCGCAGTTCAACCTGCCCTTCGCCTTCCGTCTACAGGGCCCGCTCGATTCGGCCGCCCTGGCAAAGGCGATCGACGACGTGGTGCGCCGGCACGAATCGCTGCGCACCGCGTTCGCCTGGAACGGCGATGAGCCCAAAAGCCGCATCGCCGCGCCGCGCACGCTCGGCCGAATCATGACGGTCGAGACCATCGGCGACGGCCATCCCCACAACAACAAGCGGCGCAAGGCGCTCGAGCTCAGGAAGATCAATCTCCTGATCGAGCAGGAGACCTATATTCCGATCGACACCAGGCGCGCGCCGCTGTTGCGCGCCCGGCTGTTGCGGCTCCACGACGACGACCACGTGCTGCTGCTGACGCTGCATCACGCCGTCGTCGACGGCTGGTCGATCGGCGTGCTGTTCGAGGAATTGTCGAGCCGCTATGCGGCGCTGGCCGGATATCCGTCCGCGCCATTGCCGAAGCCGCCGCCGGCCTTTTCGGATGTCGCACGCTGGCAGCGCTGGTGGTGCGGCACCGACGCGGCACGCCGCCAGGCTGAAGACTGGACCCAGAATTTGCGTGGAGCCGGCCCCCTTTTCAACGGCGAATCGAGCCCGGGCGCCTCCACCGGGCATCATCCGGTCAGCCTCGAGCACGAGCTGATCGCCCGGCTGACGGCGTTCGCCGGCCAGCACAGTTGCACGCTGTTCATGTGCCTGCTCACCGGCCTGAAGGCCATGCTGCTGGCCCGGACGGGCCGCACCGACATCGCGATCGCGACCGCCATGGCCAATCGTGCCCAGCCGGACACCGACCGAATCATCGGCCCGTTCGAGAACACGGTGATCGTCCGCACGACAATCACACCGGATCTGTCGTTCGTCCAGGCCTTGATGCGGGTGCGCCAGAGCGTGCTCGACGCGCATGCACGGCAGGAGCTGCCGTTCAACGTCCTGGCCGATCGATTGGAGCAGGAGGGGATCGATCCGACCTCGCTGCTCCAGGTCTATTTCACGCTGCAGAATCCGCTGCGCCAGCCGCTCGATCTCCCGGATCTCGCGACGGAATCGATCGGCAACGTCGCGCGCGAAGGCCAGCCGTCGCTGCCGATCGACCAGACCTGGCTGTCGCTGATGCTCAAGGAGCGCCCGACCGGCATCACCGGCTCATGCAATTACAAGCGCGATTTGCTGGAGGGCCGCGTGGTCGGCGAATGGATGGAGGACCTCGTCGCGCTGCTGACGGCGGCGATCGCCCAGCCCAACGCACCGCTCGGCAGGTTGCTCGCGCGCAGGGCCGCCTGACGCCGCTGCATCGCGCAAGAATACGGGTTCACGCGGCAAAGCTGTGAATGATCAAGTTGCATCTTGATTATTTGGCACCAGCGCGCAAGATTATTCCCGGGGTTTGATTTGGACGATTATTTTCAACCCGGGGAGTGTTATGGGTTTCATCAAATTTACCAAGAAGACCTCGCTCAGCGCGGAGGACCGTAAGGCGCTGCAGGACCTGCTCAATTTCGAGAAGCAGAAACTCCAGACCGAGCTGAAGGATGTCGAAGCCAGCCTTAAGGCTCTGCGCGCGTCCAAGAAGAAGAAGTCCAAGAAGAAGAAATAAATTCGTCGGTCGGGGACGCCGTACGAGTCTTCGCAGATCGGCCGCTTGCTTGTCGAGCTTGGGGGCTCGCACAAGCTTGCGCCTGTAAACCGGCCTACAAATCGACAAGAAATCGCCCGGGTGGACCGCTAGGAACGGTCCTCTCGGCTGATTCTTGCGCAGTTGCTTCTTCCGTCGGGACCGGGGGATTTGGCCTCGCCTGACGCCATGGGCCCAATTGATGGCAGACGACAGAATCGAACTCTTTGTCGGACTGATCGAGACGATTGACGCGCCGGGCGCGGTCGAGGCGTGCCGACGCCTGCTCTCGGTCGACGAACGGGCGCGGGCCGATCGCTTCGTGTTCGAGCGGCATCGGCGGCAGTACATTTTTGCACATGCCATGTTGCGCCTGGCGCTGTCGCAGGTCGCTTCCAACGTCGCACCCACCGACTGGTCGTTCGGCGCGGGCCGCTATGGCCGGCCGTTCGTCGCAGCACCGGCCACCTCGACCGCGCTGCATTTCAGCCTGTCGCATGCCGACGGCTGCGTCGCCTGCGTGGTGTCGCGGCATGAGGCCGTCGGGGTCGACGTCGAAACCGTGTCGCGGCGCATCGCGCCGCTGTCCACCGCGCTTCGCTTCTTTGCGCCGGAGGAGGTCGAAACCTTGCGCGGACTGCCGGAGCCCGCGGCGATCGAGCGCTTCTTCGACTATTGGACGCTCAAGGAGGCCTATCTGAAGGCCAGGGGCTTTGGGCTCAATCTGCCGCTCGACGCCTTCGCCATGCAGGTGTCACGCGAGGCCATCGAGATCAGCTTCAAGCCCGACATCGTCGACGATCCGGACGGCTGGCGCTTCTCGCTGTGCTCGCCATCGCCCTCGCATCGCCTCGCGATCGCCGACGGCTCCCGCGCGCACGGCGGCCTTCCCATCAGCCGCCATGCCTGGCCGCTCCGCGAAGCGGCTGAGTGAGCGCGTTAAGCAGGAAGAGGCGAAGCGATCTCACCGCGCGTCTTCGAAGCCAGCCAGCACGGAGGTCAGGTTGGCACCGAGGATATCCGAGAGATAGCCGCCTTCCTGCACCAACACGGTCGGCAGGCCCATCTTCGCGATGGCTTGGCCGATGCGGCGGAAGCCGGGTGTGGTGACGGCCAATCCCTTCAGCGGATCGTGCTCGGAGGCATCGAGGCCGAGTGCGACGACGAGGGCGCCGGGGGCAAAGGATTCGATCGCCTTGCGCGCGACGTCCAGCGCCTGGAGATAGCCGTCATCGCCGGTGCCGATGGGAAGCGGAATGTTGAGATTGGTGCCGAGGCCCGGACCTTCGCCGCGCTCATGCGCATAGCCCCATACGTAGGGATAATACGCAGAGGGGTCGGCATGGATCGAGATCGTGTAGACGTCGGGCCGGGCATAGAAGATACCTTGCGTGCCGTTGCCGTGATGGACATCGACGTCGAGGATCACGACGCGCTCGTGCTTCTGCTGCAGATGCGCCGCCGCGATCGCGCTGTTGTTGAGGAAGCAGAAGCCGCCGGCCATGTCGCGATAGGCGTGATGGCCGGGCGGACGGCAGAGCGCGTAGACGGCGTCCTCGCCATCCATCACCATCTGCGCGGCGGTGACCGCGACGTCGGTGGCGGCGCAGGCCGCGGCCCACGTGCCCGGGCCGATCGGCGCCGCGGTGTCGGCGGTGTGCCAGCCGAGCTTGCCGACGATGTGGGTCGGATAGGTCGCGGCATGGCGCACGGGATGGATATTGCCGATCATCTCCGGGCCGGAATCGCCGAGCGCAGTCCAGGCGTCCCAGGCTTCGCTGAGGAACGACAGGTATTCCGGGCTGTGAATGCGCGCGCGGGGCCCCTGCCCGAATGTCTTGGGCTCGACCAGTTGATGCCTGCCGTCCTTCAACCCCTTGAGCAGGCGGTCGGCGCGCTCGGGCTGCTCGGTGGTGCGCTTGACGACACCGCGCACCAGGAAGAATTGCGGATCGTGGCTGCGATGCAGTTCGGTATGGACGGCTTTCACTCAAACACTCCGTGGTCGCATGCTACTGGACGTGCCGCAGAGTCTTGATCGCCACGGCCGCCGGATGCAAGCAAGAAGAATGCCGCCCATCGTCGCGCTGCCCTGCGCCGAAAGCAGAGCGCTTGCGAAGCTCAGCAGCGGCCGCGCTGGAGACAGTGCTCGCGGCCCTGCTGGTCGGTGCGGAAGGATTCGATGAAGCCGCCCTGACGCTGGGTGACGAAGACGGTCTTGCCGTCGCTGCCGCCGAAGGCAAGGTTGGTCGGCTCCTTGGCCTTCAGCGGGATCTCGCGCTCGACCGCGCCGGTCGGCTTCATCAAGGCGATCGTGCCCTTGAGAATGCGTGCGACGTAGAGGCGGCCGGCGACATCGGTGCGCAGGCCGTCGATGGTGTCGGGCTGAAATGCCTTGACCAGTTTTGCCGCGGTGAGCTCGTTGCCGCTGATCGCATAGGACCAGATCTGGCCGCTGCTGGACTCGCCGACATAGAGCGTCTTGCCGTCAGGGCTGAGGTCGATGCCGTTGGTAGTGCCCATCGCGCGCGGCGCCGACATCACCTGCCCCTGCGCCGTCCCGTCCGCTCCCCTGACGATGCGCCAGATGTGGCCTTCCCTGCCCTTCCAGTTCGGATCGCTCGCATAGATCGTGCCGTCGCGCGCGATGGTGATGTCGTTGGGCTGGTTCATCTGGTCGGAGTGAAACCACACCGCGGGCTCGGTCGCGCCCTTGGGGATCGCGAAGATGTTGTGCTTCTTGTAGTCGGCGATGAACATGGTGCCGCCGCGATCGAAACGGATCGCATTGCCGACGCTGCCGTCGGGGAGCGTCGTGAACAGCTCCGAGGCGGCGCCGCCCGCGGGCAATTTGCCGATGGTGCCGGGCTTGCCGAGATTGACCACGAACAGATTGCCGTCGAGATCGGCGGCCGGCCCTTCGATCCCGAAGGTGTATTCGCTGGCGGGCGTCACCTGTGCGCTTTCGAACAATTTCGTTTCGGCGGCGGCCGGCTGCGTCGCGACGAGCAGGATGCTACTGCACAGGCACCAGAAGTTCCTGCCGGATGTAATAGCCATCGCCGTCGGTGCACTCACCATTCAGATAGGGATCGGCTGGCCGGAAGAATCGGCTGAAGCCGGGTTTGTCTACAGCGCTCCTTTGTGTCACGACGACGACCTTTCCGGCCGGTATTTCGCCGCATTCCTTGTTGGCCTTGCTGAAAAACTTCCGCTGCGGCGGGCCCGGCTTGATCCGCATCCGCGTGCCCGGAACCATTTTGGCGACGAACAGGTCCGCGGTATCGAGCAGGCGCGAATAGCCGGGCTCGCTCTTCGGCAGGCTCTCACCGCCGGGCGGCATCAGCTTCTCGGCGCCAAGGCCGCGCAGGCGCGTGCGCAGCCTGCCGGCGTCGGGATCGCCAGGATAGATCCAGCCGTCCTGCGCCAGCATGAAGTGCAGCACCACCCTGTCCTTCTCCGCATCCGATTGCCCCGCATTCAGGCCGAAATCCGAATGGCAGCCGACGCAATACTTCTGGACGAGGCCCTTGCGCAAGGTGGTGAGGCGAGCGCTGTTCTGCGCATCCCTGGCGACGAAAGCTGCGAGCTGGTCGATCATCGCCTGGCTGCGCGTATCGCAGGGGAGCGGCTGAGGTCGCTCGCCGGCCGCGCGATCGATCCGGATCACGGTCTTGTTCTTGTCCTCGACCAGCCAGATCGCACCGTCCTCCGCGACCGTCATGCCGACCGGCGCGCCTTGCGGCCGCGCGCCGTTGACGCGATGCCAGCCTGCGATCAGCTCCTCGAACGGCGCGGCCGCGACCTCGCCGGCGTCGGTCTGGAAACTGCGGGTCGGGTCGGCCGCGCAACTCACGTGATAGCGCACCGGTGCCGCACTGGGTTTGGGAAAGCCGTGCTCGTCGACGTCATAGACCAGCAGCCGGCTGCCGGTCGGCCGATAGCCGTGCAGGCCGACCAAGAGCTTGCCTTCCAGCTCCGGGAATTTGGCGCCGTGGTAATAGAGCATCGCGAGCGGCGCGCCGTGCGGCGGCATCAGCGAGAGCGGCGGCTTGTAGAGCGCGTTGGCTGAGCAGAGCGATTTGTAGATCCCCGATTGCAGCACCAGCCTGAATTCGGGGCTCGGCGTCGACAAATCGTAGCAATAGGGCCAGCCATAGTGCCTGCCCTGCTCGATTGCGTTGATCTCCTCGTTCGGCTTGAAGATGTCGGGCAGGTCGCGGGCGTTCTCGCCCTGCAGGAAGGCGTAGCCGGCATCCGGAAAATTCGGATGCAGCGCCAGCGCCATCGAGTTGCGCAAGCCGCGCGCATAGACGCTGTGCGGCGGGTCGGGATCGCCGGGCTTCAATGCCGGAAAGACACCGCCTGCCGGCGGCGTGAACAGCCAGATCGAGGCCAGCGCGGACGCGCCCTCGGCCGCCGCGCAGGGTTTCGTGATCGGCGCAGGCGTGATGCAGTCGTCACTGTGCGAGCCGACATTGACGAACAGCCGGCCGTCGCGATCGAACACGAACTGCTTGAGCGGATGCGCGCTCTCATCGACCCTCTTGCCATCCGGCAGCGTGATCCGGCGGCCGGGCATGTGACGGATGATGGTCTCGACCGTGCTGCGCGGGTTGTCGGCAAGCGGATCGAACCGGAAGATCGTCTCCGCGGTCGAGGCGTAGAGCTTCCTGTCCGGGCCGACGACGAGGCCGAACGGATATTCTATCCCCGTCAGCAGATCCTTGAAGCGTTGCCCCTGCGGCGCACGCGGATCGAGCAGCAGCAGCCGCCCGTCGGTGTGGCCCCAGCCGCCCATGTCGGCGACCACGAACAGGTCGCGGCCGGGCACCTGCACGATCGCGCGCGGAAATTTGAGGCGGTCCTCTTCGCTGGCGACGAGGCCGGCGCAAAATCCCGCCTTCATGTCGATCTGGATCCTGGGAAAGGCCAGTTCGCCGCTGCCGCAGGCTTCCGTGCCGATCGCATAGCCGCTCTTCCTGACCGGCTCGGATGAGGCCGGGGCCAAGCCGAGCGGCGCGGCGGCCAAAACCGCTGGAAAGACAATCGCTGCAAGCAAGCGCAGATGTCGGCGTTCGCGCGCGAATGTGAGCTGGTTCACGGTGACCCCCGCCTTCCCGCGGACGTTGTTCCATGCCGCCGCGGCGCCGTCCAGTCATCACCCGCCTGTGATTAAACCTGTAACGACCTTGGGTCCGACCAATATCCGTAGATTTCCTTACCGGGCTCGACCCGAATGTTTCGCGAATGCTTGGGGTGGTATCGGTTTGCCGTCCCGATCGCTTTCTACAGGAGGCGCCTATGGTCCAGGTCTATTTTCACTGCTCCAACACCGAGGGCACGCTGATCGACCGCTACGGCGCCGCCGTCGCCAATCTGACCGAGGCGCGCGACCGCGCCGCTCAGATCATGAACTCGATGATCCAGACCCCCGGTGCCGAAGACTGGCGCGACTGGGTGATCCATGTCAGCGACGACGCTGGCGAGGAGATCTTCGATCTCCCCTTCACCGCCATGCTCGGCAAGCCGCATTGAGGTGATGCCATGTTGCTCGCTTCACTGAGCCTGCTGCGTCAGCCCCTGAGCTTCGTCGCCACCCGATGGCAGACGCTGATCCGCGTCGCGGCCAACCCCTATCGCCCCGAGTTGCACTACATGCGCGGACCGGGCCCGAAATGGCGCGCCAAGTATCAGGCCAGCCGGCTGGATCGCATGCGCTGAGGCAGCGCTTAGCGGGCCTTTGCAGACATTTTTATCTTTCGTCATGGCCGGGCTCGTCCCGGCCATCCACGTTTTGGGAGCGCCGATACGAAGACGTTGGATGCCCGGGACAAGCCTGGACAAGCCCGGGCATAACGAGGGGAGAAAGTGTGCCCCACCTCACCTCCCCGTAAACCTCGCCTTGCGCTTTTCGACGAACGCGTTGCGGCCCTCGATGGCGTCCGCGCTCTTGCGGATCGTGGCCTGGAGCTCGATCTCGCGGCGGAACTGCGCCTGGTAGGTCGCGTGCTCGCTCTCCTCGACCAGGTTGCGGGTTGCGACCAAGGCGCGGGTCGGGCCTTCCGCCAGGCGGCGGGCCAGACCTAACGCCTCGTCCATCAGCTTGGCGTCGTCGACGACCTGCCGCACCAGGCCGATCTCCTGGGCACGTTCCGCCGTCAGCGGCTCGTTGAGCAGCATCAGCTCGAGCGCGCGCTGCCGGCCGATCAGTCGCGGCAGCAGCCAGGTCGAGCCGAGATCCGGCACCAGCGCGATGCGGCTGAAAACCTGGATGAAGCTCGCCGACCGCGCCGCGACGATGATGTCGCCGGCCATGGCCAGGCTAAAACCGCCGCCAGCCGCAACGCCATTGACGGCGACGAGGACGGGCACGCGGCATTCGCGCAGCGCCTTGAAGGCCGGCCAGTGGAAGCGCATCACGCCGGCCGCGATGTCCTCGCCGAGTGCCTCCGAGGCCTTCAGGTTCTGGCCCGAGCAGAAGCCGCGCCCCGCGCCGGTCAGGATCAGAGCGCGGATGTCCTCGTCCTGCGTCATCTCGGTCACGGCAGCGGCGAGCGCGCCGAGCAGGTCCGGCGTCATCGCGTTGAGGCTGGCCGGTTCGTCGAGCGTCAGGATCCCGACCGCGCCATCCCGCGCCTGTTTCACACCAGCCATGCCGCGCCTCCCTTTGGATGTTCTCGTTGGCGGCAATGTGCCATTGTCCGCGCGCTTCGCCAATTGCGGAGCCTCGCATTCAACGCAGCGAAGCCATCGACAAGCATCAAGACGACACCATGCCTCAGCAGTTCAGTCTCAACCAAACCGTCCGCAAGCCCGCCGTCACATCCCAGGGCGGCATCGTTGCCTCGCAATCGCGGCGGGCGGCTGAAGTCGGGGCGCAGGTGCTGGCCGCCGGCGGCGACTGCGTGGACGCGATCGTCGCGACCACATTTGCCCTCAACGTCCTCGAGCCCTGGAACAGCGGCATCGGCGGCGGCGGTGCGATGGTGCTCTACCGCGCCAAGGAAAATCGCTATGAGGTGATCGACTACGGCATGTGCGCGCCGCAGAGCCTGCGCACTGAGGACTATTCGCTCAGCGGCGAAGGCGCCGCCTCCGACCTGTTTCCCTGGCCAAGGGTGAAAGGCGATCGCAACATTCACGGCCCCGGCTCGATTGCCGTGCCCGGCGTCGTCGCCGGAATGGAAGAGGCGCATCGCCGCTACGCCAAGATGCCGTGGAAGGATCTGATCGCGCCGGCAGCTCGGCTCGCCGGCGAAGGCCTGCTGGTCGATTGGTGGACGACGGTGACGATCGCGGGCTCGGCAGCCGATCTCAGGCGCTATCCCGCGAGCGCGGCCGCATATCTGAAGGACGGCCTGCCGCCGACCGCGCCCTGGGGCATCAAGTTCGAGACGCGGCTGCCGCAGGACGCCCTGAAGGCGACGCTGTCACATCTCGCCGATGCGGGCGCTCGCGATTTCTACCAAGGCGATCTCGCCAGGAGCATTGCTTCCGACATCAAGGCCGACGGCGGCTCGCTGTCGGTGGAGGATCTCGCTGCCTTCCGCGCCCATCTGCGCGAGCCGCTGGCGATCCCCTATCGCGAAGGCAGGGTGTTCGCGACCCCCGAGCTCACCGCGGGGCCGACCATGGCGCATGCGCTGCGCCTGCTGCAGCAGAGCTTGACGCCCGCAGGCGCGCCGGATGCCGGCGCCTATGTCGAATATGCGCTCGCCCTGCAGGCCGCCTTCCGCGAGCGGCTCAAGGACATGGGCGATGCCGACGGCAAGCGCTCGCTCGGCGCCGAATATCTGGCGCCGGCCTGCACCACGCATTTCTCGGTGGTCGACCGTCACGGCAACATCGCGGCGGTGACGCAGACGCTGCTCTCGTCGTTCGGCTCGCGCTACGTGACACCGCACACAGGCATCACCATGAACAACGGCATCATGTGGTTCGACCCGTCGCCCGGTAACACCAACTCGCTTGCACCGGGCAAGCGCTGCCTCTGCAACTACACGCCGGTCATCGCCGAGACCAAGGACGGCAAGCGCCTCGCCGTCGGCGCCTCCGGTGGACGCCGCATCCTGCCCGCGGTGATGCAGCTCGTGTCCTTCGCGATGGATTACGGCATGGACCTGGACGCCGCCATCCACCAGCCGCGCATCGACGCCAGCGAAGGCGCGGTGGTGATCGGCGAGGCGCGCCTGCCGGCGGAGGTGCGCAAAGCGCTGGCCGCGCGCTTCGACTATGAAGAGAGCCGGCTGCAGGCGGTGCCGCAGAAGTTCGCCTTCCCGAGCGTCGTGATGCGCGAGGGCGAGCTCAATTCCGGCGCGGTCGAGATCTTCCAGCCGTGGGCCGATGCGGTGGCGGAGAGCTGAACGCGGGGATCGAAGAAAGATCGTGCCAGCGCGCGTTGAGCATTTGCGCGATTACGCATCAAGGCGAGCGTCACGACTCCTCCACATTCGCGGGGAACTTAGGCAGCCGAACGTCGTTCATTGAACGGACAAGTGCGCTCACCCCTGGAGGACATATGAAGAAACTTGCGTTCGCTGCGTCGCTGGTCATTGCGGCCGGGTTCACATTCACCAGCCCTGCTTTGGCCAAGGGCGGCCATGGTGGCGGTCATGGCCATGGTCATGGCCTTAAGATGGGCCATCATTACCATGGCACGCCGCCCGGCTGGTCGCATGGACGCAAAGTGGGTTGGCGCGGTTACGGCTGCCCGCCCGGACTGTGGAAGCAGGGTCGCTGCTAAAGCCGATCCGGAATTCACACAAGGCGTCGCTCCTCACGGGCGGCGCCTTTTTCATATGCCGAGCCGGTCCCGCACGCGGCCCGCGATCACGGCGGTGGTCACGCCGACCGGCCAGAACGCATGCATCGGGATCGGCTTGATGCCCGTGATTGGCATGTCGATCTCGGCCTTGGCGCCGCCGATCAGGCGGCGGGCGAGCTGCGCGCCCATCGCGGTCGAGAGCGCAACACCGCGACCGTTGCAGCCGAGCGAGATCAAAACGCTTTCTGCCGGCTCGTGCACGTGGGGATAATGGTCCTTGGTGATGGCGAGCCGGCTGTTCCAGCCGTGGGTCCAGGCAACGCCCTTGAGCTGCGGCCAGAGCCGCTCCGCATAGCGCATGAGGTAGGCGACGTCATGCGGCGACTTGATCCAGCGCATCGGGCCGCGTCCGCCCATCAGCAGGCGGTTCTGCTGATCGATGCGATAATAGACCGTGATGTGGCCGCTCTCGTAGAGAACGGGGCGCGTCGGCATGATCGAACGGGCGACCGCGTCGGAGAGCGGCGCGGTGGCGGCGATGGAGGAAAACACCGGCACGATGGTGCGGCGGAGCGCCGGCCAGAGATCGTCGGTAAAACCGTTGGTGGCGAGCAGGACCTTGTCGGCATGAACCACCGCGCGCGGCGTCTCGATGCGCCAGCGCGAGCCCTCGCGGCGCAGCGACAACGCCGGCGTCTCGCCATGAACCGTCGCGCCCGCCGAAATGGCGGCCCGCGCAAGCCCGCGGGCGTAGCTGAGGGGATGCAGATCGCCGCCGCTTGTATCGAGCATGGCGCCGATGTAGCGGTCGGTGCCGGTCATGTCGCGGAGCTGCGCTCGGTCGAGGTACGTCACTGGCAGGCCGCGGCGGATGCATTGCTGCGCGGTCTTCTCGATCGCGGCGGCGCTGCTCTCATTGTAAGCCGCGCGCAGCGTACCGTTCTGCCGCGCCTCGCACGGGATCTGGTAGCGGCGGATCAAATCGTGCGTGAAGTTGGTCGTGCCGTAGGCGAACGCGATCATGCGGCGGCCGAGGTCAGTGCCGAAATCGGCCTCGATCTGATCGGGATCGTGCTTCAGTCCGGGATTGGTGTGACCGCCATTGTTGCCGGACGCGCCCCATCCCGGCTCCTGCGCCTCCAGCACCAGCGCCTCGACGCCCTGCTCCGCCAGATGCAGCGCGGTGGAGAGGCCGGTGTACCCGCCGCCGACGATCGCGACGGAGACGCTCTTGTCGACGTCGAGCGGCGGCGTGGCAACCGGCGCGACTGCAGTATCGGCATAGAGCGAGGGCGGCAGAGGCAGGCGCGTCATGGCGAGTCCGGTCAGAGCGGATGCAGCACGCGGCGCAGGAAGTCCTGCGTCCGCGCGTGCTGCGGTTGATTGAGCACCGATTTCGCCGGCCCCTGCTCGACAATCACACCGCCGTCGATGAACAGCACGCGATCGGCAACATCGCGGGCAAAGCCCATCTCGTGGGTGACGACGACCATGGTCATGCCGTCGTCGGCGAGCTTGCGCATGACGCCAAGAACGTCGCCGACGAGCTCGGGATCGAGCGCCGAGGTCGGCTCGTCGAACAGGATGGCCTTGGGCTGCATGGCGAGCGCCCGCGCGATGGCGACGCGCTGCTGCTGGCCGCCGGAGAGCTGCGGCGGATGCGCGTCGGCCTTTTCCGCAAGCCCGACCTGGGCGAGCAGCGTCCGGCCGCGCTCCAGCACTTGCGCACGCGGCTCCTTCTTCACGAAGAGCGGTCCCTCGACGACGTTTTCCAGCGCAGTGCGATGCGGGAACAAATTGAAGCGCTGGAACACCATCGAGACCTGGGTGCGGATGTTCACGATCGACGGCGCGTCGCGGTCAACCTTCAGGCCTTCGACGCTGATCTCGCCGCGGTCGTAGCTTTCGAGCCCGTTGATGCAGCGCAGGATGGTGGATTTGCCGGAGCCGGAGGGGCCGATGATGCAGACCACCTCGCCCTTCTCGACGCTCGCCGTGATGCCCTTGAGCACCTCGACCTTGCCAAAGCTCTTGTGGACGTCGCTCAGCTCGATCATCGCTTGCCGGCCCGCTTCTCGAAGTGACGGACGAGCAGGATCAACGGAATGCTCATGGTGAGATACATCAGGGCGACCAGCGTGAACACGCTGGTGTTCTTGAACGTCGAGGACGCGATCAGCTTGCCCTGCAGCGCGAGCTCGGCGACCGTGATGGTCGAGGCCTGCGAGGAATCCTTCAGCATCATGATCATGACGTTGCCGTAAGGCGGCAGCACGATGCGCACCGCCTGCGGCAGCACTACGCGGCGCATGGTGAGCCACCAGCCCATGCCGATCGACTGCGCCGCCTCGATCTGGCCCTTGTCGATGGCCTCGATGCCGGCGCGGAAGTTCTCGGCCTGATAGGCCGAATAGGCGATGCCGAGGCCGAGGATGGCGGCCTGCAAGGCCGACAGCGTGACGCCGAGATCGGGCATCACGAAGTAGAGGTAGAACAACAGCACGATGATCGGGATGCCGCGGATCACGTTGATCAGGCTGGCGCTGAGCATCGACAGCGCTCTTATGCCGGAGACCCGCATCATCGCCCAGACGAGGCCCAGCACCGTCGAGAGCAGCAGCGAGCCCACCGTGACGATGATCGTCAGGGCGACGCCGTTCAGCAGGATCGGGAAGAACTCGACGGCGTCGCGCCAGAAGCCTTTCATCGGGCAGCCTTCGATCGATCAGGTCTTGCGGTCAGGTCTTGGCAATCAACCTTGCGCCTTCTGGCCCCATTTCTCGAGGATCTTGTCGATGGTGCCGTTGGCCTTCAGCTTCGCCAGCGAGGCATTGATCTTGCCGAGCAGTGCGCTCTCGCCCTTGCGCACGCCGATGCCGACCGAGCCGACGGTAACGGGCTTGTAGCTATCGACGAGACGCACGTCGGGGAAACCGCCCTGCTTCAGATTGTAGGCGAGGATCGGATAGTCGGCGAAGCCGGCCTTGAGACGGCCGGTGTTCACGTCGCGCAGGATGTCGGGGATGGTGTCGTAGGCCTTCACGTCCGCGAACAGGCCGGACTTCTTCAGCGCATCGACGAAGGCGGTGCCGACTTGCGCGCCGACCGTCTCGCCCTTCAGGTCCTCCTGCGCAGCGTAGGCCTTGGCATCGCCCTTCGGCACCACGAGGCCTTCGCCATAGGTGTAGATCGGGTCTGAGAAGTCGACGACCTCCTTGCGCGGCGCGGTGATGAACATCGCGGCCGCAATGATGTCGATCTTGCTCGAGGTCAGCGACGGGATCAGCGCCGAGAACGCCATCGGCTCGATCTGCACGTTGAGGCCGGCGTCCTTGCCGATCTCGGTGACGAGATCGACCATGATGCCCTGGATGGTGTTGGTCTTGGTGTCGAGGAACGTGAAGGGAATGCCTGTCGGTGTCGAGCCGACCTTCAGCACCTGCTGCGCCGAAGCCGGCACGGCTGTGGCAATGGCGAGCGCCGCGATTGCGGCCTGAACAAAACGCTTCATCGCATCCCCCTTTTGGGCCTGGCCGGCGCATGTCGCGATCAGACGTTGCGGGCCGGGCCGTTTCGGCCTATTTTCACTAATATGAAAATTTGGTCATACTTTCGCGGACGATGCAAGCGGTTTTCATGCACATGAAGGAAGCGGTTTGACGTGAGCGGTGGCAAAAGAATGCGCAAACCGGCCGCCGCAAAGCCGGCCAAGAAAAGGCCGGCTAAGGTGAAGGCCAAGCCGGCCGAGCCGGCGATGGACGTCGCGGTCGGCCGCCGCATCCGCGACCTCAGGCGGGTCAGGCAATTCTCGCTGGAGACGGTCGCCGCGCGCACGGAGCTGTCGATCGGCTTTCTCAGCCAGATCGAGCGCGGGCTGTCGTCGCCGTCGCTGCGCGTGCTGGCGACCCTCGCCGACGTGCTCGGCGTCGGCATCGCCGCGCTGTTCGGCGCGAGCCCGAGCGCCGACGGCGCATCGGATCAGGTGGTGACACGCGGGCTGCAACGGCCCGAGCTGAAGCTCTGGCGCACGGGCGTGTCCAAACAATTGCTGAGCCCGGCCAGCAGCGACAACAAGCTCAATCTGTTCCTGGTGCATCTGGAGCCCGGCGGCTCCACCGGCGATGAGCTCTACACCCACGACGGCGAGGAGGCCGGGCTGGTGCTCGAAGGCGAGATGATGCTGACGGTGGACAGCCAGACGTGGTCGCTGAAAACAGGCGACAGCTTTCGCTTCGCGAGCCGAAGGCCGCACCGGTTTTCCAATCCGGCGCAGGATGCAAAAGCCGTGGTGCTGTGGGTGAATTGCGTGACGGGGGCGGGGTAGCTGCTTCAACGCACGCGGCGGACTGAAGAAATCCCGGGACATCTCCACGCCGTCGTTGCGAGCGAAGCGAAGCAATCCAGAGTCTCACCGCGGAGACGGCCTGGATTGCTTCGTCGCTTCGCTCCTCGCAATGACGAGGGGATAGAGCCTTAGCCAAACCGGTGCTTGTACCGCTCCACTGACAGCGCGCTGACGTCGATCTCCGGCTTCTTGCCTGACAGCATGTCGGCGAGCACGCGGCCCGAGCCGCAGGACATGGTCCAGCCGAGCGTGCCGTGGCCGGTGTTGAGGTGCAGGTTGGCGTAGTGCGTCGGGCCGATCACAGGCGGGCCGTCCGGCGTCATCGGGCGCAGGCCGCTCCAGAACGTCGCCTTGGACAGATCGCCGCCGCGCGGGAACAGGTCGGTCAGCGAATGATCGAGCGTGTCGCGGCGCGCGTCGTAGAGCTTGCTCGAATAGCCCGAGATCTCCGCGGTCCCGCCGACGCGGATGCGATTGCCGAGGCGGGTGATCGCGACCTTGTAGCTCTCGTCCATCACGGTCGATTCCGGCGCGCCGGAGGCGTCCTTGATCGGCACCGTGATCGAATAGCCCTTCACCGGATAGACCGGCAGCGAGATGCCGAGCGGCGCCGCCAGCCGCGACGACCAGCTGCCGAGCGCGAGCACGTAGGCGTCCGCCTGCAACAGGCCGGCGCTGGTCGCGACCCCGCTGACGCGCGCGCCCTCGGTGACGATGCGATCGATCGAGGTGTTGAACATGAAGCGCACGCCGAGCGCCTGGGCGTGCTTGGCGAGCGCCTGCGTGAACATGTGGCAGTCGCCGGTCTCGTCCTGCGGCAGGCGAAGTCCGCCGACGAACTTCTCCTTCACGCCGGCAAGCGCCGGCTCGACTGCGATGCAGCCCTCGCGGCTCAGCACCTCGAAGGGAACGCCGTACTGCTTGAGCACGGCGATATCTTCGGCGGTGCCGTCGAGCTGGGCCTGGTAGCGAAACAGCTGCAGCGTGCCCTGCGAGCGCTCGTCGTACTGGATGCCGATGTCGCGGCGCAGATCGCGTAAAGAGTCGCGGCTGTATTCCGCGATCGGAATCATCCGGCTCTTGTTGACCGCGTAGCGTTCGCTGGTGCAGTTGCGCAGCATCTTGAGCAGCCAGACCCACATGACGGGATCGAGCTTCGGCCGGATCACCAGCGGGCCGTGCTTCATCAACAGCCACTTGACCGCCTTCACCGGCACGCCGGGGCCGGCCCAGGGCGAAGAATAGCCGGGCGACACCTCGCCCGCATTGGCGAAAGAGGTCTCCAGCGCCGGCTCCGGCTGACGGTCGACGACCGTCACCTCATGGCCTGCACGCGCGAGGTAGTAGGCAGAGGTGACACCGATGACACCGCTGCCGAGGATCAGAACTTTCACGCTTCGTCAAACTCCCGCGGCGCTCGCCGCTGCAAGGACACAACTCGCAACGGCGAGAGCAATTATCAGGCCACCTTCTTAATGGCGTCCCCGAGGATCGAGACCATCTGGTCGATGTGGCTCTTCTCGACGATGAGCGGAGGCGACATCGCGAAGCTGTCGCCGCTCATGCGCAAGTAAAGGCCGGTGTTGAAGCAGTCGACCATGACGTCATAGCCGCGCGCGCCGACGACGCCGTCGCGCGGGGCGAGCTCGACCGCGCCCATCAGGCCGCAATTGCGGATGTCGACGACGTTCGGCAATCCCTTCAGCGAGTGCAGCGCATCGCGCCAGTATTCGGCGATCGACGCACCGCGCGTGAGCAGGCCTTCGTCCTTGTAGATGTCGAGCGTGGCGATGCCGGCGGCGCAGGCGGTCGGATGCGCCGAATAGGTGTAGCCGTGGAACAGCTCCATCTGATTCTCGGGGCCGACCATCATGCCGTCATGCACCTTGCGGCTCGCAAACACGGCGCCGCAGGGAATGGTGCCGTTGGTGATGCCCTTGGCCGTCGTCATCAGGTCCGGCGTGACGCCGAAGAAGTTGGCGGCGAACGGCGTGCCGAGGCGGCCGAAGCCGGTAATGACCTCGTCGAAGATCAGGAGGATGCCGTGCTTGTCGCAGATCTCGCGCAGGCGCTGCAGATAGCCCTTCGGCGGCGGCAGCACCGCGGTCGAGCCCGGCACCGGCTCGACGATGACGGCGGCAATGGTCTCGGCGCCATGCAAGGCGACCAGACGCTCGAGATCGTCGGCGAGCTCGGCGCCATGCTCGGGCTGGTCCTTGGCGAAGGCGTTGCGGGTGAGATCGTGGGTGTGGCGGATGTGGTCGACGCCCGGCAGCAGGGTCGCAAACGCACGACGGTTGGCGACCATGCCGCCGACCGACGTGCCGCCGAAGCCGACGCCGTGATAGCCCCGCTCGCGGCCGATCAGGCGGGTGCGGCTCGACTGGCCGTTGGCGCGGTGATAGGCCAGCGCGATCTTCAGCGCGGTGTCGACCGACTCGGAGCCGGAATTGGTGAAGAAAATGCGATCGAGGCCCTTCGGCGCGATCTCAGCGAGGCGCTCGGCGAAGTCGAAGGCCAGCGGGTGGCCCATCTGGAACGTGGGCGCGAAATCCAGCGTCATCAGCTGGCGCTCGACCGCGGCGGCGATCTGCTTGCGGCCGTGGCCGGCATTGACGCACCAGAGGCCGGCGGAGCCGTCGATCACCTTGCGGCCGTCGACGGTGGTGTAATGCATGCCCTCGGCCGAGGAGAACAGGCGCGGCGCCTTCTTGAACTGCCGGTTGGCCGTGAACGGCATCCAGAACGAGTCGGTCTTGATGGTGTTCGGAATCTGATGAAGGGTCACGGCCGCGCTCCTTTGCTGACCCGCTAGCAGAGCCACGGCTTGGAAACCGCAACAAGTCCTTTTCTGGTGACCTGCAAGCCATTGATTTGACTGGGGCTGTCGGTCCATATTTGCGCGATCCGCAACACCTGCAACACGGGACCAGGGCATGAGCGTCGACATCGGTGGACGGCTGCGATTCATCCGGGCGCGCCACAAGCTGTCGCAGCGCGAGCTGGCCAAGCGTGCCGGCGTCACCAATTCGACGATCTCGCTGATCGAATCCAACCAGATGAACCCCTCGGTCGGCGCGCTCAAGCGCATCCTCGACGGCATCCCGATGGGGCTCGCCGAGTTCTTCGCGCTGGAGCCGGAGTCCAGGCGCAAGATCTTCTACCGCGCCGAGGAGCTCACCGAGGTCGGCAAGAAGCCGATCTCGTACCGACAAATCGGCGACAATCTGTTCGGCCGCAGCCTGCAGATCCTCAAAGAGCGCTACGAGCCCGGCAGCGACACCGGGCGCGTGCATCTCGTCCATGACGGCGAGGAAGGCGGCATCGTGATCTCAGGCAAGCTCGAAGTCACCGTCGAGGACGAGCGCCGCATCCTCAATCCCGGCGATGCCTATTATTTCGAGAGCCGCCGCCCGCATCGCTTCCGCTGCGTCGGCGGCAAGCCGTGCGAGGTGATCTCGGCCTGCACGCCGCCGACGTTCTGAAGGCGAGATCGACGCATCCGGCGCGACTCGTTCACCTCTCCCGCAAGCGGCAGAGGGAGCGCACCTCCGTCGTTGCAGCGATTTGGCCTCATTTCATCGCGCTTCAAAGCTGAGTCAGCAACTCCTCGATCCGGATCGGAAATTTGCGCACCCGCACGCCGGTCGCGTGCCAGACCGCGTTGGCGACCGCGCCGGCGCTGCCGGTGATGCCGATCTCGCCGACGCCCTTGATGCCGAGCGCATTGACGTGCGGATCGTGCTCCTCGACGGTGATGACGTCGAGCGGCGGCACGTCGGCATTCACCGGGATGTGGTACTCGCCGAGATCAGCATTCATGATCCGCCCGCTGCGGCGGTCGGTGATCGCCGCCTCGTGCAGCGCGAAGGACAGGCCCCAGATCATGCCGCCGAACAGCTGGCTCTGCACCATGCGCGGGTTGACGATGCGCCCGGCGGCGAAGGCGCCGACCATGCGACTGACGCGGACCTGGCCGAGTTCGGGATCGACCTTCACCTCGGCGAACACCGCGCCGTGGGCATGCATCGCATATTGCTCCATCGCCGCAGGGTTCGGCGCGCCGGTGCCGCGCGCCTCGACCTCGGCAACGCCGGCGCGCGCGAGAATCTCGGCATAGCTCTCGCTGCGGCTCTCGTCGTCGCGGCGGATCAGCCTGCCGTCGCGCGCGATCACGCCGGCATTGCCGGCGCCGAACAGCGGCGAGCGCTCGTCGCTGGTGGCGAGATCGGCGAGCTTTGCGATCACGGCCGCACCGGCGCTGTGGATCGCCGCGCCCGCCGTTGCCGTGTGCGCCGAGCCGCCGGCGATACCGGCGTCGGGCAGGTCGGACGTGCCGGACTTGAAGTCGAGGCGGTCGATGTCGAGGCCGACGGAATCGGCCGCGATCTGCGCCAACGCCGTCCAGGCGCCCTGCCCCATGTCGTGCGCGCCGATCTCCATCACGCCGGAGCCGTCGCGGCGGATCGCCGCGCGCGCCTCGGCCTGGAACATCAGCGCCGGGAAGGTCGCCGTGCCCATGCCCCAGCCGACCAGGAGGCCGGCATCGTCGCGCATCTGCCGCGGCTGCAACGGACGCTCCGCCCAGCCGAAGCGCGCGGCGCCCTGCTCGTAGCAGGCCCGCAGCGCCTTGGAGGAGAAAGGCCGCCCCGTCATCGGCTCCACCTCGGCGTAGTTCTTCAGGCGGAAGGCCAGCGGATCCATGCCGCAGGCCCAGGCCATCTCGTCGATCGCGCTCTCCAGCGCGATCGAGCCGGTCGCCTCGCCGGGCGCGCGCATGAACAGCGGCGTGCCGGTGTTGACGCGGACGGCATCGTGCGAGGTGCGGATCGCCGGCGCCGCATAGAGCGTGTGCGAGGCATCGGCGGCGGGCTCGTAGAAATCGTCGAAGGTGCTCGACACCGTTCTGGCATGGTGGTCGAGTGCGGTCAGATGGCCCTCGTGATCAGCGCCGAGCCGCAGGCGCTGACGTGTCGGCGCGCGATGGCCGACCGGGCCGTACATCTGCTCGCGGCGCAGCACCAGCTTGACTGGCCTGCCGACGAGCTTTGCCGCCATGATGCCGAGGACCGGCGGCCCGCCCATGAGCCCCTTCGACCCGAAGCCGCCGCCGAGGAACGGGCTGCGCACGTGGATCTTGTCGGGCGCGATGCCGAACAGTTCGGCGATGCGCGCCAGCGACAGCTTCAGGCCCTGGGTCGGCATGTCCACGGACAGCCTGTCGCCATCCCAGTGCGCCACGACAGCATGCGGCTCCATGGCGTTATGATATTGCGGCGGGGTCTCGTATGTCGCATCGATCTGCTTTTCGGCTGCGGCAAGGCCGGCCTCGACATCGCCGCGGTGATATTCGGTCGGGTTTCCGACGCCGACGACGGGCGGCACAAAACTCTCGCCGGCGTCGAGCCCAACCAGCGGAGGCAGCGTCTCGTAGCGCGGTGCCAGCAGCGCGGCACCTTCGGTCGCGGCTTCAAGCGTCTCGGCGATCACGACGGCAATCGGCTGGTTGGCGTAGCGGACTTCGTTGCTCTGCAACGCCTCCATCCGAAACACGAACGGATTGGTCTTGATCTCCGGATCGATCGCGAGCGCCGGCTTATTCTCCGGCGTCATGACGTCGACGACACCGGGATGGCGTTTTGCGGCAGCGACATCGAGCGAGACGACGCGGCCTCGCGCGATGCTGGAGACGGCCATCACGGCAAACAGCATGCCGGGCGGATGATTGTCCGCGGCGTAAGTCGCCTGCCCCGTCACCTTGAGGATGCCGTCACGGCGGGTCAGCGGCTGGCCGATATTCGAGCCGTGCCGCAGATGAGCGGGAGCGCTGGTGAGGTTGAGCTCAGACATGGATGGCTCCGGAGGTCGAGGCAAAGGGAGAGGCCGGCAGCGCGGGTATCCGCGCGGGCATGCCGGCGGCGGCCAAGGTCAGCGCGCGCACGACGATGCGACGCGCGAGCTCGATCTTGAAGGCGTTGTCGCCGGACGGCTTTGCGCCCTCGAGCGCGCGCCAGGCCGCCTCCTGGAATGCGTCTGCCGTGGGCGCGGCGCCCTTGAGGACGTCTTCCGCTGCGCGAGCGCGCCAGGGCTTTGCGGCGACGCCGCCGAGCGCGAGCCGCGCCTGTGCGATTCTGCCGTTCTCGATCCGCAGCGCAGCCGCGGCCGAGACGACGGCAAAGGCATAGGAGGTGCGCTCGCGGACCTTGAGGTAGCGCGCATGCGCGGCAAAGCCGCGTGCAGCGGGCGGCAGGCGCACCGCGACGATGAGATCGCCGGGCTCGAGCACGGACTCGCGCTCGGGCGCATCGCCCGGCAGGCGGTGCAACTCGTCGAGCGCAACCTCGCGCCGGCCGCCCCTGCCCTCGATCTCGACGATGGCATCGAGCGCGACCAGGGGCACGCAGAAGTCGGAGGGGTGCGTGGCGATGCAGCTCTCGCTCCAGCCGAGCACGGCATGGCTGCGGTTCTCGCCGTCGCGCGCGTCGCAGCCGGAGCCGGGCGCGCGCTTGTTGCAGCGGCTGGCAGTGTCGTAGAAATACGCGCAGCGCGTCCGTTGCAACAGGTTGCCGCCGACGGTGGCGGCATTTCGCAACTGAGCCGACGCACCGGAGAGCAGCGCTTCGGCCACAGCGGGATAGGACCGCGCAAACTCCGCATCATGGGCGAGATCGGCATTGCGCACCAGCGCGCCGATGCGCAACGACCCGTCCGCGAGCGTCTCGATTTGGTCGAGGCCATCGAGACGCGTGACGTCGACCAGCCGGTCCGGACGGCTGACGCCGCCCTTCATCAGGTCGAGCAGGTTGGTGCCGGCAGCGAGGTAGACCGCGCCCGGCTCGGCCGCGGCAGCAACGGCTTCAGTGACCGTGGCCGGCCTGACATAATCGAACTGTTTCATGCGGAGCGCCTCTGATTGGTCTCGTCCATCCCGGCCTGCGCGTCCAGCACGGCATCGACGATGCCGGCGTAAGCGCCGCAGCGGCACAAATTTCCGCTCATGCATTCGCGGACGCGCTCGGGATCGTTGCCGGCCTGGCCTTCGCCGATCATGCCGATCGCGCTCATGATCTGGCCGGGCGTGCAGAAGCCGCACTGGAAGCCGTCATGGGCGATGAAGGCGGCCTGCACCGGATGCAGCTGGTCGCCGCGCGCGAGGCCTTCGATGGTGAGGATGTCGGCGCCGTCGTGGCTGATGGCGAGCGCGAGACAGGAGTTGATGCGCTTGCCGTCGACCAGAATGGTGCAGGCGCCGCACTGGCCGCGGTCGCATCCCTTCTTGGTTCCGGTCAGATCGAGGCGCTCACGCAGGAGATCGAGCAGCGTGACGCGCGGATCGTCGAGGACGAAGTCGCGCCGCGCACCGTTCACGGTGAGGCTGATGGAGTGGTTCATACAAGGCTCCGATCAGATTTGGACATGAGTCATCGCGCAGCGCGCCACCGCCGTGGCCGCCGTCGAATAGCGCCGCCCGAACATGATGCGGCCGGCGCACGAGCGAAGATACGGAGGCACCCTCCGTTTAACAAGAGCCGCCCGGAAATATTTGGAATTCGTCAAAACCGCGTGCGCCGCCAACGCGATGCAGCCCTGCATGGGTCCGGCGAGGGTTCAATCTAACCAATTCGTGATCTACATTGCGCGCCATGGACGACCACACCGACCAGACCCGAAAGCCCCGCGCCGATGCCGTGCGCAATCGCGAGCGCGTGCTCGAAGCGGCCAAGCTGGTGTTCAGCGCGGGCGGGCCCGAGGCGAGCCTGGAAGCCGTGGCGAAGCGGGCCGGCGTCGGCATCGGCACGCTGTATCGGCATTTTTCGACGCGCGAGGCCTTGTTCGAGGCGGTGTATCGGCGCGAGGTCGAGCAGTTCAGCGAGCTTGCCGAGTTGCTGAAGAACGAGAAGGACCCGGTCGAGGCGCTGCGGCGCTGGTTGCACTCGGGGGTCGAGTTCGTTGCGACCAAGAAGGGGATGATGGCGGCGCTGGCGCTCGCGGTGCAGAGCGGGTCGGAGCTGCATGCTTTCTCCTTCGAGCGTCTGACCAAGGCGATCGGCTCGCTGCTGGACCGGGCGGTCGCAGCTGGCGAGATGCGCGCCGACCTCAGCCCGGAGGACCTGCTGCGCGCCTTCTTCGGCATGTGCTACGTGCACGACCAGCCCGGCTGGCAGGCGACGGCGCTGCGCCTGCTCGACGTGTTCGTCGACGGCTTGCGGGTGCCGCCGCCCAGCAAGGCCAAGGCGCGCTCGTCGAAGACGACGAAGCCCGCGACGAAGCGGAAGCGGTAGGGCGTGCAGAGCGACCTACGCCGCAGGCGAAGCGCTTCGCCACGCGGGTCGCAAACCACAATCCAAGATCATGTGAAAACCGGCAGCACGATCTCTGATTTATGAAGGCGCTCTTTTCAGGAGCGCCTACGCACGATGGGAGCGTGTTTTTGCGCCAGACTAGGTCTGGATCGCTGCTACAACATTGTTCACGTCTGCCCTACAAAGGCGACGAGCACGCCATTTGCTGCGAGCACCGATACAAATAACCATCTGCCACGAACTGAGATTGTAGCTGCACGGTCGTTTATTTCGGTTGTGAGGACTCAACTCATGACGAAGCACTTTTCAAACAGCGTTGTGCCCTACTTCGTTGTAGTCGTCATATCCATGGTGACAATCACGATTGCAGCAACATCGGTGGGTGAGTCAGTTGTTGCAGGCATCGCTGCTTCCATACCAGGCCCATTCCATCTCGCACATGCAGGCGCGGTGTCGAACCAACCGAAGCTCGCTCGTGCGCCAACAGGTTGTGGGCTTCGATCTGCTCCGCCGCAATGGAAGGTGGACTGGCTTTTCCAGCCGCCTGGAAATCCCCTGCCATGAATCATCGCCAAGGGCCGCAGCCCGCAACTCTTCTTAACCTGGAAGGCAAGCCGACGCTTTGCCTCTCGTTCGCTGCACCGCATCACCGTCACCTCTGTCGAAGATATTGACTGCTTGTGAAGTAGTTTACATCTCCTCGCTCATGGCGCGGCCTAGTGTGAAGACAAGTTCTTGCTTTGACGGAGGCCTCCCATGCTCTCAGCAATCAAATGGAATTCTCGCACTCGCGAATGGGTAATGTTGGCTATTACACTCGTTGTCGGCGCACAGGCAAACCGGCAGGAGGACGAAAGGAAGCAAAGGCAGCCACTCTGGAAGCATTTCGACGATACCCATCATTGGGATGAAACCGCTGAGGAATGGGTCCCCAACCAAGATCACTGATCGTGCAATGCGCCAGAGCGGCGCCTATGACAGTAACGGACATGGCCCTTCTGGATGAACTGCCGGTCTCTACGATGGCTTTTAAGTACAGCTGGAGTCAGGGATGAACCGGAGGCAGTTCATTGCCACGGCGGTTTGCGTGATCGGGTGGCCAGTCGTGGGGCTGGCGCAGCGGACCGGGAGTGTTCCTCGCATCGGGTTTCTCGGTCTTGGCAAGTCCGAGGATTGGACTGACCAGATCGAAGCCTTGCGCCTTGGACTTAAGCGCTTCGGATATCACGAAGGCCGCAACCTGCTGATCGAATTTCGATGGGCCGCCGCGATTGCTGAATTGGATAGGTTTGCCGAAGAGCTTTCGAAGTTGAATGTCGACATTATCATCGCGCCGGCGTCGACGCAGGTTGAACCCGCACTGCGGGCCACGAGGACGATCCCGATCGTTTTTGCGCAGCACGCCGACCCAGTCGGAATTGGGCACGTAGCCAGTCTGGCGCACCCGGGTGGCAATGTTACCGGGGTATCGATGGTCCTTACAGAAATGGCTGCCAAAGGATTGGAAATCCTTGTCGAGGCACAACCGGGGACGAAGCGTGTGGGGGTGCTGTGGAATTTGACCACGCCGACGCATGCCCGTGTACTGTCCGTCCTTGAAGAAGCGGCTAAGCGCAAGAGCATCGATTTGGTGGGAGCGCCGATCAGCACGGCCGACGATTTCAACCGAGCTTTTGACCTGATGGTGAACGAAAAGGTTGCTTCGGTGCTTGTCCCATCGTCCCCGATCACAAACGCTCGCCGTCGGGCGCTCGCCGAACTGGGTATCAAGCACCGATTACCGACCATGTTTGCGAACAGAGCGAACGTGGAAGCTGGCGGGCTCATGAGCTATGGACCGAACTTCAACAGCATGTATCGTTACGTCGCCTTCTTTGTCGACAAGATACTGAAAGGGGAAAAGCCGGGCGACCTCCCTGTCGAGCAGGCTTCAAAATACGAGCTGGTACTCAACCTTGCGACGGCACGTCTCATTGGAGCCGACTTGCCATCGGTCCTCATTGCTCGTGCGGATGAGGTGATTGAATAGCATCGAAATGTCTGAACTGGCCCCTTGCGTCACGCTGCGAGGCTCATGACCGTTCGGTCCTCGGAGGAGACGGAAGCAGCGATCTCCTTCGCATTTTAACCCAAGCGGGGCTCACTAGAGGGAAGCAATCGCTACGAAGGATTGCTGCGGAAATGTCAGCTTGCCACCTGCCAACATCGAACGATCAAGGCGAGAGGCTGCATCATCGGAAATCGAGACGATTAGGCGCTCCCGCTCAGGTACCTCCTTGTCCTTCAGGAGCCCAGCCATTGGTGTTGCCGTGAGCTGAAAGCGAACATAATCCAACATTGACGGAAACTTGATCTGTTTGGTGACCGTGGCCACATCGACAAGATCAAAGCCCGCCTGCTTCGTCCAATCGGCAATCTCCTGAGCATCGCAAGAGAGATGCTCAGAACGCTTGGTGCGTGACGCCTCTTCTCCGAGGCACTCATCGAGCGCCTGGACAAATGCGTACGCTGCGGGGGTGTTCTCAATTGCGCTGTAAACGCTGAAGCCTGCGCGGCCTCCGGGCTTGAGCACCCGCACCATTTCCTTTAGCGCGAGAGACCGATCTGGAAAAAATTGAAGCCCGAGCTGGCAAAGCACCACGTCGAAACTGCCTGCATCGAATGGAAGGTCGAGCGCGCTCCCCTCGATCCATTCAATCTGTGGAGTCTTCGAGCGCGCAATCGCGAGCATGGCACTATTGAGATCAAGGCCAACGACGCGTCTCGCCAGGCCAAGCTGCTCCGTGAACCTCGCTACGACCCCAGTTCCACAGGCGATGTCGAGTACGCTGTCGCCGCGCTTTGGCGCGATGCGGTCGAGCAGGTCGCCGGCCCATAGTGAAGTGATCGCTGGTACCAGGTACCGATCGTAAAGTTCCGGCGCGGTGGCATCCATTTGCCAATGTTCTTCGACCGACATGACTTCCCCTATGATCACTAGTGGAAAGCATTGCACGCTCGCAGCGTTGATGCTGACCTATTGGACGAGGAGCTGCAAGGGGCGAGGCCGCTTCTGGCGCCTTTCTTTGAACCTCCGGTTCGCCACACCGACTCAATCTCTTGAGTACCCGTGCCCACGTGGGTGGGCATCGTTGTCGTTCGCCGGGAGGAGACGATGACGATTTCATCGCCGCTTCTGCGGCCCGCCGAGCTCGAACAGGTGGGGAAGAAGATGAGCAAAATCGTCATTTGCGGCGGAGGCGTGATTGGATTGAGCGTTGCGACGATGCTTGGTCGCGACGACCACGACGTCACGGTCCTGGAGGCTGATCCGGCCGGTCACCCTGTGGTCGCTGCCGAGGGATGGGACACGTGGGCACGTCCGGGAGTTGCACAATTCAGGCAACCACACAGCCTCGGTTCGCGATTTCGGATGATCAGCGATCTGGAATTGCCGGGATTGACGGATGATTTGCTGCGCGCCGGATGCGTTTGGGTGGACTTTCTCGACAGTCGATCTCTTCCCCCGACGCTAACGGACAAGACACCGCGTCCCGGCGACGAGGCCATGCGCTTCGTCACTGGAAGGAGGCCAATTATAGAATGGTCCGTAGCTGCAATGGCGCAAGCCGCGCCTAACGTTGCTATTCGTCGGGGGACCAAGGTTCGCGAACTGATCATTGGCGCATCGGCGGTCGCGCGTGTGCCGCACGTCACGGGGGTGCGCACGACATCCGGCGAAGAGATTCGCGCTGATTTGGTCATCGACGCCATGGGACGGCGAAGCACGGCTTGTGACTGGATCAGCGGCGCGGGTGCCCGCAGCCCGTTCGAGGAGGCCGAAGACAGCAACTTTGTCTATTTTACGCGATATTTCTCGGGGCAACAGCGGCCTCGCAGGATGGGACGCGCGCTTACTCCGATGGGCTTGTTCTCGATCCTGACCCTGGACGGCGACAACGACACCTGGTCGGTCACCTTGTATACCTCGTCGAGAAACAAGGCGATGCGCGCCTTGCGCGATACGGCGACATTCCATCGCGTCGTCTCAGCGTGCCCACGGCAAGCCCATTGGCTCGACGGCGAGCCAATAACACCCGTCCTTCTGATGGCGGGAGTTATCGACCGATACCGGCGATTTGTCGTCGATGGCCGTCCCGTCATCACGGGATTCGCTGCTGTCGGCGATGCATGGGCGTGCACCAACCCGTCCGCCGGACGAGGCTTGAGCGTCGGACTTCTGCACGCACAGGTGCTTCGCAATGTTGCCCGCCGACACCTCGACGATCCCGAAGCGTTCTCCCGGGAATACGACGCCGAGACCGAAATCCAGGTCGGTCCGTTTTACCGCAACCAGATCGCCGCGGACCGCGCGCGGATCGCTGAGATGAATGCTCTGGAAGCGGGCACGCCGCTGCCCGCACCCAACCCGGTCATGGCCAAGCTTCTCATTGCGTCGTCTCAAGACGCCGACGTGCTCCGTGGCATCATTGAGATCGCAATGTGCGTTGCGCTGCCTCAGGAGGTCGTCACCAGACCGCGCGTCGCCGCAAAACTGGCTGAAATGGACGGCTATCAAATCCCGCCGGATCCCAACATCATCGACCGACACCGAATGGCAGCGCTGCTGGACAGCTCGTAGGATGGGGGTAGATCGCCAGCGAAACCCATCCTTTCTCCAAGGCGAAAGCACTAGGCATTGCGAAGTCCAGTCCTCCGATCCAGTGAGGACAAGTCAATCAGCTTCTGCCCGATTGGCGACTTGCACGACCTCTGATGTTGGTGCCGCCGTCAGTTCAGCTGTCCTGACGCGCAGCTGGCGTTATAGGCCACCTCGCCCTTCCCAGTAGGTTGGCGTTCCATAATACCGGTGAGTTCGCTGTTCCCAGTCTCGATCTTCCCAGGAGTCATCGCTGAACTCGGGCGCATCCCTCAGCTGTTGCTCGGTGATATTGGTTCGAAAACCGCCAAGCGACCTGTCATATGTCAGAGCGCCCCAGGGAATGGGGTAGTGGCTGTGACCCAAACCCACAAATCCACCAAAGCTCATGACCGCATAAGCCACGCGCCCTGACATCTTGTCGATGATGAGGTGATCAATCTCGCCGATATTCGTCCCATCTGCTCCATAGACCTCGGTTCCCTCAATGTCCTCGCTTGAGATGCAGTGATGATCCGGATGGGCTGTTGCACGGGCCATGACTTTGCTCCTTGATAGGGTGGTTTTGCCGGCTTAACTCGGCCATCGCGGAGCCGTTCCTGCCTTAGGAGAACATGTCGCAGCTGCCTGCGGTTTGTGTCGCTGTCCCGGATGAATGGGCATCTGGAGCATCCAAGCCCAGCGCGTGATATCTGAGTGCACGTCCTGTCGGCGCAGATGTGCTAGGATCGCCTCCGCCGGGATCTCAACGCGGAGCCTGCCATGCGCATCGCAGCCTTGCTGATCGCCTCATCGTTGCCTGTCATCACGCAGCGTTTGCCGGCGATGTCGCGGCCGCCCAAAGCGTGATCCGCGCCCAGGAGCAGGCCTTCGTTCGCGACGATGCGACGGCGGCCTATTCCCATGCGGCACCGGCGATCAAGGAGATCTTTCCCGCACCCGACATCTTCATGTCCATGGTGCAGAACGGCTACGCGCCGGTCTATCGTCACAAGAGTTTCGAATTCGGCGAGAGCAGGACTGATGGCACCTGGATCGCCCAGCGCGTTCATATCGTCGATGCCAATGGCGAGGCCTGGGAGGCGCTCTACACGCTCGAGCAGCAGGGCGACGGCAGCTACAAGATCACCGGCTGCTCGCTGCTGAAGGCGGGACAGGCGGTTTAAAGCATGATCCGGAAAAGTGTGTAGCGGTTTTCCGAAAAGATCATGCTCAAACTTCAAGTGGCAAAACCCGCCCCGGTCTTGACCGAGCCCATCCGCGCGCGGATCAAGAGCAGCACGACGATGCCGATGTTGAGCGCATTCCAGGCGACGCCATTGGCGAACGCCGCGGCATAGGAGCCGGTGGCATCGAAGATGACGCCTGACACCCAGCCGCCGAAGGACATGCCGAACACGGACGCAAAGATCACGATGCCGACGCGGGTCGCGGCCTCGCTCGCCGGCATCGCCTCGCGCACGATGATGGCGTAGCTCGGCACGATGCCGCCCTGGAACAGGCCGAACATCGCGGAGATCAGATACAGCGAGGTCAGGCTGTCGAAGAACAGATAGAACACCAGCGCAAAGCCCTGCGCCAGCGATCCCACCAGCAGCGTGCGGATGCCGCCGATCTTGTCGGCGAGGTAGCCCGAACCGATCCGGCTGACGATGCCGCAGCCCATCATCAAGGACAGCATCTCGGCGCCGCGTGCGACGCCATAACCGAGATCGCCGCAATAGGCGACGATGTGCACCTGCGGCATGGCCATCGCCACGCAGCAGGAGATGCTGGCGATCGAGAGCAGCACCGTCAGCGTATTCGTCGACAGCCTGAGATCGACCCGCGGCGGCGGTGCGTTGGCATGATCGTGGACGGTGTCGCGGCCCATTTGCGCGCGCAGGATCAGCACCAGCACCGTCATCAGGCCGGCGCAGACGATGCCGATGCCGATATGGGTGTAGCGCCAGCCGATCTCCTGCGTGCCCCAGCTCACGATCGGCGGCCACATCGCGCCGGCGACATAATTGCCGCTGGCGACGATGGTCACGGCCAATCCGCGATAGCGCTCGAACCAGTGCGAGGCTTCGGCCATCAGCGGCGCGAAGGTCGCGGAAGTGCCGAGCCCGATCAGGAAATATGCCGCCACGAACTGCCACAGCTGCCCCGACAGGCCCGCGAGCACATTGGCAACGCCGAGAAAGGCGATGCTGATCGCCATCGCCGGCACGATGCCGAACCGGTCGGTGATCTTGCCGGCGATCACGCCGCCAAGCCCGAAGCCGAACATCATCAGGGTGAAAGCCAGCGACACCGCGCCGCGCGTGGCAGCGAATTCGGTCTGCACCACGGGAATCACGACCACGACCGCCCACATGCCGACGGCGCCGATCGAGCCGATCACGAGGGCAAGGACGAGTCGCACCCAGGCCTGACGGGAGTCAGGGGTGAAGGAAGCAGGTGTTTGTCCTGGATGATTTGGCGCGTGCACGGTCAGGACCATGTTCGCGGACCGTCGCATGGTCAACCAGCGTGCCGCGATATTGGGCATGCGCGGTGCGCTGCGGTAATAAGTTCTTGGCGAATGCGTCTTTTGACATTAGGTTGCAATAAGCGCGTGCAACATTGCCGCGCGAGGAGCCTATCGGCGGGATGTTGTTGCGATTGACGCGATCGGTGCGGATCAGGGTGGGGCGAATCATCGCCCTCGCCTATCTGTTCTGCGTGCTCGCGCCAGCCGCAAGCCTTGCCTGGGGCAGTGCTGCGCCCTGCCTTGGCGACGAGGTTTTGGCGGACCTCGTTCCGGTGCATCATCACATGGCTGCGAGCCATGGCGATGTTCCGCACGAGCATGCGGGCACCCCTTCCCAGACTGCCGCGAAGGATGCACCTCTTCCGAATCATCACGACGGCAAGGGAACAGTGGGCCCGTGCTGTGCGATGATGTGCGTCAGCGCGCTGCCGGCCGATCTGCCCAGCGTCGCCACGCCGGTCCAGCCGACGTCGACCTGTGCGCCCGCGATCGTGCCCAGCCTGCACAGCGCCGCGCCGCCGCAGCACTACCGTCCCCCCATCGCCTGATCTGACACGACGGCGTCGGTTTCGATGCGCGCTTTTGCGCGCGCGAACCTGTGGTCTTTCAGATCAGGAATGAAGACATGCTTGCGCTTTCCGGGGCGACATCCGCCGCATCTGCGGTGGGTGAACGACACGCTCGATTCATTTGGCTGCTGCTGGCCTTTGCTGCGTCGGCACTGTCCGGCTGCATGCCGGCAACGACGCAGATAGCCAGCGCGGATCCCGCCGATCCGGCGGCGAAGGTGGCCCCAATCGGCTATCGCTCGACCACCGCGCCCTATACCAGCCTGCGGCCGGCGACGCCGGCGCCGTGGCGTGACCGCAACCAGGCGGTGACGCCGCTGCCGAAGCAAGACCGCTAGGGGCGCGCCATGGCACAGCATTTTGCGCGAGCCCTGCTCCTGCTCGCCGCGCTCGGCATGTCCGGCTGCGCTGCGTTCTCGCCCGACGGCGGCATGACTGATGTCGCGGATCTGACGAGCCGGACCATCAACAAGGACGTCGCCTTCGTGCGCTCGGCCGAGGGCGCCGCCACGGTCGACGCCCGCGTCCGCCAGCTGCTCTCGCGCACCCTCAGCGTCGACGCCGCCGTGCAGATCGCACTACTCAACAACAAGGGACTGCAGGCTGCCTATAACGAGCTGGCGCTGGCGGAGGCCGACCTGGTCGAGCAGAGCCTGCCGCCCAATCCGGTGTTCGCGGTCTCGCGCATCACAGGCAATGGCGCCAGCGAGATCGAGCGCCAGGTGGTCGGCGACATCCTCGCGCTCGCCACCCTGCCGTTCCGCTCCGAGATCGCCCGGGAGCGCTTTCGCGGCGCGCAGCTGCGCGCCGCGCTGGCGACGCTGCGGCTCGCCGCGGACATGCGCCGCGCCTATGTCCGCACTGTCGCTGCCAACGAGATGGTGGGGCTGCTGACCGACGCGAAAGCGACGGCGGAATCGACCGCGCAGCTCGCGCTCAAGCTCGGCGAGACCGGCTCGCTCAACAAGCTCGACCAGGCCCGCGAGCAGGTGTTTTATGCCGAGACCACCGCCGACCTCGCCACCGCGCGGCAGGCGGCGGGAAGCGCGCGCGAAAGGCTGGCGCGCCTCATGGGGCTGTGGGACGACGGTCTCGACTTCCGCCTGCCCAATCAATTGCCGCCGCTGCCGCGCCGGCCGCTCGCCCTCCCCACGATCGAGGCCGATGCGGTCGCGCATCGCATCGACCTGCAGATCGCACGGCTGGAGCTGGCCGCGCTGGCGAAGGCGTTGAACCTCACCGAGGCGACGCGTTTCGTGACGCTGCTCGATCTCGCCGGCATCTCCCGCCGCACCCAGGATCCGGAAGGACCACCGTTCCGCGAGCGCGGCTTCGACGTTCAGTTCCAGATTCCGATCTTCGACGGCGGCGAGGTGCGCGTGCGCCAGGCCGCCGAGACCTACAATCTCGCCTTCAACCGCCTGACCGAGCGGGCCGTGAATGTGCGCTCCGAGGCGCGCGACGCCTATCGCGTCTATCGCTCCACTTACGACATCGTCGGCCACTACCAGCGCGAGATCATCCCGTTGCGCAAGATCATCACCGAGGAGATGCAGCTGCGATTCTCCAGCATGCAGGTCGACATCTTCGCGCTGCTCACCGAAGCGCGGCAGCGCCTCGCGGCGCTGCGCGGCGCGATCGACGCCAGGCAGAGATTCTTCCTTGCCCAGGCCGATCTGCAGACCGCCGTCAACGGCGGCGGCGCGTCCGCCGCCGGCGGGGACAATCCAACCACTATCGCCGCGGCAGCACCTGCCGAAGGCGGCGGACACTAAAGACGGAGGCTGAGATGTTTTCCCGCCGAGGATTTTTGGGCACCGCCGCGCTGGTCGGCGCATCGGCCATTCAAGGCCGCGTCCAGGCCGCTTCGATTCCGGAAGCCGCCAGCATGGACAAGGTGGTGATGCAGCCGCCGCTGCACCCCACCAGCGGCCCGGATTATCGTCCCGTGGTCACGCTGAACGGCTGGTCGCTGCCGTTCCGCATGAACGGCGACTGGAAGGAATTCCATCTCGTCGCCGAGCCGGTGGTGCGCGAGTTCGCGGAAGGGATGAAGGTGAATTTGTGGGGCTACAACGGGCAATCGCCGGGCCCGACCATCGAGGCCGTCGAGGGCGACAAGCTCCGCATCTTCGTCACCAACCGCTTGCCCGAATACACCACCGTGCACTGGCACGGCATGATCATCCCGAGCGGCATGGACGGCGTCGGCGGATTGACCCAGCCGCACATCGAGCCCGGCAAGACCTTCGTCTACGAATTCGAGATGAAGAAGAGCGGAACCTTCATGTACCACCCGCACTCCGACGAGATGGTGCAGATGGCGATGGGCATGATGGGCATGGTCGTCGTGCACCCGCGCGATCCGAACTTCCGCGCCGTCGACCGCGACTTCGTGTTCGTGATGAGCACCTATCGCGTCGACCCCGGCACCTATCTGCCGCACGTCAACGAGATGACGGACTTCAACATGTGGACCTGGAACGCGCGGGTCTTTCCCGGCATCGATCCGCTGCCGGTCAGGCTCAGCGACAAGGTGCGCGTGCGCATCGGCAATCTCAGCATGACCAACCATCCGATCCATTTGCACGGCCACAGCTTTGCGGTGACCTGCACCGATGGCGGCTGGATTGCCGAGAGCGCGCAGATCCCGGAGACGACCACCGACGTGCCGGTCGGCGCCATCAGGGTGTTCGACGTGCTCGCCGACAATCCCGGCGACTGGGCGTTCCACTGCCACAAGTCGCACCACACCATGAACGCGATGGGACACGACGTGCGCAACCTGATCGGCGTGTCGCGCAAGGACCTCGCCAAGGCCGTCGGCAAGCTCGCGCCTGACGGCATGGCCATGGGCTCGACCGGCATGGCGATGGGCAACATGGAGATGCCCGCGCCCGACAACACGCTGCCGATGATGACCGGCACCGGCCAGTTCGGCCCGATCGAGATGGGCGGCATGTTCACGGTGATGAAGATCCGCGAAGACCTCGCGCGCGACGATTACCGCGATCCCGGTCCGTACAAGTTCCCGCAAGGCACCGTCGCCTACGAAGTGGCCGCACCCGCCACGGAGCCGGCACGGCACAAACCCGGCAGGGCGCCGATGAAGCACAAGATGTGAGCGTTTCGATGAACCACCAACTGGAGACTACGATGAAGATCACGATCAAGCTCGCCCTCGCGCTGGCTGCACTTTCGACCGCACCGGCCTTTGCTCACGACAAGCACGGGCACGGAAACTATTCGGCCGGCGAGCCCGGCGATCCCAAGAAGCCCGCACGAACCATCGAGATTCTGCTGAACGAGATGGACTACACGCCCGCGAAAATCGAGGTGAAGCGCGGCGAGCAGATCCGCTTCGTGCTGCGCAATGTCGGCAAGGAGGACCATGAATTCCTGCTCGCGACGACGAAAGAGAATCTCGCGCATGCAGTCGAGATGAAGAAGCATCCGCACATGGAGCACGACGATCCCAATGCGGTGCGGCTTGCACCAAAAAAGACGACCGAGATCCTCTGGAAGTTCAGCAAGCCCGGCACGTTCGAATATTCGTGCCTCATTCCCGACCACCGCGAGTACGGCATGGTGGGCCAGGTCACCGTGAAGTAACGCGAAAGGAGATTCCCATGAACCGCATCATCAATATCACGGCCGCGCTGGCGCTGACCGCCGGCCTTGCGACCGCAACCCTCGCCGCCGAAGGCGCTTCGATCAGCGGCGAAGTGAAGAAGATCGACGAGGGCGCCGGCAAGATCACGCTCAAGCACGGACCGGCAAAGAGCCTCGGCATGGATGACCCCATGACCATGGTCTATCGCGTCAAGGACGCGGCGATGCTCAAGCAGGTGAAGGTCGGCGACAAGGTGACCTTCGAGGCCGAGGAGGCGTCGTCGGGCTACACGGTGACGAAGATGGAGAAGGCGAAGTAGCTTCCGCTGTCATTCCGGGGCGCGCCCCTTGGCGCGAGCCCGGAATCCATTTCACCACCATACCTGCGACCCGATGGATTCCGGGCTCGATGCTCCGCATCGCCCCGGAATGACACCCCGAAACACCCCGGTCGTCCACCCCTTCTCCCCCCCTCCGTTAACCCTTTGCTAACCATACACCGGGCAAAAATTGCCGGGTGAAGTCGAGTGTCGTCGGCCGCGTAGAACGGGAGGAACCCCGTGGACGCCAGTGCGGTGCCTCACTTTCGGAACGGCGGCCCATCGGCCGCCGCGCAGACGTTTGGGGCGCGCGGACGGCAGTCGCGCGGGGAGGCAGCTACCATGGTCGACGTCACCGCGGGACAGGGCGTAGGCAACGCCAAGCCCGGCATCCCCTCCCTCAACGACATCGTCACCGTCCTCAAGCGCGGCGACATCGCGCTGGCGCTCGGCATCCTCACCATCCTGGTGGTGCTGATCCTGCCCCTGCCCGCGATCGTGCTCGACCTGTTCCTGGCGATCTCGATCACGCTCTCGATCCTGATCCTGATGACGTCGCTGTTCATCCAGGCGCCGCTCGAATTCTCCGCCTTCCCGACCATCCTCCTGATCTCGACCATGCTGCGCCTGTCGCTCAACATGGCCTCGACCCGCCTGATCCTGTCGCACGGGCACGAGGGCACGGCTGCGGCCGGTCACGTCATCGAGGCCTTCGGCAACTTCGTGATGGGCGGCAATTTCGTCATCGGCATCATCGTCTTCGCCATCCTGATCATCGTCAACTTCGTCGTCATCACCAAGGGTTCGGGCCGCATCGCCGAAGTTGCCGCGCGCTTCCACCTCGACGCCATGCCCGGCAAGCAGATGGCGATCGACGCCGACCTCTCCGCCGGCCTGATCGACGAGAAGGTCGCCAAGGAACGGCGCAAGGAGCTGGAGGACGAGAGCGGCTTCTTCGGCGCCATGGACGGTGCCTCCAAGTTCGTCCGCGGCGACGCCATCGCCGGCCTCCTGATCGTCTTCATCAACGTCGTCGGCGGCATGATCATCGGCGTCGCGCAGCAGGGCATGTCGTTCGCCGACGCCGGCCGCACCTACACGCTGCTGACCGTCGGCGACGGCCTCGTCACCCAGGTGCCGGCGCTGATCGTCTCCACCGCGGCCGGCCTGCTCGTCTCCAAGGCCGGCGTCTCCGGCGCTGCCGACAAGGCGCTGATGAAGCAGTTCTCCGGCTATCCGCAGGCGCTGGCGATGTCCTCGGCGGTGATGCTGGTGCTGGCGGCGCTGCCGGGCATTCCGACCATTCCCTTCCTCGCGCTCGGCGCCGGCGCCGGCGCGCTAGCCTGGCACGCCCGCAACCACAAGAAGACCGCCATCAAGGCCGAGCAGGCCGCCATGGCCGCACCCGCTCCGGGAACGCCGGGCGCGCCGGGCGCTGCCGCGGCGGAAGAGCCGATCTCCGCCGCGCTCAAGATCGACGACCTCAAGATCGAGCTCGGCTATGCGCTGCTGCCGCTGGTCAACGGGCCCGACGGCACCGACCGCCTCACCGAGCAGATCAAGGCGCTGCGCCGCTCGCTCGCGATCGAGATGGGCTTCGTGATGCCGGCGGTGCGCATCCTCGACAACGTCCAGCTCGAGGCCAACACCTACATCATCAAGATCAAGGAGGTCGACGCCGGCACCGGCAAGATCTGGCCGAACCAGTTCATGGTCATGGACCCCGGCGGCAGCCAGGTGCAGGTGCCCGGCATCCACACCACCGAGCCGACCTTCGGCCTGCCCGCGACCTGGGTCGATGCCAGCCTCAAGGAAGAGGCCTCGCTCAAGGGCTACACCGTCGTCGACGCCGCGACCGTGCTGTCGACCCATCTCACCGAGCTGCTCAAGGCCAACATGTCGGACCTGTTGTCCTACGGCGAGGTGCAGAAGCTGCTCAAGGAGCTGCCGAAGGAGCAGAGCGAGCTGGTCAAGGACATCGTGCCGGGACAGGTCACGGTCTCCGGCATCCAGCGCGTGCTGCAGCTGCTGCTCGCCGAGCGCATCTCGATCCGCGATCTCTCCACCATCCTAGAAGGCATCGCCGATTCGCTCGCCTTCTCGCGTAACCCCGCCACCATGGTCGAGCACGTCCGCGCGCGGCTGGCACGGCAGATCTGTGCGCAGAACACCTCCTACGCCGGCTATCTGCCGCTGATCGCGCTCTCGGCGAAATGGGAGCAGGCCTTCGCCGAATCCATCATCGGCCAGGGCGAGGAGCGCAGCCTTGCGATGCAGCCGTCGAAGCTGTCGGAATTCATGACCGCCGTGCGCGAGGCCTTCGAGCGCGCCGCCCGCGAGGGCGAGGCGCCCGTGCTGGTCACCTCCGCGTCCATCCGGCCCTTCGTGCGGTCCCTGGTGGAACGGTTCCGGGCCCAGACCACCGTGCTGTCGCAGGCCGAAATCCACCCCAGGGCGAGGCTGAAAACGGTCGGAAGCATCTGATTTGCCTTAAGAAGCCGTGTGTTTTTCAGTCACAGGCAAATGGTTTTTGAGTTCCTGGCGCTTTGTCGACCAAGCGCCCAAAAGTCGGGCCACAGGCACATTACAGCTTTGAAATAATTGTATAAAACGACGATCGAAGGTCGCTTTTGATCGCGATCTTTCACGTCCTATCACGCTCTTGTGATGGCCTCTTGGGAACGAATCCACCCAATACTAGGTTGTTGGGCACCGGAAGTATGAACCTGCCTGAAGCGGCCGGCGACTACTTCGGGTAGATGGCGGCAGGAGGCTTCCATGAACCACTCGATCTACAGCGCAGATCGCGCGACCCATTTGAAAGTCGTGGTCGTCGCCCTCGTCGCAGGGATCGCGTTGGCAGGCCTCGGCATCACGGCACGCTCGGGTTCGGATGAAGGCCTGACCCAGACCGCCCGCGTCATCAAGGCCGGCAAGCCGGTCGTTGTCACCAGCTCGAACGCATCCCTCGTTCGCTAAGGAGATCTGACGAGTTTTGTGAATTCACGCGGCTCTTTACCAGCCCCCCAAAGTCGCCACGTGGATATGTAGACGACCCCAACCCCAAGTCGACTACAGAAAGCGCCCGCCCCCCACGGGCGCTTTCCCATGTCTGGGGTACCTCGTCATTGCGAGCGCACGCGCGTCAAACTCGTCATTGCGAGCGCAGCGAAGCAATCCAGACTGCCTCCGCGGAAAGATTCTGGATTGCTTCGCTGCGCTCGCAATGACGGAGCAAGCGGCAGGGCCCTGCCTGTCAAACTACCTCCCCCCATAAGTCGGCGGCGGCGCCTGCACGGTCGGCGCGGCCGCGGCGAACAGCTCGTCCTTGCGGCCGGTCAGCGGCGGATAGATGCGCTTGCGGTTGATGGTCTCTTTGGTCGCCTTTGCCGCGGCGCCGGTGGCGCGGACCTCGCGATTCCACCCTTCCGTATAGAGCGCACCCCAGCCGCCGAGGTCGAGCACGGTGACGTACCAATCGATCCGCAGCGGCAGCATGGGCAGGCCGACGAGATCGGCGACGACGTTGTGGCCGGCGAAGCGGCCCATGGGACGGGCGAACTGACAGGACATCACGGTCGGATGCAGACCGTCGATCACGCTCGAGGCGACATCGCCGGCCGCGAACACGCCAGGCACATCCGCAACCCGCATGAAGGGATCGACCAGCAGACGCCCGAGGCGATCGCGCCCGCCCGGAAAGCTCGCCGCCAAAGGACTTGCTCGCATGCCTGCGCACCAGATCACCGTCTGCGCCGGGATGAACTCGCCCGAGCTCAGATGCACGCCGGCCGCCTCGACCGAGGCGACGCGCACGCCGAGCCGCATCTCGACGTCGAGCGAAGCCAGCGCCGTCTCGATGACGGGACGCGCATGCGCGCCGATGCTGGCACCGACGCTCGGATTGGAATCGACCAGGATGATGCGGCGGCTGCCGGTGATGCCCGCATGCGCGAGCCGCGCCGGCATTTCGGCCGCGACCTCGATGCCGGTGAAGCCGGCGCCGACCACAACCACCGTTGAACGGCCGACAGACGGCGCGCTGCGTCCGAGCGAAACCAGATGATCTTCGAGGCGGAGCGCCGCGGCATAGCTGTCGACGTCGAAGCCATGCGCGGCAAGGCCGGGAATGTCGGGGCGCATCACCTCGCTGCCGAGCGCCAGCACGAGGCGGTCATAGGACAGCGTCTCCTCGCCGGCGCTGGTGACGAGCGAGATTTCGCGCCGGGCCGGATCGATGGCTTCGATCTCGCCGAGGCGGTGGCTGACACCGATCGGATCGAGCAATTGCGGAAGCGGAAGCGCGACCTCGGCCAGATCGGCCTCGTAATTGCGCACGCGGATGTTGTGATAGGGATTGCGGTCGACGAGATGGATCTCGATGTCGCGCTCGCTTGCGCCGATCTCCTCGCGCTTGCGCGCAGCGCCGATGGCCGCCCACAAGCCTGCAAACCCGGCGCCGAGCACGACGATACGCGCCATCTCCGCCTACTGCACTTTCCCGAGGATTACCTGCGGCCTGCCCGCAGAGACAGACTAGCTCAACAGCGGGCGGCGACCAAATGCGGCAGCGCCCGCGCCGCCAACACGAAATCGCGATCTACGCTTCGCGCAACGCGGCCGTGGGATGGGTGGAGCGAAGCGGAGCGCAGCTTGAGGACGACCTGGTGCGACATACACCGTCATTGCGAGCGCAGCGAAGCAATCCAGAATCTTTCCGCTGGGGCAGACTGGATTGCTTCGCTGCGCTCGCAATGACGACCTTCCTACAGACCTGCGATCTACGCCTCGCGCAGTTCCGACGGCGTCGCGCCAAAGCGCTTGCGGAAGGCGCGGTTGAAATAGGACAGGTCGGAGAAGCCGGAGGAATGCGCGATGTCGCTGATCTTGCGCATCCTGGCGCGGGGATCGCCGAGCAGCTTGCGTGCCTGGAGCAGGCGCTGCTCCAGCACGAATTCGGTGAAGGTCGTGCCGGCCTGCTCGAACAGGCGCTGGGCCTGGCGCGGGCTCAAGCCCGAGCGCGTCGCAACTTCGGCGAGGCAGAGATCGTTGCGGCCGAGCGCGGCCATCACGTCGGCGCGCATGAGATCGAGGCGGGCCGCCGCCTGCCCGCGGCCGCGGGCGCGGCTTGCGTGCTCGGCATCGGTGCCGAGTAGGAGACCGACGAGATCGACCATGTGCTGCGCGGTCAGGCGCTGGCCGACCGCATCGAGATGCGGCGCGTGATTGGCGGCGAGCGCGTGGTAGCGGAAGATGGTCTCGGCGACCGCGCCGTCGATGAGCACCTGCGAGAGCTTGTCCTCGGCGCGCGGGCTGATGTCGAGCAGCGCACGGCGCGGCATGCGAATGGTGGTGAAGCGGTCTGCCTCGGTGTGGCCGACTGTCCCGGTCACGCTCATGTCGACCAGCACCATCTGGGCGGGCGCGAGCTCGACAGTGTGGCCGTTCTGCCCGACGCGGACGAGCCCCGCATGGGCCGAAATCAGCACGAGATCGTCGCTGCCGTCGGCAAGGTGGCTCTGCGTGCGGGAATATTGCGCCGAGGCGCCTTCGGCAATGGCGAGCGCGATGTTGTCGACGACGCTGATCTGTAGCCGGCAATCGATGCTGTCGCCATGGCTCGGCCCGATATCGAGGCCACACGGACCGACGGCCCGCTCGCGCCAATGTTCGAAGGCCGCACCGTGCGGCAGGCCGGTATATTGGTGAACGAAGATGCCCGGCGTTCTCGCTGCATCCATCTGATTTCTCGCCCTTTCCGGCATCACCGCGTGCAAATTCCGGGAATTTGACGCCGCGGACCGAGCGGAGGTTCAAATCAGGGGCGGATTCAGGGGCATTTGTCGGGATGCGACGGTGGGACGGACCGTAGCGACAGTCGCCACGGCCCCTATTTTTGCGCGGGCGCCTGCGGTTGGGACGGCGGCACGGTCTCGATCAGCTTGCCGGAAAACACCGGCGCGGAGGTCGGCTGGCCGTTCGGCGAGCCGCCGGCCTGCTCGACGGTGACGGCGTAGGTCGCGCCGTTGATGACCTCGGTATCGTAGGAAGCGAGCAGCGGACGCGCGGTGAAATCGCTGGCGCCGATGACGCCGAGCGAGCGCGGGCGCGGCAGCTTGTCCGAGATCAGCCAGAGCTCGAAGCTCTTGCCCGGCTCCGGTGTCGCGCCGACCTTGCGCACCGTGAAATTCCGCGTCGCGCCGTCGATCGTCATGATGAAGGCGGGACCACCGCCCTGGCCCTGCAGCAGCGCGACATATTGCGCGGAGGCGGCGAGCGGCGCCGCCGGCGTCTTCACCTCGACCGTCTGGATGCGCGGCGCGGGACGCAAGGCGCCCGGCAGCGCCTCGGGCAGGAAGATCTGCAGCGACAACGTCACGAGCAGCGCGGCGGCGAGCGCGCCGATTGCGGATGCGACATTGCGCCAGCGCTTCACCCGGCCCTCGAGACGAATCACATTGCTGTCGTCGACCACCGGCGGCTGCGGCGCACGGACGACGTTGGCATCCGGAGCATGGACCTGCGGGATGAATTGCGGCGCGATGTCCGGAAGCGCATCAGGCTCGGGATGCGGCGCCTCGATTGGCCCGGCTTCGGTATGCAGCGTCTCCAGCGGCTGCGAGCTTTCGGACGGAGGCTCCGCAGGTCCCAGCGAGAACGAGTCGGGCACAGGTGGCGGCGGCGGCGGCGAAGCCTCGACGCGCGCGGGCTGCTCCTGCGCGGCGGCCGTGCGCGCGATCTCCGCCCTGATGTTCTCCCACACGATCGGACGCGGCTCGACCGAGCCGACCATCTGGTTGAGCACGCCGAGCCGATAGGCCCAGGCCTGCACGATTTCGGCGAACGCCGGGTCCACCGCCATCATGGTCTCGACCTGCGCGCGCTCGTCGGCGCCGAGCGTACCGAGCGCGTATTCCGCGGCGAGCGCGATATGGTCCTCCGTGTAGGCCATCAATTGCAGTCCAGAACCACCCTCATCATCCAAGCGATCACAGTCCGAGGCACTCCCGGATTTCCAGCATGCTGCGCCGCAGCCACGTCTTCACCGTGTTGACGGGCGCGGCGAATTTCTCCGCCAATTGCTCGCGGCTCCAGCCGTTGTAATAGGCGAGCAGCACGAGCCTCTGACGGTCCGGCTCGAGCCGGCCGACGCATTCCAGGAGCCGCTTCAGCTCCTCGGTCATCTCGCGGCGCGCCAGCGGATCGGGACTTTCGGCCGCCACCTCCATCGCCTGAGGCTCTTCCTCGATGGAGGTTTCCGATTTTTTCCGCACGATGTCGATCGCGCGGTTGCGCGCAATCGAGGCCATCCACGTGATCGGCGACGACAGGGCCGGATTGAACTGGCCGGCGCTGTTCCAGATCTTGACGTAAGTCTCCTGAATGACCTCCTCCGCGAGATCCTGCCTGCGCAAGATACGGAGCACGACGCCATAGAGTTTCGCGCGCGTGGCGGCGTAGAGGCGCTCGAACGCGGCCTGATCGCCCTTTGCCACCGCCTCGATCAACCCGACCAGCTCTGCTGGCGTCAGCATTCAGCCCCCTGAAACGCGGCCCAGTCGCTTCCCTTCACCTCTCCCCGACGGGGAGAGGTCGATTTGCGCAGCAAATCGGGTGAGGGGGCGCAGGGCTGACGGGAGACCGTTACCCCTCACCCGGCGCTCCGCGCCGACCTCTCCCAAGGGAGAGGTGGTCACCGCCGTCGCTGGCACAGCATTCATCCCCGCTACCATAGCGCGCGGCCAAGCCGACAACCAGGGGCGCGGCGCCTCACTGTGGACAGCACATGCGAAAACCCGGACCTTGCGGGTCCGGGTTTTGGAATTTCTGGATGGTCTGGCGCTAGCGGCTCAGGCGACGGCGCCGATGCGGGCACGCATCAGGCCGATGCTGTCGAGGTCGGCCTGCTCGCGGGCGTTCTCCTCGGCGCGCTCGCGGGCCTGGTCGCGCTCGTCGAGCAGCTCGACCTTTTTCAGCTCCTCGAAGGCCTCGGCCAGTGCGGCCTTGGCCTCCTCGAGCTGGCCCCTGAGTTCGTCGGCCGAACGGGTCAGGTTCTCGCGGCGCTGGATCGCGGCTTTGGCGTAGGTCGGGTAGGCGAAGTGCGAGGGATCGTTGATCCCGGCGCGCTCCTGCTCGGTCTGGATCTCGCGTTCGAGATCGACCGACATGCGCTGGAAGTCGGCGATCATGGTCTCGATCTGGGTGACCCGGCGGCGCTTCTCGTCGACCTGAAATTTCTTCAGGCGGATGAGGGTATCTCGTGACTTCATCGACTCGTACTCCCCAGAAGTCCCCCCGCTGCACGTGGGACGATACCGGTCACCCCACGGGCCCGAAGGGGGCCCAGACCGGCTCTGCTACTCTGTGGGATCGGATGATGACCGGACAAAGTTAGCGTTCCGTTTCCAAATTGCCGAGGATTTGCGCCAATTGGCGATAGCCCTCCGCGAGCGATGCCTTTTCGTCCTTGCGCTGGCGCAGGAAGGCTTCCAGCGGCTCATTCAGGCGGATCGCCTCGTCGACCTCGGGACTGGAGCCGGCGCGGTAGGCGCCGAGACGGATCAATTCCTCCATGTCGGCATAGGTCGCCATCACCTGGCGCGCCTTCTGGATGACCGGCCAGAACTGCGGATCGGCCGATTTCGGCATGGTGCGCGAGACGGATTTGAGAATGTTGATCGCGGGGTAGCGGCCGCGCTCGGCGATCGAGCGCTGCATCACGATATGGCCGTCGAGGATGCCGCGCACGGCATCCGCGATCGGCTCGTTATGGTCGTCGCCGTCGACCAGCACCGTGAAGATCGCGGTGATGGCGCCCTCGCCCAGTCCCGGCCCGGCACGCTCCAAGAGCTTCGGCAACTCGGTGAAGACGGTCGGCGTGTAGCCCTTGGCCGTCGGCGGCTCGCCGGCGGACAGGCCGATCTCGCGCTGGGCCATGGCAAAGCGCGTCACCGAGTCCATCAGGCAGAGCACGTCCTTGTCCTCGTCGCGAAAGTACTCGGCGACCGCGAGCGTGAGGTACGCCGCCTGGCGGCGCATCAGCGCCGGCTCGTCGGAGGTCGCGACCACCACGACCGAGCGCGCAAGGCCCTCCTCGCCGAGATCGTCCTGAAGGAATTCCTGCACCTCGCGGCCGCGTTCGCCGATCAGCCCGATGACGCTGATATCGGCATCGACGTTGCGCGCCAGCATCGACAGCAGCACCGACTTGCCGACGCCGGAACCTGCGAAGATGCCCATGCGCTGACCGCGGCAGCAGGTGAGAAAGGTGTTCATGGCGCGCACGCCGAGATCGAGCGGGCTGCCGACGCGCTTGCGCGAATGTGCAGGCGGCGGCGTATTGCGGAACGGCATCGGCGAAGAGCCTTGCGGCAGCGGCCCCTTGCCGTCGATCGGCTCGCCCAGCGCGTTGACGACGCGGCCGAGCCAGGCCGCGGATGGCCGTACTTGATTGGCGGCGTTGGCGATCACCGCCTTGCAGCCGCGGCGCACGCCCTCGAGGCCGGCGAACGGCATCACCACGGCATTGTTGCCGGAGAAGCCGATCACCTCGCAGGGAATGGTGCGGTTGGCGCCGGTCTCGATCACGAGCCGCGCGCCGACCGACATCGCGTGAATCGGGCCGGCCACCTCGACCATCAGACCGCGAACGCCGACGACGCGGCCATAGATGTTGATGCCGTCGATGTCGCCGATCTGTTCGGCCAGCGCCTTCATAGGGGGGCCTTCATCGGCAGCGCACCTTCATATGAGGGGCCTCATGAGATGGTCGCCTTTGGTGATCCCGGGACATCACGGTGGAAACCTTAAGTTTCGCCATATTTCTGAACGGCGCTTAACTTCGTGTTTACCCGCATCATTAATCATTGCGTCACTGTCTTTGAGACTGAGCGTGACTCCCCTTCAGAAGAAGGCTGAGTCCCGGGAGTCGGTTAGGCCCGTCTCTTAAAGTGGAGCTTGAACGGAATCGGGTAACGAAAGCTGCTTCTCCCGCAAGACCTTAGGGCGATTCGACAAAAATTGCACCGGGGGGACTTGCGTTCCAGAATCAGACTTTGTTAACCATCTGTTGTCAGGATCCGAATCAGTTGTTCAAAGGCGTTTTGTTGAGTGCCGCGAATGCGGCCGACCTGACGCCCAGGAGCGGCGACTATGGGGAACTGGCATGCGCGTTTTGCTGATTGAAGATGACAGCGCCGTCGCGCAGTCGATCGAGCTGATGCTGAAGTCGGAGAGCTTCAACGTCTACACGACCGATTTGGGGGAAGAAGGCGTCGATCTCGGTAAACTATACGATTACGACATTATTCTCCTCGACCTCAACCTGCCCGACATGTCCGGCTACGACGTGCTCAAGCAGCTCCGGGTCTCCAAGATCAAGACACCGATTCTGATCCTCTCCGGCCTCGCCGGCATCGAGGACAAGGTCAAGGGTCTCGGCGTCGGCGCCGACGACTACATGACCAAGCCCTTCCACAAGGACGAGCTGGTGGCCCGCATCCACGCGATCGTGCGCCGCTCCAAGGGCCATGCCCAGTCGGTCATCCAGACCGGCGACCTCGTCGTCAACCTCGACACCAAGACGGTGGAAGTCGGCGGCCAGCGCGTGCATCTGACCGGCAAGGAATATCAGATGCTGGAGCTGCTCAGCTTGCGCAAGGGCACGACCCTCACCAAGGAAATGTTCCTCAACCATCTCTATGGCGGCATGGACGAGCCCGAGCTGAAGATCATCGACGTCTTCATCTGCAAGCTCCGCAAGAAGCTCGCCAACGCCTCCGAGGGCCGCAACTTCATCGAGACCGTCTGGGGCCGCGGCTACGTGCTGCGCGAGCCGCACGAGGCCGACGAGCGCATCCCCGCCTGATCTTAAGGTTACGTCGCGAGCCCATCAGGCTCGCTCCTCCCAGCCTGGACCCCGCCGCAAATGGCGGGGTTTTCGTTTTTTGGGGTGAGGCTTCATCCGAAGCTTAACGTTTGAACCACTAGCCTTCCCCTGCCGACGAATGGTCGCTGCACGATGGGGGAACGATGATCCTGCAATCACTCGCCGGCCTGCCCGCCTTCCTGGTCTATTTCTGCACCGGGCTGATCGCGATCGTGGCCTATCTGTTCGTCTATACCCGCATCACGGCCCATAACGAGTTCCAGCTCATCCGCGACAACGAGCCGGCCGCGGCGATCGCGCTCGGGCTGAGCCTGCTCGGCTTCGTGGCGCCGCTGGTCAGCGCCATCGCGCATTCGGCGAACGTGCTGGACTGCCTGATCTGGGCGACGATCGCGCTGATCGTGCAGGTCATCGTGTTCTTCCTCATCAAGGTCCCGGTCCCCAACCTCTCGGAGCGGATCTCCGCCGGCGAGCTTGCCCCGGCGATCTGGCTCGGCCTGTCCTCGCTCGCCGCGGGGCTGCTCAACGCCGCCAGCATGATCTACTGACATGGCCGACAAACCCGCCAAGAAGGAGTTCGGCAAGCGCCGGCCGGTGGCCGAGCCGCCGCCCTCGCGGCCGCCGATGAAGCGCTCCGGCCACGTCGCGCTGCTGGTGATGGGTACGATCGCCGTCGGCACCACCGCCTACACCTTGATGCCGCGGCAGACCTGCGAGCCCTCCCCCGGCGCCGTGCCGGGGCAGACGACCACGACTTGCACCACCAGCAGCAGCAGCAGCAGTTCGTCGGGCGGCAGCAGCTCGCGCTGGTCGTCGCGATCGAGCTTCTTCGAGAGCGATTCATCGAGCCATTCCTCGTCGGGCACGTCGTCGGATTCCGGCCACAGCAGCGTGAGCCGTGGCGGCTTCGGCTCGTTCGGCCATGGCTTCTCCGGCGGGGGTTGACCATGCAACGCATCACTTGCTTGGAGCGCGACGACTGGCGAGAGACCGCGGCGCAATGCGGCTTCGTCTTCCACACCATCGACGGCGAGCGCTATTGGGACGAGCGCGCCTATTACGGCTTCACGCTGGACGAGATCGAGCGCGGCATCGAGACGCCGACCGGCGAGATCGACGCGATGTGCCTCGATCTTGCCGGCCGCGTCATCGGCGACGAGCGCTTCTTGCAGCGCTTGAAGATTCCGGAAGCGTTCTGGAGCCTGATCGCCGAGAGCTGGAAGCGCGACGACCGCAGCCTCTACGGCCGGCTCGATCTGAGGTTCGACGGCAAGTCGCCGGCGAAGCTGCTCGAATACAACGCGGATACGCCGACCTCGATCTTCGAGGCCGCGGTGTTCCAATGGACCTGGCTCGAACAGGCGATCGAACGCCGCGTCATCCCCTCGCGCGCCGACCAGTTCAACTCCATCCATGAGCGGCTGATCGCAGCTTGGAAGGAAATCGCTGGCGGTCGTCCCGTCCATCTCACCGGGATCACCGGCAACGAGGAAGACGCCGGCACGCTCGCTTATCTCGAAGACACCGCGCGCCAGGCCGGACTCTCGACGACGCTGCTCGACATCGAACAGGTCGGCTGGCGCGACGAGGCCGGCGGCTTCGTCGATGTTGACGAGAACGATATCGCGCTCGCCTTCAAGCTCTACCCCTGGGAATGGATGTTCCAGGACGCCTTCGGCGCCAAGCTGAAGGATGCGCCGACGCGCTGGATCGAGCCGCCGTGGAAGGCGGTGCTCTCCAACAAGGGCATCTTGCCGCTGCTCTGGGAGATGTTTCCGAATCATCCCAATTTGCTGCCGGCCTTCTTCGAGGACGATCCGCGCGCCGCCGAGCTCGGCTCGTCCTATGTGCGCAAGCCGCTGCTGTCGCGCGAAGGCGCTAATGTCACGCTGGTGTCCGGCGGCATGCAGCTCGACGAGCAGGCAGGGCCCTACGGCGCCGAAGGTTTCGTGCGCCAGGCATTGTCACCGCTGCCGAACTTTTCGGGCTTTTATCCGGTGATCGGAAGCTGGCTGGTGAACCACGAGCCCTGCGGGCTGTCGATCCGCGAGGACGAGAGCCCGATCACAGGCAACCGCTCGCGGTTTTTGCCGCATGCGATTTTGTGAAGCGGTCATTCCGGGGCGCTCGCGGAGCGAGCGAGCCCGGAATCCATAACCACAGGCGGATCGAAAGAGGCCGGCTCTCTCAGCCTGCCTGTTACGATTTCCTGTGGTTATGGATTCCGGGCTCGGCGCAAGCGCGCCGCCCCGGAATGACAGTGTCACCTCGCCGCGGCGAGCTTCAGCGGCTGCGGCATCAATCCGCCCATCGGACGGCCGGAACGCGCGGGGTTGAGCTGATAGAGACCGCGGCGATCGGCGACCGGGCGGAACGCGTCGGTGATGCCGACGACGGATTCGGCGGCGCCAAGCAGCAACGTGCCGTCCGCCTCCATCGCCTTCGCCATGCGCTCGAAAATCACCGCCTTGGTGTCCTGGTCGAAATAGATCAGCACGTTGCGGCAGAAGATCACGTCGAAGGTGCCGAGATGGGAGAAGTCCTGCAGCAGATTGAGCTGGCGGAACTGCACCATGGCACGAATGTCGGCGTTGAGCTGCCAGAGCTCGCCCACTTGCGTGAAGTATTTCACCAGATGCTGGATCGGCAGGCCGCGCTGCACCTCGAACTGGCTGTACACGCCGGCCTTGGATTTCTCCAGCACCTCCTGCGACAGGTCGGTGGCAACGATCTCGACGCGCCAGCCGGCGAGAGCTGCGCCCATCTCCTTCATGCACATCGCGATCGAATAGGGCTCCTGCCCGGTCGAGGAGGCCGCTGACCAGATGCGAAGCGACTTGCGCGCCGCGCGCGCCTGGATCAGGCCCGGCAGGATGGTGTCGCGCAAATGATCGAACGGGATCTTGTCGCGGTAGAAGAAGGTCTCGTTGGTGGTCATCGCCTCGACCACGTCGGTCGCAAGCCGGCCGTCGCCGTTCCTGATCTTCAGAACGAGATCGGGGATGCCGGGAAGGCTTGCCTTGCGGGCGAGCGGCAGCAGCCGGCTCTCGACCAGATATTGCTTGTCGGCGGAGAGATCGAGACCGGAGCGCTCTTTCAGGAACTTGCGCAGATAGTCGTAATCTGCGGGTGTCACGAGCGGTCTCCCGCGAACAAGCGGTTGACCTTGGCGCCGATCTGGTTGAGCGGCAGGATCGCCGCGCAGATGCCGGCATTGGCCGCCGCGCCCGGCATGCCCCAGACCACGCTGGAGGCTTCGTCCTGCGCGATCACGCTGCCGCCGGCCGCGACGATGTCCTTGCCGCCGCGCATCCCATCCGAGCCCATGCCGGTCAGGATCACGGAGAGGATGTTGCCATGCCAGACGTCGATGGCGGAGGTGAAGAGCGGATCGACCGCAGGCTTGCAGAAATTGACGGCGGGGCCGTCGTCGAGCGCGATCACCGGGTCAACGCCGCTGCGCGCGACGCGCATGTGCTTGCCGCCCGGTGCAAGGTAAATCCGTCCCGGCTTCACCGGCTCACCGTCGACCGCCTCGGCCGCCGGCCGGCGGCTCGTACGCCCCAGATGCTCGGCGAGGATGGTGGTGAAGGTCGGTGGCATGTGCTGGGTGATCAGCACCGGGAAGCGATCGATCACGGGGCCGAGCTCGGTGACGAGCGCCATCAGCGCCTGAGGACCGCCGGTCGAGGAGCCGATCAGCAGCACCTTCGGCGCCTGGGTCGAGAACGGACGTGTCGCTAGCGATCCTGACGAGGGGGCATGCACGGCCGGAGCGGGCGCAGGCGCGGCAGGCCGCGCAACAGGACCGCGGACAACGGGAGCCGGGCTCGCGGGCGCCAGCGGCGGGCTCGCAACCGCAGACTTGCGACGCAGCCGCGCGCCGAGATGGCGGATCTTCTGGATCAGGTCGTGATGGAAAATGTCTGCGGCCGACGCCTCACGCGTCGATTCCGGCTTGGGAATGTAATCGGCCGCGCCGAGCGACAACGCCTTGAAGCTGATCTCCGCGTTGCGGCGGGTCAGCGTCGAAGCCATGATGATGACGAGATCGCGCTTCTTGGCGAGCAGTTGCGGCAGTGCCGAGAGGCCATCGAGCTCGGGCATTTCGATGTCGAGCACGGCAACATCGGGATTGATGCGATCGAGCTGGTTGACCGCCTCGAGCCCGGTGCGCAGCGACGCCGCGACCTCCATGTCGTGCTCGGCACCGATCCAGCGCGAAATCAGACCGCGGATGACGACGGAATCGTCGACGATCATTACCCGCAAAGGTCCGGCTTCGCGCGACGTGCCCGTGGTCGAATTACCTGCGAACGCAACACTCATTACTCACCAACTCAGACTGAAACGGTTCAGTTGAAAACAAGCGCCGAAGGATCCGTTCAGCCTCCGGGCGGTCGCTCAGATCAGGCCGACTTCCTGGAATTTCGCCGTCACGATGTCCTTGTCGAACGGCTTCATGATGTACTCGTTGGCGCCGGCGTGCAGCGCGCGCGCGATATGCGCGACGTCGTTCTCGGTGGTGCAGAACACCACCTTCGGCTGGTCGCCGCCGGGCATGCGGCGGAGATGGCCGAGGAACTCGTAGCCATCCATGACCGGCATGTTCCAGTCAAGCAGCACCGCATCGGGCAGGCCGCGCTTGCAGGCCTCCAGCGCCTTCTCACCGTCCTCGGCTTCGAGGATCTGGAAGTCGAGCCCCTCCAGGATCCGGCGCGCAACCTTGCGGATGACGCTGGAATCATCAACGACGAGACACGTTCGCATGTGAACCTCTGCTTCCTCCCCTTTGCGGGGATACTTCCAATTGCGAGCTCGCCGGCGGCAGTGCCGCCGTATCAGGCTGCCATCATCTCGGGCGCGAGCTCGAGGACGCGATCGACGTCGAGCACGACCATGAGCTGGCCGTCGAGGCGGTGGACGCCGCCGGCGAGCTTGGCCATGCGGGGGTCGAGGTTGACGGGGTTCTCCTCCTTGCCGTCCTCGGACAGGCGCAGCACCTCGCCGATCTGGTCGATGAGCAGGCCGTAGGATTCGCCGCGCAGGTCGACGCCGACCGCCATCGGCACCTTGCCGTCTTCGGCCTTGGGCAGGCCGAGGCGGGCACGCATGTCGACCACGGTGACGATGCGGCCGCGCAGGTTGAGGACGCCCGCGATCTCGCGCGAGGACAGGGGCACGCGGGTGACGCGCTCGGGCATGAACACGTCCTGGACGCGGGAGATCGGCAGGCCGAACAGCTGGCCGCCGATCATCGCGGTGACGTACTAGGCGGAAGATGTTATCCAGGATCTTGGCGTTGTTCGGCTCCTGCTCGAACTTCACCAGCTGATTGTCCACGGTGTCCAGGCTCTCGCTGGTCTCCGTCAGAAACTCCCGCAACAGATCATCCATGAAAACAGGCCTTCATACAGGAAGGGCGCGCACGAGGCGTGATGCGCCATTTCGGAATGGGGCCAGCTTCACCGCAAAGCGTTTAATATTGGTTGAGTATGTGCAAAAGAACGGAACCAACAAAGAGATAAGGCGCTCCGGACAAGCCGAAGCGCCTCGTAAAGATTGGATTTAACGCTCGCGAGCGACGCTTCGCGTTTACGAAGCGATAACGATGATTGCTTCGCCTTCCGGCTTGAGCGTCACGGTGAGCCCGCAGGCCTGCGCGAGCAGCCGCGTATAATAAGGCTGGATCGCATGCGCATCCGCAGCAGGCCCGCGCTCGCCGCTCAGGAGCTCGGAGATGTTCTGCGGCAGGCGCGCATTGTGTCCGGTCGCGGTGATGCGAAAGCTCATCGCCTCGCCCTCGCCGACGGGATCGACCGTCAGCATGCCGCCGCGCGGGATCGTGTGCTGGGCGACGACCAGCATGTTGAGCAGCAGCTTGACGCGGTTCTTCGGCAGCAGCAGCCGCGGCAGATTCCAGGTGATCGAGCACTTGCCGTCCTCGATATGGCCTTTCGCCATGGTCTGGGCATCGCCGAGATCGATCTGCGCGCCGGAGGAGCCGGCCGCACCGAAGGCAAGACGGCAGAACTGGAGCCGGGCGGAGGCCGTCTTGGCGCTCTTGCGAATCAGGTCGAGCGCGAACTCGCGGTCCTCGGGCTTGGGATCGTCGTCGAGCACTTCGAGCCCGTTGACGATGGCGCCCACGGGGCTGATGAGATCGTGGCAGACCCGCGAGCACAACAGCGCGGCGAGTTCGAGCATATCGGGAGCAGTAGCGGTCGCGGGCGACGAAGCGTCAGACATATAATGGGGTCCTGGAGGGTTCCTGGAATTGCACGGCGCTGGACGCCGCGAATCACGCATGCTTGACGGATGCTGCGGGTTCTAACATTCGCAACCCCGCGGCAGCTAGCTTGCGATCGGCTCGAGGCGGCCATAAGCCCAAGCGAATCGATCGGGGCGAATCAGTGGACGAGGAACGATTTTGCCGACAGATGAGGCATGCAGGTGAAGCGGATCATTGACGGAGCGGCCGCCTTTGGCCTGATGGAGCCGGCGACCGCGCTGGTGGTGAAGGCGGGCGAGGCGATCCTCGCTGTCAACCGCGCTGCCATGCGGATCGACGGCAAGCAGGATGGCTCGCCGGTGACCGAGGCTGACCTTGCCGCCGACCGCATCATCGCGGACGGTCTCGCGCAGCTCGCGGGCGACGTTCCGACGCTGTCGGAGGAGCGGACCGGGCTCGCCTCCCCGCCGTTTCAGAGCAGCTTCTTCCTGATCGATCCGCTCGACGGCACCAAGGAATTCGTCGCCGGCCGCGACGAATTCACGGTCAATCTCGCATTGGTGACGGAAGGCGTACCGCTGCTCGGCATCGTGTCCGCCCCCGCGCTCGGCCTGCTCTGGCGCGGCATCGTCGGCCACGGCGCCGAACGCGTGAGGTTCAACGGCGCGACGATCACCGCCGCCGAGCCGATCCGTACCCGCAAGCTGCCGACGCGAGGGGAGCCCTGGATCGCGGCGGTGAGCCGTTCGCACGGCGATGCCAGAAGCGAGGCGTTCATCGACAACAGGCCCAATGCGGTCAGGATGACGTGCGGCTCGGCCGTGAAATTCGGCCGGATCGCGGAAGGCAGCGCCGACATCTATCCCCGTTTCGGGCCGACCTCGGAATGGGACGTCGGGGCCGGCTGCGCGGTCGTGACCGCGGCCGGCGGCAAGGTAACCGATGGCAAAGGCGGCGAGCTCCGATTCGGCCAGCGCAGCGATACCGACTTCATCATCCCGGAATTCATCGCCTGGGGCGACCCGCAGGCGGTAGACTGCTACTGACCGGGCTCGCTTACTGCCCGAGCTTCTCCTGCAGGGCCGGCCAGCGCTTGCCCACCTCATAGAGGAAGCGATCGGGATCGGCGACGAAGGCGTCGCGATTGTCCTCCCGGCTGAACAGATAGAGCCGCTGCGCCACGATCGCGAAGAAATGCGGATTGCCGGCGACGATGACGCCGCGGGCGATATCGGCCGGATCATAGCCGCCGAACTGCGGTCCGTAGATCTCGGGATGGGCCTGGAAAGAGGCGCGGTTGCCCTCGTTCCGGAAGCGCCAGACAGCGCCCCAGAGGTTCGCCTCGAACTCCGCCGTCCCCTGCACGGCCGCGCCGGCGACGAAATAGGCGACGGGGTCGAAGCCCTCGATGGCGACGCCGGTGAAGCGGTTGACGACGATCCGCTCGGTGGTGGCGGCCCCTGCCGGCCCCCCCGCGCCGACGATCCAAATGCCCGCAAGCAGGCAGAGGCGGCGGGCGATCAAGGCAATTCCGGGGCGCAAAGGGCTATCTTCCTGCCGTTGTGCCGTCATAGTTGCTGCGGATAACATCCGAGTCGAGGGGACATCCGGCGCAACCTAGAGCCGTGCCTGTTGGCGTCAGGTTAAGGAAGCGACCGGATTCGGTACCAGGGGTTCTTTTATGACTTTCGCATCACGCCTTGCTGCGCTCGCGCTTGCCGGGATGATCGGCTGGATCGTGCCGGCCTCCGCCCAGCAGGCGCCGCCGCCTGACCTGCCGCCGCCGCAGCGGACCCCGACGCCCAACACCTATGGGCCGGACGAGCTCGTCACCGCCGGCCATCGCTTCTTCGGCAACGTCTCGCGCGGGCTCGCCTCGATCATCGAGAAGGCGGTCAGCCAGTGGGGCCTGCCGAACGGCTACATCCTGGGTGAGGAAGGCTCCGGCGCCTTCGTCGCCGGCCTGCGCTATGGCGAGGGCACGCTCTACACCAAGAACGCCGGCGACCTCCGCGTCTATTGGCAGGGCCCCTCGCTCGGCTTCGACTGGGGCGGCGACGGCGCCCGCACCATGACGCTGGTCTACAACCTGCCCGCCACCAACGCGATCTACCAGCGCTTCGGCGGCATCGACGGCTCGGCCTACATCATCGGCGGCTTCGGCATGACGGCGCTCACCGCCAACAACATCGTGCTGGTGCCGATCCGCTCGGGGCTCGGCCTGCGGCTGGGCGCCAATATCGGCTATCTCAAATACACCCCGCGCGCGACCTGGAACCCGTTCTAGGCCCTCGCCCTCCCCACTGCCCACCGATCAAGGTTAACGACAGCGCGGGGCTGGCTTTTTGCCGGCCCGCCATGGCATTGTCGTTGATGAATTTTTCCTTAAGCTTGGGAGTTATGGCCCATGGTCGAACCGATCATGTACCTGGCGATCGGTTTCCTGCTCTCCATGCTGTGCGGGCTCGCAATCGTGCCGCTGGTGCATAACCGCGCGGTGCGCCTGACCACGCGCCGGTTAGAGGCCGCCACCCCGCTGTCGATGGCCGAGATCCAGGCCGACAAGGACCAGCTCCGCGCCGAGTTCGCCATGTCCGCCCGGCGGCTCGAGATGAGCGTCGAGCAGCTCAAGAACAAGACCACGAGCCAGCTGGCCGAGCTCGGCAAGAAGAGCGACGCCATCAACCGCATGAAGATCGAGCTCGGCGAGAAGAACGCCACGATCTTCGCGCTGGAGGCGCGCGAGAAGGCGGTGAAGGAGCAGCTCCGCGCCACCGAGGAGGAGTTCAGCGCCAAGACGGAAGCCTTGCGCCAGGCCGAGATCGCGCTGGCCGACAAGCAGGCCGAGCTCGCCAAGATCAACTCCGAACTGTCCGACCGCTCGATGATGGCGGAGAGCCGCCAGGTCGAGCTGGTCGCGGTGCGAACGCAGATCGAGGAATTGAAGCACCGCGTCGGCGATGCCGAGAAGGAATTTGCCGCGACGCAAGCGCGTCTCGCACAGGAGCGCACCGAATCCGAGACCGCCTCGCGCGAGCTCAACGAGGCGCGCGGCCGCGTCGAGAATCTGAGCCAGCGCGTCACCGAGCTCGACCGCCAGCTCATCGTGCAGGTCAAGGAGGCCGAGATGCTGTCGAGCCGCGTCGCCGATCTCGAAGGACGCCTTGCCACGCAGGGCAAGCTGCTCGCCGAGCGCGACTACGAGAACAACCAGCTGCGCCAGGCCAACGAGGCCAACGAGCGCACCATCAAGGAGCTCCGCGTCGAGATCGCGGGCCTCAGCGGCGGCAAGTCGTCGGCTGCGATGGAGCAGCTGCGTGCGGAAAAGGCCACGCTGGAGGAGCAGCTGCGCAGCGCGCGCGACGAGCGCGCGAAACTCCAGCGCGACATCAACGCGATCCAGCAGCAGGCCGAGAGTTCCTGGGCGACGGAGCGGATGGAGAACGCGCTGCTGCGCGAACGCATCAACGACATCGCGGCCGAAGTCGCCAAGCTCGCGATGCAGCTCGAAGGCCCGAACTCGCCGATCGAGGCGCTGCTCGCGGCCGAGGCCGGCCAGCCGCCGAAGCCGGCGCCGCGCCCGGCCAACGACGCCGCGACCAATGGCGCTCCGGCTGCCCGCCTGCCCGAAGGCGGCGGAACGCTCGCCGAGCGCATCCGCGCGCTCCAGGCCCACGCCTCCCGCGCCCGCCAGCAGGGCGCGTAACCAGCCAAAATCCGGCTTCCGTAGCAAATGGGCCGACCTGCCGAAGGTTTTCCGCCCCCGCGACGCCTGAAAACTTGACACCTTCGGCCGGCACTTCTAAATCGCGGGCTCCAATGTGCCGGCCGGCCGAAAGGTCCGGCCGCCTGCATGATGGGTCCCGGGCGCATAGCTCAGCGGGAGAGCGTTCCCTTCACACGGGAGAGGTCCAAGGTTCGATCCCTTGTGCGCCCACCACGCTTCGCCAAAGGCTTCGCGTGGCCCAGCCACGCCCAATATTAGCGAAGCGTATCCGGCGTAGCTCGAAGAGCGTAGACGGACTGGGAGTCTTGCTTCCGCTCTGTCAAAATTCGAAAACAACCCCATGCACAGTAGGCGGCATCAGCGGGATCAAGGGGTTACGCCTTTTCCGAAGTCGCGTTTGACTTGTCGGGCAAAACAGGGGCAGGATGGCATCGTCGGGAGAGGCCTTACGGATAATCGTCGCGGCTGGAGCGGCCGGATGCATCGATGAGCGGGACGTCGGCTCACGGAGCCCGAACCGGCAAGCGCTGTTCTGCAACCACCCGCACGGGCGGAAAAGAAACGCAATCCACGACGTCGAACAGCACGCTGATGCTCCCGTTGAATGACTGCGCGAAAGCGATCGCGTCATCACGCTTTGCGTCGGCGATCTGTGTGCCGAGCGTGCAATGAGGTCGCCAGTTTCCCGGCCGATAGTGCAGCCGACAAAAGGCTGGATCGATCGCAGCGCTGATCGAAGCGTGCCACCTGACGAGCGTTTCATCGAATTCCGGCTCCGCCCAGAGCACCAGCGGCGGACCTGCGAACCAACGAATTCGCTTGAACGCGACGAGTAGTTGCCCTTCGCCTCCTACCGCGCGGAGCATGGTCTCCCACGCGATCTCCGCGGTAATCTCGGGCGCATCATAGATGGCGAATGTAAAATGCGGGCGATAGCCGAGAGCCCTCATCGAAGGCTGGCTCTCAAACGCGGCAACTTCATCCCACAAGGCTTCGATCTGCTTTGCCGAGGGATCGTCGGACCGAATGTTGATAGCCAAAGCCACGCGCTGTCGCTCCGTGAATCAATAGATTGTCTCACCAGCGACGAAAGAACCATGCCTTTTGTGCGCTAGTGAGCCATAAGAACGGGGATATCCGCGTGCTCCATGATATAGCTGGTCGCCCCACCGAATATCATCTGCCGCAGCCGCGTGCGGGTGAAGGCTCCTTTGATCAATAGATCGCAACCGTGTGCCCTGGCGGCATCGAGGACCGCCTCACCCGTTTCGCGCCCCTCCAGCTCGACGCTGATCAAGCTGGGCGCAATGCCATTGTATTGGAGTTGCCGAGCGATCTGACCGGCAGACGGTCCCGGCACCGCTTGGCCGCCGACAACCGTTAGGACCGATACCCTTTCGGCCAGACGAAGCAACGGCATGGCAAATGCGTTTGCCCGAGCTTGCTCGGTACTCCCGTTCCAGTGGATCATGATGTTTGTTGCGACGCTTCTTGGTGCATTCGACGGCGTCAGCAGAACGGGCCTGCCGCTCTCAAACAGCGCGGATTCGATCGCGCGGCGGTGAGGGCCCGCAGCATCAACGTCAGACCGCGCCATCACGATCAGATCGAAAGCGCGCCCATAACTTCCGATAAAGTCTTCGCCCTCAGGCGCGTTCTCCAGCCAGCCGAAGCACGGCGGGTTCGAGCCTGCGGTGGCCCGAGGAACAACATGCTTGAGCATGAATGCTTCGAAGAAGTTGCGCATGTCGTTCAATTCGGCTTCGCTCTTCACCTGATACGAATCCAGGAGAATGCCGGTGGCCAATTCGGCGGCCGCATATTGAGGGATGCCGAACCGGAGTGGAAAACCTTCGATATAGGCGCCGGAACGTCGCGCGATATCCAAGGCCACAGCGAGCGTGGCTGTCATCATCGGAATATTCTGAAGCGGGACCAGGAGCGTCTTCATTTTGAATCCCCGATTTTTCTGACGAAGATTGACGGAGGATGCCTGCTTTCAATTGGGGTAGCGTCTGCGAAGTTTCCACTTTGCGAGCGATTCAGTTTGTCACAATGGTTGCGTCATGCGGCCCGTTCAAGCCTCGTATCGATCTCCTGGCGCAGCGCCGCGAAGTCGATTGGTTTGGTCAATAGGTCGGCGGCGCCCTTCTCCAGCGCCTTGCGCCTGGTCTCGGCATCACCGTAGGCCGTGATCATGATGACAGGCACATCGGGGCGGGCCGAGCGCACGATAGGCAGCATCTCCAGTCCGCTCATTCCGGGCATGTTGATGTCGGACAGGATCAGAATCAGGGTGGCATCCGCAATCTCGGCCGCGCGCTGCAATGCCAGGGGTGCCGAGGATACGAACTCCATCAGAAAACGACCGGCGCGCAGATCGCGCCGAAACTGCTGGCGGAAAAGCGCCTCGACATCGGGCTCGTCGTCAACGACCATTATATAGACGCTCAACTTCTGCCTCCCGTCTGCAACGGTGCCGCCCGCATGCGCGGCAGCGTAATGATGAACTCGGTATATTCGCCCGGCTCGGTATCGACCTCGATGCTGCCGCCGTGCTGCTTCACGATGATGTCGTGGCAGATCGAAAGGCCGAGGCCCGTTCCTTCGCCGGCCGGCTTGGTGGTGAAGAACGGATTGAATATCTTCTCTCTGACATCGGCCGGGATGCCGGTGCCATTGTCGCGAATGCGGATTTCGACGGCGCCGCCGAGGTCTGTGGTCGTCGCGCGCAGCCTTGGCTCGAAGCCGTCACCGGCGGCGTCCTTTTGCTTGCTTGCCGCGTAGAAACCGTTTGAAACCAGATTGAGGAACACCCGCGTGATCTCCTGCGGATACAGCTCGAGCGCGCCCGCAGACGGATCCAGCTTTCTTTCAAGCGTGATGTTGAAGCCGGCTCTTTCCGCGCGGGCTCCGTGATAGGCGAGGTTGAGGCTTTCCTCGAGGATGACGTTGATGTCGGCCGCGCGGCGTTCGCCAGACCCTTCGCGGGAATGCAGAAGCATATTCTTGACAATGGAATCGGCGCGCGTTCCGTGCTGCACGATCTTTTTAAGGTTACCTCTCAGCATGTGTATCAGCGCGTCGATGTCCTGCCTTTCCGCCTCGCCCAGGCCGGCTGAGCGCAGCGCGTCGCCGAGCTCGTCGGTGAGTTCGGAGGACAGCGCCGCAAAGTTGTTGACGAAATTGAGCGGGTTCTTGATCTCGTGCGCAATGCCGGCCGTGAGTTGCCCGAGCGAGGCAAGCTTCTCGGTCTGGATCAGCCGGTCCTGCGCATTTCGCAACTCCTCGAGCGATTGCGACAATTCCATGGTGCGCTCGCGCAACTCATTCAGCAGGCGCGCATTTTCGATCGCGATCACGCCCTGGTGCGCGAAATTGGATACGAGCTCGATCTGCTTGTCCGTGAAGGGTTTGACTTCCTGGCGGAAGATCGTGATCGTGCCAATCAGCTCATCTTCCTTGAGCATGGGCACGATGACGAGGGTCCTTGCGCCGGCAAGGTCGGCAAGCGCGCGAACGTTGGGGTTGCCTTCGACATAGGGCGGCTGCGTCCTGATGTCGTCGATATGAACCGTCTGATGCGTCTTCTCGACGGTGCCGAGCCCGCTCGCGGGATGTGGGCGAATGTGCTGGTAGAGCCGGGTATCGACATAAGCTTGCGGCGCGTTGTGCAATGCGACCGTGCGAAAGCCGCCCTCCTCGTAGAGATTCATGGTGCCAAAACCGGCGCCGCAAATTCGCGTCGCATTCTCCAGCATCTTGTGGAAGACCGGAGTAAGTGCGCCCGATGAAGCGCTTATGATTTCCAGCACCTCCGATGTTGCCGTCTGCCGCTCCAGCGATTCATTCAATTGCTCGAACAAACGCACGTTGCCGATGGCGATGACAGCCTGATCGGCAAAGGTCTGCAGCAGCGTGATCTGCTTGTCGTCGAATGGGCGCACCTCGGTACGACGCAGCACGATCGCCCCCATGCTCTCGCCTTCGCGCAAGAGCGGCACACTCAAAACGGTCCGAACGTTGGAGCGAAGCGCATATTCGCGTCCTGTCGGGTATTGCTCCCCTTCGGGCCCGAGCAGGTCGTGCACCTGAACGGTGCGACGATCGATAATCGCCCAGCCGGTCGGCGATTTGACACTGATCGGTCGTCGGCTCCACACCACGGGAACCGGGCCATGGTGCGCCTGGATGACGATATCGTCGCCATCCCTCAGAATGACCAGTGCATCATATGCCTCGCAAAGCCCGCATGCGCTTTCCACGATCGCCTTGAGCACCGGACCGACTTCGGTCGGGGAGGAAGCGATGACCCGCAAGATATTGGCGCTGCCGGTCTGGTACGTCAGCGCCTCGGACAGATCGCGCGTCCTGGTTTTCAATTGTTCGAACAGCCGGACATTCTCGATGGCGATCACCGCCTGGTCGGCAAACGTGGCGACGAGCTCGATCTGTTTTTCGGTGAAGGGCTGCACGCGCTTGCGGGCGATCACGATCGCGCCGATCGGCTCATTCTCGCGCAGGAGTGGAACACCGAGCGCCGTGCGTTGACCCGCCATCGTGATCGACGCCTGCAGGCCGTATTCGGGATCGGCAGCGACGTCGAGGATCTGCACCGGACGGCGTTCGAGGACGGCTCGACCCGTGACCGTGCCCCTGCCGGGGGCGATCGGATGAGCCTGCAGAAAAGCGATGTAGTCCTCGGAAAACCCGACCGCTGCTCCGGCCTGATATTCATCGCCCTCGCGGCGCATGATGAAGGCCATCTCCGCTTCGCACAGCCGTGCCGCCGACTCGACCAGCGTGTCGAGCACGGTTTGCAGATCGAAGGTCGAGCGGCTGATCACCTTCAGCACATCGGCCGTCGCGGTTTGCTGCTGGAGCGATTCGGCGAGGTCGCGCGTCTTCGCCTGGACCTCATCGAACAGCCGCACATTCTCGATCGCGATCACGGCCTGATCGGCGAAAGTGGAGACCAGGTCAATCTGCTTATCCGTGAACGAGTTCACGGTCTTGCGGCCCAGGAATAGCACGCCGATCGTTTCTCCGGACCGGAGCAAGGGTACGCCCAGGAGGGTGCGGTAACCGCCGGCCCTCTGTTGCTCGGGATAGGCATAGTCCGGATCGACCAGGACGTCCGGGATCTGAACAGCCTTGCCGCACAGCAGGACGCGCCCGACCAGGCTACCGCGTCCCGCATTGAGCCGAACGCCCGCCGAGGCCTTGGCCCACTCGGGCGAGAAATTGTAGCGAGTTGCATGATAGTAGCCACCATCGCCATCGTGCCGGACGATTGCCGCCATGTCGGCACCACACAGCCACGCCGCCGATTCCGTCAGCGTGTCGAGAACGGTTTGCAGATCGAACGCGGAGCGGCTGATGACTTTCAACACATCGGCGGTCGCGGTCTGCTGCTGCAGCGATTCCCGCAAGTCGTCGGTACGCGCCTGCACCTCGTCGAACAGCCGCGCGTTCTCTATGGCGATGACAGCCTGGTCGGCGAAGGTCTGCAGAAGCTGCACATGATGCGGAGCGAAGGCCCCCGGCTCGGCTCGCGTGACGCTGATCATGCCGATCACCACGCCGCCGGTCGCGAGCGGAACGAACAACATGCTGCGAAAGCCGCGGGCCCGCGCGATGAATTTGATGTCGTTCGTCAGCGCTTCAGTATCGGGCGTCGGCACCACCTTACCGGCCTCTGCCCTCGCAAAACTCTCGAAATCGGCGATCGGACGCGGAAACATCTTCTTCAACGCTTCATCGGCGGCAGGATTCGTCGGCGTGAACGCCGCCAAGTGGGCATTGCCGTCGATGAAGCGGAATACGGTCGTCGAAAAGCCGCCGAGCAAGGCATTTGCGCGCCTCGCGATCGCATCGAATACCGGCTTCACCTCCGATGGCGAACTGGCAATGATCTTGAGAATGTCCGCGGTGGCGGTCTCGCGATCTTGTGCGGCGCGCAATTCGGCCAGGAGCCGCGCGTTCTCCTGCTGCAAATCCGCCACAACGTCCTGAGGAAGCGCGGCCATGATGAAAATCCACGTCGCCAGCCGGTTCGCGGCCGACGTCAAAATCTAATCAAGAATGTATCGGGAATTATTCCACCATCAGGTGCTTTCGACCAGAGGTACCGTGAGTTGATTTTCGATCGACTACGCGTCAATTCGCCTTTCGTGATCGACGAAAGCGGCGAGTTCCGCAAAATGCCGCTGGAGGCCGCTTTGCTTCGGGTCCGCAGGCCTCGGGGGCGCGGGACCCGAGTGCCGCGAGCGCCGTAGATTGCGTCCTGAAACACCCTAGGAGAACCCCATGGCGACCATATTCATCACCGGCAGCACGGACGGCCTCGGCCGGGCGGCGGCGCAATCGCTCCTCGATCGGGGCCACCACGTCGTGCTGCACGCGCGTTCGGCGGATCGTGCTGCGGCCCTCGGCGGGCTCACTTCGCGCGCCCGGGGATTGGTGATCGGCGATCTCAGAAGCGGCGAGGAGACGCGGAGCATCGCCGACCAGGTCAACGCGATCGGGCGCCTGGATGCGGTCATCCACAATGCCGGCGTCTACACGCGGCCGAGCCGCGGCGCGACCCCTGAAGGCCATGCCGAGACGCTGGCCATCAACACGCTTGCGCCGTTCATGCTGACGGCCCTGATCGCGCGGCCCGCCCGATTGATCTATCTCAGCAGCGGATTGCACCGCGGCGGAGAGGGCTCGCTCGACGACCTCGATTGGACCAAGCGGGCCTGGAATGCGGCCAAGGCCTATGCCGAGAGCAAGCTGCACGTCGTCGCGCTCGCCTACGCGCTGGCGCGGCGCTGGCCCAACGTCCTCTGCAACGCCGTCGATCCCGGTTGGGTGCGCACGAAGATGGGCGGCGCGGGCGCCCCGGTCGATATCGACACGGGGCAACGGACCCAGACCTGGCTGGCGGTCAGCGAGGATCACGCGGCGCGGGTGAGCGGACGCTACTGGCATCATCTCGAGCAGCAAGAGCCAGCCCGCGAGGCGACCGATCCGAGATTTCAGCACCAGCTCATCGGCCAATTGAGCGAGCTGACGGGCGTTGCGCTGCCGGAGGTGTAACGCACGATGTAATCCTCGTCATTGCGAGCGCAGCGAAGCAATCCAGAATCCCTCTGCGGAAAGACTCTGGATTGCTTCGTCGCAAGAGCTCCTCGCAATGACGGCGGAGAGCGGCATTTCACGCCGCGCGCTGTGGCCGCCAGGCCGTGTAGAGACCGATCAGTGTCCCGATGGCGACCAGCGCGGCTGCCAGCAGCACCTGCAATTCGCCATCGTCGGTGGGGCCGATGGACGACACCAGCCTGGTCACGATGAGGAACAGAATGCCCACCGCCGCCGCCGCACCCACGCCAAGATAAGCGAGCTCGCGCCTCAGGCTGCGGCCGAGCAGTCCGAGCGCCGTGAAATACATCGCGCAGGCGTTGGGATGAACGAACAAGGCAATGCGCGCATAGGGGCCATAGGCGTCGAACAAGGACTCGCATCGGCGCAGGGCCGCCTTAGAGGCCACCCGCTGCAGGAACGGCCGGAAGAAACGAGCCTGTCCGTAGCTGAGAACGGCGCCCAGGATGATGGCGAGCCACGCCGCGACAAAGACGGAGCCATCCACGGCCTTCGGACTGAGCGCCACGGACATCAGGATGAGGGCGGTGCCGGGAAAATAGCCGAAATACGGAAAGACCGCTTCCACCAGCACGCAGACGAACATGAAGGCCGGAAACCATGCCGACCCGGTCGCGCCATGGACGATGGCGTTCAAGTCGAACAGGCTCGTCCTGTAAAGTACGAGGTACATGCACATGGCGAGGGCAGCCAGCGCGTAGAACGGCAGCGCTCCCGACAAAAACCGTCTCATCCAATCATCAAGCTTTGTTTGGCGGAGACGACGGCCTCGCGCTGTTCCGGATCATGCTTTAGGCCAATGGGCTTGATGCTGTCGATGGCGCTCTTTGCCACGCAACCCTCGGCTTGCGCGCCCTAAAGCACAATGCGATCAAGATGAATCGTCATCGCGCTTTAGGTTATTGTTGGGCATGATCTTGTCGGAAAACCGCTACGTACTTTTCCGGATCATGCCCTACGCAATCGACAGAATCTCGATCTCCTGCGCGCCTGAACCGACGACGTCGCCGACCGCTTTTCCCATCAGCGATCGCGCAACCGGCGAGACGAACGAGATCGAGCCGGCCCTGGGATCGGCCTCGTCCTCGCCGACGATGCGGTAGGTCTGCACCCGGCCGTCGGCGCGACTGAAGCTGACCGTGCTGCCGAAGGCGACGATTTCGGTCGCGACAGGATCGGGCATCACCTGCGCCGTGCGCAAGCGTTCGGTGAGATAGCGGAGATCGCGCAGGGGCACGGCCGACTGCCGGCGCTTCTCGTTGACGTCCTCGATGGCTTGCGCGGCTTCGTAGGCCGCGCGCGCTTCGGCAAGCTGCGTCTGCAGGGCCTTGAAGCCTGCTTCCGTCACGAGGTTCGGATGCGGCGAGATCGGGCGGTCCGGCAACAGCGTCTCGGACGCAGTTTCGGCGCTCTCTTCCTTGGTGAAGGCGACACTCAATTTGAAGATCCTGTCGAACTGTTTCGTTGGCGACGCCGTGTGGCGCCGACGTCCGAGACTATATCTCAAGTTCGACAAAACGGCGGAGCTTGAAGACGAGATCCGGCACGGCCTGACGGAACCGGGTTGCGTTCTGGAAACTGGTCGAGAACGGCGCGAAGGTGAGCATTGCGTTCCAGTGCCGGTAACCATAGACCGTGACCGAAACGCCGGAGCTCGGGAAGTTTTCCAACTTGCGCAGCTCGCCGAGCACCAGATCGGCGATCGCCTCCGCCGGCAGCAGGCGCTTGCCATCCCGCGTGGTTGCGATTGACTCGGCCGGCTTTGTGGCCGCCGGGACCGCATCGGGCGCGCTCTCGGCCTTGGCCGCGGCCGCATCGGACCTGGACGTCTCGACGGGCTCCACGGGATCGGCCGGCACAATCGGCGGAACCTCGGCGAGCGGCGGCGGTGCAACATTGTCTGCGCGCTTGTTGCCTCCCAGGATGCTGCTGATCATGGCCACAAGGCCGGCATCCTTCACCTCGTCACTCATCATTCCCCCCGGGTCGAATGATCGGCGGCACCACGTTCGCTCACGTCGCGCCGCCGTGCGATCCGTTACCGTTTGTCGAACGGAATGTACTGCTGGTACTGCTTGGGCACCGAGCTGCGGTAGCGCGCCGGCACGGTGCCGGTGTCGATCGAATGATCGATCTCCTGCTGCCGGGTCATCTTCTTCTTCGCCGGCTTCTTCGACGCGCTCTTCTTGCCGTCAGTGGGCTGGCTGGACGTGTCGGTGGTCGCGCTCGGCGCTGTCGTCGTCGCAGCCGGCGCAGTGCTTGTCGCGGCAGGCGCGGCGGTTCCGCCCGTGGCTGGAGCGCCCTGCGCCAGCGCGAGCGGCGATTGCACCATGAGCACCAGCGCTGCCGTCGCAGCCAGCAAATATGATTTCTGCATCAGAACCTCCAATATGCCTGATCCGAATGGGCCAGCGTAGGCCTCCGGCATCGACGCGTGCAAGTCCGTAGACAATAGGTCCTATCCCATGCCGGAACTGTGGTGGGGATCACATTACCGGCATGGCCTATCGTCATGACATCGCAGCGCGCGTCACTGCGCCGCCGCGCCCTGCTATGCGCGCGCCCCGAGGCCGGTCTCCTCCAGCCGCGTCGCGAACCAGCGCGACAGTGCCTCGTCGACGGCGCCGGAGACATAGACCTCCGACATCGTCACATGGGGCCTGTCCAGCACCAGCAACAAGCCGATCCAATAGGGAAACCAGACATGGACGTCGGTCAGCGCCCGCAGCTTGTGCTGATCGTGATCGAGCGGCGTGTGATTGCTCGCCTTGCGAATTTCCACCGCGAGCAGATTGTTCGGGATTTCGCGCTGATGCACGACGACATCGGGGTAGATCGACTTGCCGAGATGGTCGTCGGTCGAGATGATGGTGCCGTGCGGCAGATGCAGCGTGCGCTCGCCGAGCCGGTCGTAATTGCAATCGACCGACCAGCCCGAAAACTGCTTTTCCAGATGCACGGCGAAGCGGTGCGTGACCGCCCGCTCGCCGACATCCTTCTCGAACAGGAAAGCCTCTTGGGCGTAGAAGTCCCGGAGCGCCGCGATCACCTTGTTCAGCTCGGTCTGCATCATGCCTCCGGGCTCATGGCGCTCTGTCTGTTGCCGCCCTACATCTGAACTTCGATCAGCCGCGGGCCGGGCTCGGCGACGGCTTCCGCCAACGCCTTGTTGAACTCGTCGGCGTTGGTGACGGCGCGGCCGGGCACGCCCATGCCCTTGGCCAGCGCCACGAAATCCAGCGTCGGCCGGTCGAGGCGGAGCATGTCGTTGGCGCGCTGGCCGGGCTCGCCGGCGCCGACATTGTCGAACTCGCCGCGCAGGATCTGGTAGATGCGGTTGGCGAACACGATGGTGACGATGTCGAGGTTCTCGCGCGCCTGGGTCCACAGCGACTGGATCGTGTACATCGCGCTGCCGTCGCCGACCATGGTGATGACCTTGCGGTCCGGGCAGGCGATCGCCGCGCCGATCGACAGCGGCGTCGAGAAGCCGATCGAGCCGCCCATGTTCTGCAGCCAGTCGTGCGGGGCGGCCGCCGCCGTCGGCGGGAAGAAGCCGCGGCCGGTGGTGAGGGATTCGTCGACCATGATGGCGTTCTCGGGGATCGCACAGGCAATGGCCTGCGCGATCGAGGCGAAGGTGAGCGCGCCGGTCGGCTTGACCAGCTCCTGCAAAGCCTGCGGCTTGACGTCCCTGGTGCTGGCCTTCACGGCGCCGGCGAGCGCCTCGAGCGCTGCGACCGAATTCTCGCCCCAGGAGGTCATGCGATGCACCTCGCAGCCCTGCGGCTTGAGCATGCTCGGCTTGTTCGGATAGGCGAAGAACGCCACGGGATCGTCGGACTCAACCAGCACGATATGACGGAATTTGGCCAGCATCGGCAGCGCGTTCTCGATCACGTAGTGGATGCGGTCGATCGAGAAACGGCCGCGGCCGCGCGCCATCTTCGGACGGAAGGTCGGGCCCATCACGGTGCAGCCGGTCTTGCCGGCGATGCGCTCGGCCAGCGCGAGGCCATGCTCGCTCAGCGCGCTGCCGGTCATCAGCAGCAGCGTGCCTTCGCCGTCGCCGTGCAGGATTCTTGCGGCCTGCTCGACCGCCTGCGGCGAATAGCTCGCGCGCTGCTGCTCGGCCGGAACCTCGGCAATGCCGTCGGCTTCGTTCCAGGCGGTGTCGGCGGGCAGGATCAGGGTCGCGATCTGCGGCGGCGCGCTTTTGGCGGCGGCAATCGCGGCCGCGCCGTCGGCGGCGACCGATTTGGAATCCGGGGAGGTGCGGACCCAGGACGACATCGGCCGGGCCAGGCCTTCGATGTCGGAGGTCAGCGGCGCGTTGTAGCCGATGTGGTAGACGGCGTGCTGGCCGACGATGTTGACGATGCCGGAATTGGCCTTCTTGGCGTTGTGCAGATTGGCAAGGCCGTTGGCGAGTCCGGGACCGAGATGCAGCAGGGTCGAGGCAGGCGTGCCCTTCATGCGGAAATAGCCGTCGGCCGCACCCGTCACCACGCCTTCGAACAGGCCGAGCACGCAGCGCATGCCCGGGACACGATCGAGCGCCGCGACGAAATGCATCTCGGAGGTGCCGGGATTGGTGAAGCAGACGTCCACCCCGCCCTTGACCATCGTCCGCACCAGGCTTTCCGCACCGTTCATTCTGTCTGCTCCCGCAACCGGCGTTTCCAGTAATCCGTTCGGTCAATCATTGTTCGCGCGGCCCGTCAAAGCAATAGCGGGCATTGCGGCCCTGCCCCGCGTGACGAGGCGCGGATTTGGCTAACGCTTTCCAGCAAATTGGCGCAGTTGCGATTTGGTAACGCCAGTCGTTAACGATGCGACCCTCACGGGCCCGTGGCTTGCGGAACGCGCGCAAATGTGGCCTCTGGCTTCGGTTGAATCGATTTTTTCTGGGGGAAATGATGATCCGGTTTTTTGCCGCACCGATGACCGCAATGGCGCTGTTGCTGGCTGGCGCAGCCGACGCATCCGCGGCGGGGATGATAGACTTCACGGGCACCAGTTCCACCGGCTATCTCGGCCACGGTGCGAGCCCGATTCCCCGCACCACCGTCATGTATAACGGCAATTACGCGCCCGGCACGGTCGTGGTGAACACCTCCGAGCGGCGGCTCTACCTGGTGCTCGGGAACGGGCAGGCGCTGCGCTACGGCATCGGCGTCGGCCGCGACGGCTTCCGCTGGGGCGGGGTGCACAAGATCACCGCCAAGAAGGAATGGCCGGACTGGACGCCGCCGTCGCAGATGCTGGCGCGCCGGCCGGACCTACCGCGCCACATGAAGGGCGGCATCGAGAATCCGCTCGGCGCCCGCGCCATGTATCTGGGCTCGACGCTGTACCGCATCCACGGCTCCAATGAGCCGGAGACGATCGGTCAGGCCGTCTCCTCGGGCTGCTTCCGCATGACCAACGACGACGTCACCGACCTCTATAGCCGCGTCTCGATCGGCACCACGGTGGTGGTGCTGAACAACTGACCAGACGCAAAGTCTCGTAGGGTGGGCAAAGCCGGAGGGTCGCGCGAACGCGCGGTCCGCCGGCGTGCCCACGGTTTTGAGATGGTGGGCACGGCGCTTGCGCGCCTTTGCCCACCCTACGACACTGTAACTGTCTTGCTACAGACGACGGCCGGAACCCGCAGGGCGCGTGAATTTGCGGTCTTGTGCGCGGGGCGCGAATGCGGCAGCGTCGCAGGACGATGAGCGCATCTGTCCCGCCCTCGCCCGGCCTTCGCTTCGCCCTGCTGGTGCTCGTGACGCTCACCTGTGCGCCTGACACCGCTACCATGGCTGGGGCCGGCGAGCTGCCGGCGATCTCCTCGCGCCAGCGCGCCGAGAAGAAGAGTTTTACCGACGGCGAGATCGTCGACGGCTTCCTGAAGACGGCGTTCGGCGCCGAATACCATCTTGCCGGCCGCGTCGACCGCATCCGCAAGTTCGACGGGCCGGTGCGCGTCTACGCCGAGAGCGACCGCGCCGATCGCAAGACGCAGCTCGCCAAAGTCGTGGCCGACATCGGCAAGCGCGTGCAGCATCTCGACATCGCCATGATCGAGACCAACGAAGCGGCGAACGTGCGCGTGAAGCTGGTGCGCGACCGCGATCTCTTCCGCACCATCTCGAGCTTCTACGGCGCCGAGAAGGCGCGCGAGATCCGCTCCTCACTCGATCCGCAATGCCTGTCAGGCTTCCGCAAGAACGACAATTTCGAGATCGAGCATTCCGACGTCATCCTCACCGTCGACAACGGCGATTTCACCTTCCTCGACTGCGCCTATGAGGAGCTGTTGCAATCGCTCGGGCCGATCAACGACACCACGAGCGTGCCCTGGACGATGTTCAACGACAACGTCTCGATGGGCTATTTCGACGTCTACGACCAGTACATCCTCAACCTGCTGTACGATCCCCGCATCAAGGCGGGCATGACCGTGGCGGAGGTCAAGGCGGTGCTGCCCGCCGTGCTCAAGGACGTGCGCGCCTGGGTGAAGCGGGTGAATGACCTGAAGGAGTGAAGCGCACTGCCCTCCCCTTGCAAGGGAGGGCAGTCGCATTTGAGAGCTTTTCCCTGCGGCCATCCTTCGAGACGCCCGCTTTGGGCGGGCTCCTCAGGATGAGGGCGGAGTGCGCGGCAGCAGTGTCAACGAGCACTGACGCTGATTAACCTCATCCTCAGAAGACCTCGCGGTCACCCTCGATCGCGCCTCACGCCTTCTTGGCCTTCGTCATCAGGAACTGCTGGCGCATCATATTGTTGCCGGCGTCGAAATACTCCGAGATCAACGCCTCGAACTCGGCACGGAAGCTGCTGAGCTTGTCCGGCTCGTCCTTGTACTGGGCCACGAGCTTGATCAACGGCCCGATCGTCGCTTCCATGGTGCGGCGGAAATGCTGCGGGCTGAGCGTGGACGGCGTCATCATGTCCATCTCGAACGAGATTTCCTTCGCCTTGCCCGCGAGACGCTCGGCGACGATTTTCGGATCGCCCCACAACGCCGGTGATGCGACGCCCTCGGGTGGCGGCAGATGGCGGCCGACCAGCGCGAACATGCGGCCGACATAGAGATGCGGCGGCCAAGTGGAGAAGGCGATGGTGCCGCCGGGCTTCAGCACGCGCAGCATCTCGCCGATGGCGACGTCCGGACGCGGCGCGAACATGTGACCGAACTGGCTGAGCACCACGTCGAACTCGCTGTCGCCATAGGGCAGGCTCTCGGCGTCGCCGTCGACGAAGTCGACATCGAGATTCGCCAGCCCTGCGTGCTCGCGGGCGCGCTCGATCAGAACCGGCGAGAGGTCGAGACCCCTGACCTTCGCACCGCGGCGCGCGGCCGTGATCGCTACAACGCCGGTGCCGCATCCGACGTCGAGCAGCTTTTGGCCGGCGGCAATGCCGGCAAAACCGACCAGCTTGGCCGCGGTTGGAGTCGTGAAAACCTCCATCGGCGTGAACAGCGACCAAGCTTCCTTCTGGATGGCCTTGAAACCTGCAAACGGATCCTGCGCGGTCATGGAACTCTCCCTTTGCGTGAGCTCAATCTTCATGAGGCTGGCGACGCACACCGAAGGTTCAATGCGTTAGCGTGGCTCCGCGGCACAAGGGCTCTATTGCACGAGATCGGCGACAGTGGTCGCGGCTTTCAGGCCCGTGCCGGTGAGAACAGCGACCGTGGTCTCGTTCGCTCTGATGGCCCCGGCAGCCGCGAGCTTGTCCAGGGCCGCAGCTGCGCTGGCGCTGGTCGGCTCGGCGAACAGGCCTTGCCGCGCGAGGCGGCGCAGGGCGGCGACGATCTCGTCCTCGGTGAGCGCGATGGTGCCGCCGCCGCTCTCGCGCAAGGCGGCGACGATCTCGCGCAGGCGCAGGGGGGTCTTGATCGCGGTGCCCTCCGCGACGGTCTTGCTCACCTCGCGCGCGACCGGCGTATCGACGCCGGCCTTGAAGCTTGCATCGATCGGCGAGCAGTTGAGCGGCTGCGCCGCGAACAGGCGCGGCAGCTTCGAGATCTGCCCGGCCTTCAACAGCTCGCGGAAGCCGAAGGCGCAACCGAGGAGACTGCTGCCGGCGCCGACGGGAACGATGACGTTGTCGGGCGCGCGGAAGCCGAGATCTTCCCAGATCTCGTAGGCCAGCGACTTGGTGCCTTCGAGGAAGAACGGCTGCCAATTGTGGCTGGCGTAGAAGGTCTGGCTCGACTGGCGGATGGCCTCGGCTTCGGATTCCTCGCGCGGGCCCTCCACGAGTTGCACGGTCGCGCCGTAGGCGCGGACCTGCGCGATCTTCGCCGGCGACGTCGAGGCGGGCGCCAGAATCTTGACGCGCATGCCGCCGGCCGCACCCAAGCCGGCCATCGATGAGCCGCCGTTGCCGGAGGAATCCTCCAGAATGGCGTCGATGCCGATCTGCCGCAGGAAGGACAGCATCACCGCCGAGCCGCGATCCTTGAAGCTGCCGGTCGGGTTGAACCATTCGAGCTTGAACAGCGGGCGCAGAGCGCCCCATTCCTGCTGGACCAGCGGCGTGCAACCCTCGCCGAGCGTGATCGGGGTCTTGATCTCGACCGGCAGCGCCGCCCGATAGCGCCACAGCGACCGCGTCGAGCCATCGATGTCCTCGCGCGAGATGCCCGCCCCCGGCGTCACCAGCAGCGGCGTGCGCTCGTCCGAGCACCAGCGCGGCTGGTCGAGGGGATAGAGCTTTCCGTTGCGGGGATCGATGTAGCTGGCGGCAGGCATGGCAGTCTCCAAGGCAGGGAAAGCGCTGTGCGCCGAACTTGAAGCCCGCCGCACGAAGCAACACCTCCTTGAAAACACGAAAAACAGAACTATTTCAATTCCTTAAACTGGCCTCCCGAGCGCGGCGGCAAGCTCGATGAGGCGCGGCATCGGATGCCGGCAGGCCTGACGGCCCTCCCGATGCCCGGAATTTGGCCGCGAGCGGCCCCTGCGCCCTGCCACGATTAACTTGTCTGTCGTCACCGGCCGCTACAATATGTTGGATTGAGCTTGCGCCGCCGGTTCGGCGTCGCAAGCGAGCCAGGCCCGTCCGAGCGGCGGGCCGTTGGCTTTTTGGGAGCCTGGACATGAGCCGTGCCAACCGTACCGACCACATCCGCCTGACCTCCCATCCGGAGCCGGGCAGGAAGGCCGCCTTTCCGATCCATTGGGGCGCCACTGATGCGCGCGCCCGCGGGCCGATCATCGGCACGGTATCGCGCGCCGGAGACCGCAACGTGATCGGTAGCCATGGCGGCTCCTATGCGATGTACCGGGCGCTCGCGGTCTCCGCCGGCGCGCTCGATCCGATTCGAAGGCCCGATCTCACCAACACCTTTCCGGCCGCGACCATCGGCCCGTTCCCGCAATGGAGCGATCCCACGAAAATCGTCGCGCTCGATCCCTGGGGGCACCTGGTCGCCGAGAATTTTCGCAAGGAGATCGCCGAGGGCGCGGACATCCGCCCGAGCATCGCTGTGACGCGGGCGCGGCTCGACCTGCCCGAGATCCGTGAAGCGATCGCCGCAAAGCGGCTCCGCGCCGACGGCGAGGTCGTGCACGCCAATGGCAGCGTCTCGGTGGTGAAGATCGCGATCGATCCGGTGTGGTACCTGCCGGGCCTTGCGGCGCGCTTTGGCACCGGCGAGACCGAGCTGCGGCGCACGCTGTTCGAGCAGACTGCCGGCATGTTCCCCGAACTCGTCACGCGATCGGACATGAAGGTGTTCCTGCCGCCGATCGGCGGCACTACGGTCTATCTGTTCGGCGACGTGACAAAACTGCCGGACCATCGCACCAGGATCACCTGCCGCGTGCATGACGAATGCAACGGCTCCGACGTGTTCGGCTCCGACATCTGCACCTGCCGGCCCTATCTGATCCACGGCATTGAGGAATCCGCGCGCGGCGCGCAGGAGGGCGGGCTCGGGCTCGTCATCTACAACCGGAAAGAGGGCCGCGCGCTCGGCGAGGTCACCAAATTCCTGGTCTACAATGCGCGCAAGCGGCAGGAGGACGGCGATGCGGCCGCCGCCTATTTCGAGCGCACCGAGTGCGTGGCCGGCGTCCAGGACGCGCGCTTCCAGCAATTGATGCCGGATACGATCCACTGGCTCGGCCTCAAGCGCATCGACCGTTTCCTGTCGATGAGCGACATGAAATACGATGCGCTGACCTCGCAAGGCATCGACATCGTCGAGCGCGTGCCGATCCCGCTGGAGCTGATTCCGGCCGATGCTCATGTCGAGATCGCCGCGAAGAAAGCTGCCGGCTATTACTCCACCGACATCGCGCCGGAGAAGGACGTCAACGGCGTGGTCGGGCGTTCGCTGGAAAAATACTGATCGCGATGGCGGACGCTTTGGAATCACAGGCGCGCGCACTGCTCACCGCAAAGGCGGTTCGCGCGCGCGCCGGGCAGATACTCGAGCTCGGCCTTGCCGGCGGGCTCACCCATTTCACCGTTGATCTCGACCGCATGGATGGCGTTGCCGATGCCGTGCTCGCGGTGACACGTAAAGCCTATCCGACGCTCGACATTCCGTTCCATGCGCGCTGGCGGCACTTCGTGCTCGGCGGCGTCGACCGCTGGGCCCGGCTTGCCGATGCTGCGTCCTGGCCGGATCGCGCGGCGCGGGCGCGCGCCGAGTTCGACCTCGCCATCGTCAGCGTGCTGCTCGACGCCGGCGCCGGCGCGGCGTGGCGCTATCGCGACGCCGTGACGGGAGCAGAAGTAGGCCGATCGGAAGGGCTTGCGATCGCGAGCCTCGACATGTTCGCGAGCGGGCTGTTTTCGCACGATGCCAGGGCGCCGTTCAGGGCCGATGCGGATGTGCTCGCAAGACTGCCCCTCGCCTCCATCGCCTCCGCCTTTCAGGTGAGCGACGTCAACCCGCTGCTCGGCCTGGAGGGACGCACCGACCTACTGCGTCGTCTGGGCAAGCAGGTCTCGGAGCGTGCGGACGTGTTCGGCTTGCACGATACGCCGCGGCCGGGCGGGCTGTTCGATCATATCGCGGCGCGGGCGATCGGCGGCACTGTTGCTGCGCCCGCGATCCTGTCCGCGGTGCTGAACCAGCTCGGGCCGATCTGGCCGTCGCGGCTCGAGCTCGCGGGCGTCCCGCTCGGCGATTGCTGGCGCCATCCTGCGATCAAGGCGGACGACGGCACTGCGGGCCTCGTGCCGCTGCACAAACTATCGCAATGGCTGAGCTATTCGCTGATCGAGCCGCTGCAGCGCGCCGGCTTCGAGGTGACCGACATCGACGGCCTGACCGGGCTTGCCGAATATCGCAATGGCGGCCTGTTCGTCGACCATGAGGTGCTGCGCCTGCGCGAAGCCGCGGATGCCGAGCGCGCGCATGCGGTGGACTCGCTGCTCGTCGTGGAGTGGCGCGCGCTGACCGTTGCTCTGCTGGATCGCCTTGCCGAACTGGTTCGCGTCAAGCTCGGCCGTACGTCCGAGACATTGCCGCTCGCCAGCATTCTCGAAGGCGGCACCTGGGCCGCCGGCCGCGCCATCGCCTTTGCACGCCGCCGCGATGGATCGCCGCCGCTCAAGGTGATCAGCGACGGCACGGTGTTTTAGAGAATGGATAGAGATTTTCGACCACGCGCGTCATTGCGAGCGCAGCCAAGCAATCCAGTGTCCGACCGCGGAGGGATCCTGCATTGCTTCGCTGCGCTCGCAACGACGCCTCGGTGAAATTTCAGGAGCATCTCATTATGGAAGGCGTCACGATCGTCGATCATCCGCTGGTGCAGCACAAGCTGACGCTGGTGCGGGACAAGTCCATCTCGACCAAGTCGTTCCGCGAGCTGATCAAGGAGATCGGCATGCTGCTGTGCTACGAGGTGACGCGCGACCTACCGCTCGCCGACACCGTCATCGAGACGCCGCTGGCGACGATGCATTCGGCCAAGATCGCCGGCAAGAAGCTGGTGTTCGTGCCGATGCTGCGCGCTGGCACCACCTTCGTCGACGGCATGATGGACCTGGTGCCGACCGCTCGCGTCGCCCATATCGGCCTCTACCGCGAGCCGCACAGCTTCGCGGCGGTGGAGTATTTCTTCAAATCGCCCTCTGACCTCGGCGAGCGCCTCGCCATCGTGGTGACGCCGGTGGTCGCCACCGCCAACACCGCCGTCGCCGCCATCGACCGGCTGAAGGAGCGCGGCGCCAGGGACATCCGCCTTGCCTGCCTGATCGCAGCTCCTGAAGGGCTCGAGCGGCTGCGCGGATTGCATCCGGACGTGCCGATCTGGACCGCGGCGGTGGATGAAGGGCTCGACGACAACGGGTTCATCCTGCCGGGCCTCGGCGATGCCGGCGACCGCGCCTACGGAACGCGGTAAGCGCTGCGCGCGCTTTAGGAACAGCTTCCATCGCGCGAGGTTCTCCTGCTCTAGCATGGAGAGCACGATGACCTATCAGAATGATGACCGCAGGGCCGACAGAGCGCGCCGCAACAGCCCGGTGGCCTGGGCGATCGGCGCGATCTTCGTGATCGCCGTGGTCGCCGCCGTCTTCTTCTACAACGGACGCGAGGTGGGTCCGCAGGCGACGTCGACCAATCCGAACAACGCGCCGAGCGTCACGACCGGATCGAATCCACCTGCCGCGCCGGCGAAGTGATGCGCTGAGAGCGGGCCCTCACACCTTCCCACTGCCGCAAATGCCCTTCAGCGCCTGCCACTCCTTGTCGGTCAGCAGCGGTGGGCCGCTGACGGGCCGATCCTCCGTCGTCATGCGCGCGAGGCGGTCCTCGGTCAGCGGATGGCTGGCAAGAATCGTGGCGAGCGAGGAGCCGCCTTCCTTGCCGGTGATGCGGAACATCAATTGGGCCGCAGGTTTCGGCGAACGGCCGAGCGCATGCATTGTCTCGATCGCGAAGATGTCGGCGCCGGTCTCGGCTTCGCGCGAATAGGAGGCCTCGACCAGGCTGCGCGAGGCGAAGATCACGGCCGATGAGCCGGTGATGTCGCCGAACAACAGGCCGATCAGGAACGAGGTGCCGCCGTTATAGATCAGGCCGCGCATGTTGTCGTGATGCTTGAGATGGCCGAGCTCGTGGGCGAGGATGCCGGCAAGCTCGTCGGGATTCTCGGCCTTGTCGAGCAGGCCCTTCAGCACGAACACCTTGCCGCCGGGCAGCGCGAAGGCATTCGGCACCGCGGTCGGCAGCACGCCGGCCGTCATGGTATCGTCGAGGCCGGCCGCATCGCGCAGGCGGTTGACGAGCTTCGTGAAGGCGGCCTTGCCCGCGGGGTCTTCGCAGACGCTGCGGCCGAAAATGGTCTTCATCTGGACCTCGGCGGCATCGCCAATGCGCCGTTCCACGGGCTTGGGCACCAGCGGCGCGAGCCGGTCAGCGGCGAGCGGCACGCCGAACAGGACGACGCAGACGATGGAGACGGCGGCGGCAACCGACCAGCCCACGATCTTGGCGACACCGCGGCGCGTCGTCTGGTGCTCGTCGAGACGCGTGCAGCGGGCGACCACCTCGGCGGCGAGCGCGGCATCGCGGATCTCCAGCCGGGCCAGAGGCGGTGCTGACGTCGCAGCCAGGCGCAGGATTCCAGGGGGACCGTCGGAGCGGCGAATGTCGGCATAGGCCCAGCGAACGGGCGTCGCGCCGTCCTCGGCGAACTCGAGCGCATCGCCGAGGATCAGCGTCACTTGCCGTCTGCGGCTCGAGACGCCGTCGAAGAAGATGGTCGGCTTGGCCGACTGCGCCGGGGTCTCGGCAAACACGTCACTCACAGCTCAGAATCCCGCGACATCGAGTCCGTCGGCAAAGCCTTCGCCGAGCGCGCTGGCAAGCTGACCGCTGCCGCGCACGTCCGCCGCGGTCCCGATGTTGTGCACCTCGACGGTCTCCAGCACCTTGGCCCAGAGATCGCGCTGAAGATAGACGCGCATGACGATGTTGATGGCAAGGGCGAGCGCGAAATAGCCGATCACCATCATCGCCACCATCGGGATGCTCTTCGTCGCATTGTCGCCGGCGAAGATCTCCTCGGCCGGAACGCCGGTCAGCGTGACGACGAGCAAGGCGCTGCCGCCCATATAGGCCGCGAACGCGACCGTGAGCAGCATCCACCAGCCGATCACTTTCCAGTACAGGCCGTAGAAGGCGTCGTGCGGCAGGTTCGAGGACAGGCCGACACCGCCGATCCGGATGCCGTCGAGCCACCAGCGCCATTCGCGCGCCTTGAACTCGGCGTAGAAGAACGGTGCGAGCGGGAAGATGAAGAGTGCGATCGGGCTGAGCAGCCATAGCCACCAGCCGCGCTTGAAGAAGGTCCAGCCGTCGCCTTCGAAGTCGCCGCGGAGATCGCCGTAATGGGTGTGCCGCATCTTGTAGCGTTCGAGCGCAGCCTCGCGCCAGGGCAGCGCCAGGCCGAGCGTCAGGAATACCAGCAAGCCCCACAGCATGGCGCGAAACGCGTAGGCCCAGCCCGAGCCGTCCATCCAGAAGCGGACGCCGCGCCAGACCGTGCGCGTCAGGCGGTAGCGCCGCGCGCGAAAAATCGCGAACTGGCCGAAGGCGTAGAAGGCGATGAACAGCGGCGTCGAGGCGAAGCCCTGCCAGCGCTCGAACTCGATGCCAACGAGAAAATAGGCGAGATAGATCGGCACCAGGATCGCGAGCGCGAACAGGAAGCCGACCAGGAGCTCCCTGGCCCGCCCGGTGTATTCGGCCGCATCACCGTCGATCGCGGTGTGCGTCCACAGATGACGGCGGATGTCGGTGACGAGCCAGAACCGGTAGAAGCCGAAGGTGACCAGCTCCAGCAAGGCACCCTTGGTGACCAGTTTGCGGAACTCGGAGCGATTGCCGGAGAAATCGACCCGCGTCGGCGGCAGCGGCGGGGGTAAGGGTTCGGACCCGATCGGGGTCCATTGCATGTCGTTCACGGCAGCAACCTCGGGATGCGGATCTGTTCCGGTCAAACCATAGATCAGAGGTTAGTCGATCCCCAAGATGGGCGGGTTCGATTCAGCTCGATTCCGGTCGGTTTCTGCCATGCTTCCACGACAAAACGGTGTGCGGGGGATCACGCTCGTCGATGTCCCGTAGCCTGGATGGAGCGACGCGCAATCCAGGACAGCGGCAGCGGCACGATTCCCGGATTTCGCTTGCGCTCCATCCAGGCTACGCGCTTCCATTCGGCCTACGCTCAAGGGTTGGATGTGGCAAAACTCTCCCTTGCCCCGGCGCAGACAACCGGCTGTAATTGCAAATCAAATACCGCAGCGCAGAATTCAACGACGCGCGGTTCATACCCAGGGAGAACGGTCATGCACGGGACCATCGAAAGCGCGGCCAAGCTCGACGCATTGCGCGCGCGCGCAACGTCGCTGCCGCTGGAGCAATTCGATCCGGGCGACCCTGAGTTGTTCAGGACCGATACGTTCTGGCCCTATTTCGATCGGCTGCGCCGGGAAGATCCCGTGCACTATTGCAAGGACTCGATGTTCGGGCCGTACTGGTCGGTGACGCGCTACAACGACATCATGGAGATCGAGACCAACCATGCGGTGTTCTCCTCCGCTTCCTCGCTCGGCGGCATCACCATCCGCGACATCGATCCGGATCTGCGCCGCGAGAGTTTCATTTCGATGGATCCGCCGCGCCATGCAGCCCAGCGCAAGACCGTGGCGCCGATGTTCACGCCGACGCACCTGGACAATCTCGCCATCAACATCCGCAAGCGCTCGGCCGAGTGCCTGGACAATCTGCCCCGCGGCGAGGTGTTCGACTGGGTCGACCGCGTCTCGATCGAGCTCACGACGCAGATGCTGGCGGTGCTGTTCGACTTCCCCTGGGAGGACCGCCGCAAGCTGACGCGCTGGTCGGACGTCGCCACCACGATTCCCGGCCCCGACGGTCTCGTCGCGACCGAGGACGAGCGGCAGGCCGAACTCGCCGAATGCGCCGCCTACTTCTCCCGCCTTTGGAAGGAGCGCATCGAACAGCCGCCGAAGAGCGACCTGCTGTCGATGATGGCGCATGGCACTGCTACGCGGGACATGGATGCAAAGAACTTCCTCGGCAATCTCGTTCTGTTGATCGTCGGCGGCAATGACACCACCCGCAACACCATGTCGGGCTCGCTTCTCGCGCTGAGCCAGCATCCCGACCAATATCGCAAGCTGCGCGAGAACCCTGATCTGCTCGACAGCTTCGTGCCGGAGGTGATCCGCTGGCAGACGCCGCTGGCGCATATGCGCCGCACGGCGCTCTCCGACTTCGAGTTCCGCGGCAAGCAGATCAAGAAGGGTGACAAGGTCGTGATGTGGTACGTCTCGGGCAACCGCGACGAGGAGGCGATCGACAAGCCTTACGAATTCATCATCGATCGCGCGCGCCCACGCACCCACCTGTCCTTCGGCTTCGGCATTCACCGTTGCGTGGGCCTGCGGCTTGCCGAGCTTCAGCTCAAGATTATTTGGGAGGAAATTCTCAAGCGGTTCGACCATATTGACGTGGTCGGCGAACCCACGCGGGTCTATTCGAGTTTCGTGAAGGGTATCGAGACGCTGCCGGTGAAGATTGCGGCGTGAGTCGAACGCAACTGGAGCCACGATCATGAACATCCAAGCGCCGGTCAAATCCGACAAGGCCGAACGCATGCGCAGGGCCCGCGAGGAGGCCTATGCGACGCCGTTGTCGCAGTTCCACCCCGGCGCGCCCCGGTTGTTCCAGGACGATACGCTGTGGCCCTGGTTCGAGCGGCTGCGCAACGAAGAGCCGGTGCATTACTGCACCAACGCGCCGATCGAGCCGTACTGGTCGGTGGTGAAATACAACGACATCATGCATGTCGACACCAATCACGGCATCTTCTCCTCGGACTCAAAGCTCGGCGGCATCTCGATCCGCGACGTGCCGGAAGGCTACGACTATCCGAGCTTCATCGCGATGGACCAGCCCAGGCATTCGGCGCAGCGCAAGACGGTGTCGCCGATGTTCACGCCGACGCATCTGGACGAGCTCGCAAAGCTGATCCGCCAGCGCTCGCAGACCGTGCTCGACAATCTGCCGCGCAACGAGACCTTCAACTTCGTCGAGCGCGTCTCGATCGAGCTGACCACGCAGATGCTGGCGACCCTGTTCGACTTCCCCTGGGAGGAGCGGCGCAAGCTGACGCGCTGGTCCGACGTCTCCACCGCGCTGCCCAAGAGCGGCATCGTCGCCAGCGCCGAAGAGCGCCGCCGCGAGATGGACGAGTGCTACGCCTACATGTCCAAGCTCTGGAACGAGCGCGTCAACTCGGCGCCGCGCAACGACCTGCTGTCGCTGATGGCCCACAACGAGGCCACGCGGCACATGGACCCCGACAACCTCATGGGCAACATCATCCTGCTCATCGTCGGCGGCAACGACACCACGCGCAACACCATGACCGGCTCGGTGCTGGCGCTGAACGAGAATCCCGAGCAATACGACAAGCTGCGCGCCAACCCGGAGCTGATCGATTCCATGGTGCCGGAGGTGATCCGCTGGCAGACGCCGCTGGCGCATATGCGGCGCACGGCGCTTGCCGATACCGAGATCGGCGGCAAGCACATCAGGAAGGGCGACCGCGTCGTGATGTGGTATGTCTCCGGCAATCGCGACGAGGAGATGTTCGAGAAGCCGAACGAGTTCATCATCGACCGTCCGCGCCCGCGCACGCACTTGTCCTTCGGCTTCGGCATCCACCGCTGCGTCGGCATGCGCCTTGCCGAGCTGCAGCTGCGGATCATCTGGGAGGAGATGCTGAAGCGGTTCGACCGCATCGAGGTGGTCGGCGAGCCGAAGCGGATCTATTCGAGCTTCATCAAGGGATACGAGACGCTGCCGGTGAGGATACCGGGGTAGGCCGGTCGGAGCGCCTTGAGCCCAAACCGCCTCTCCAAACTCCGCTGTCATGCCCCGCGAAGGCGGGGCATCCAGTACGCCGCGGCTTCTCGGTTCAAGCACTGCTGTCTCTGGAATACTGGATTGCCCGCCTTCGCGGGCAATGACACCGAGGGTGGGGCTAGGAGCACGTCGTCCCTAACGCTCGGCTATCACACCTCCCCCAGCTATAAAATTCCGGCATGACAGCTCGCGCCAGATGCGAAGGCACGATGGCGCGCGGCTGTTCTACCACACGCCATCTAACTCAACTTGATGTCCCACACGCCGTCCTTGCGGCAGGCGGCGACCTCCTCGCGCAACAGCGCGGTGATGGCGAGCGAGGCCGTCGAGGCCGGGCGGTCGATTGGAGAAGCAAAGATGAGCTCGCGCGTCATCGGCTTGGATACGGGGGCGGTTTCCAGCCGTCCGTCCGCGACCTCGCCGTGGACCGAGGACGGCGGCAGCAGCGCGAAGCCGAGGCCCTCCTCGACCAGGCTGGTCAGCACGCGGAACGAATCCGCCTCCAGCTGGACGTCGAGCTTGATCTTGCGCTGGGCCGCGGCGTGCTCGATCAGCGCACGGAGGCCGTGGGAGTGAGAGGGCAGCACCAGCCGCTGCCGCAGCAGCCAGCCGATGTCGACGTTCTTCTTCCGCGCCAGCCCGCATCCGCGCGGGCCGACCGCGACGATGTTGTCGCGCCCCAGGCTCTGCACGTTGAGATGCAGATCGGCCGAGCGGCCATAGAGGATGGCGAGGTCCATCTCGCCGCGATGCAGCCACTCGACCAGATGGCCGCTGTAGCTCTCGACGATGCGCAGCGAGATGCCGGGAAATTTTTCGACGCAGCGCCGTGCGAAGCGCGCCGACAGCACGCAGCTCACGGTCGGAACGAGGCCGAGCACGACCTGACCCGAGGGCGGCCCCTTGGCCGACTGGATATCGTCGCGGATCTGGTCGATCTGCCGCACGATGCCGGAGGTGCGCGCGAGCAGGAGGCGGCCGGCCTCGGTCAGCACCATGCCGCGGCCGTTGCGCGTGAAGAGTTCAGTGCGCAGCTCGTGTTCCAGCAGCTTGATCTGCCGGGAGAGCGCCGGCTGCGCCACGCGCAAGGTGTCGGAGGCCTTGGACAGGCTGCCGAGCTCCGCCACGCAACTGAAGGTCCTGAGCTGCCGGAAATCCATGCTTGCCAATCCTGGAAGGCTACTCCATACGCTATAACAAATGAGCATAGGGGGCGGGCATTGTTTTCACAACGCCCGTGGGTTGGCCGGCGTTATCTTAACTGCCGCTAAGAATTGGAAACGCCATGAGTCAAGAACACCACACCGAAGATTACGCCGACATCCGCGAGGCCGTTGCCAAACTCTGCGCGCAGTTCCCCGGCGAATACTGGCGCAAGCTCGATCGCGAGATGGCCTACCCCAAGGCGTTCGTCGATGCGCTGACCGAGGCCGGCTATCTCTCGGTGCTGATCCCCGAGGAATACGGCGGCGCGGGCCTGAAGCTGTCGGCGGCCGCGGCGATCCTGGAGGAGATCCAGCGCGCGGGCTGCAACGGCGGCGGCTGTCACGCCCAGATGTACACGATGGGCACGGTGCTGCGGCACGGCAATGCCGAGCAGAAGGCAAAATACCTGCCGAAGATCGCGAGCGGCGAATTGCGCCTGCAGGCGTTCGGCGTCACCGAGCCGACCAGCGGCACCGACACCTCCTCGCTGAAGACGTTCGCGCGCAAGGACGGCAACGACAGCTACATCGTCAACGGCCAGAAGATCTGGACCAGCCGCGCCGAGCATTCCGACCTGATGGTGCTGCTGGCGCGCACCACGCCGAAGGACCAAGTCAAGAAGCGCACCGATGGCCTTTCGGTTTTCATCGTCGACATGCGCGAGGCCAAGAACAACGGCCTCGAGATCCGCCCGATCCGCACCATGATGAACCACGCCACCACCGAAGTGTTCTTCACCGATATGAGGGTGCCGGCGGAGAATTTGATCGGTGAGGAAGGCAAGGGTTTTCGCTACATCCTGTCCGGCATGAATGCCGAGCGCATCCTGATCGCGGCCGAATGCGTCGGCGACGCCAAGTGGTTCATCGCGAAGGCGACGAACTACGCCAAGGAGCGCGCCGTGTTCGGCCGGCCGATCGGCCAGAATCAGGGCATCCAGTTTCCGATCGCCAAGGCCTATGCTTCGATGCGTGCCGCCGAACTGATGGTGAAGGAAGCCACGCGCAAATACGAGGCGGGGCTCGATTGCGGCGCGGAGGCCAACATGGCCAAGATGCTGGCGGCGGATGCGTCCTGGGAAGCGGCGAATGCCTGCATCCAGACCCATGGCGGCTTCGGCTTTGCCGAGGAATACGACGTCGAGCGCAAGTTCCGCGAGACGCGGCTTTATCAGGTGGCGCCGATCTCGACCAACCTCGTGCTGTCCTTCGTCGCCGAGCACGTGCTCGGCATGCCGCGCTCGTACTGAGGTTCCGCCATGGGAGCACTTGACGGGATCAGGGTGATTGCGGTCGAGCAGGCGGTGGCGGCGCCGTTCTGTTCCTCGCGCCTGGCGGATGCCGGCGCGGAGGTGATCAAGATCGAGCGGCCCGAGGGCGATTTCGCCCGCGGCTATGACGCGGCGGCCAAGGGCCAGAGCAGCTATTTCGTCTGGCTCAACCGCGGCAAGCAATCAGCTGTGGTCGATCTCACGACGAAGGAAGGCCGCGCCGAGCTGGAGAAGCTGATCGCGGGTGCCGACGTGCTGATCCAGAACTTGAAGCCGGGCTCGATGGACAAGCTCGGTTTTTCGCGCGAGCGGCTGCTGAAGGACTATCCAAAGCTGATCTCGTGCACAATTACCGGCTATGGCGACGAGGGCCCCTACGCCCATCGCAAAGCCTATGATCTCCTGATCCAGGCCGAGAGCGGCCTTGCCTCGATCACCGGCAATCCCGACGGCGCCTCGCGCGTCGGCATGTCGATCGTGGACGTCGCGACCGGCGCGACCGCGCATGCGGCGATCCTGGAGGCACTGATCGCGCGCGGGCGCAGTGGCAAGGGCGCCGACATCCGGATCTCCATGTTCGACGTGATGGCGGACTGGTGCACCGTGCCGCTGCTCAACGCGGAAGCCGGCAATCCGCCCAAGCGCATGGGCCTGCGCCATCCCTCGATCGCGCCCTATGGCGTGTTCACCTCCAGGGACGGCAAGGACATCCTGATCTCGATCCAGAGCGAGCGCGAGTGGAAGACGCTGTGCGCAAAAGTGCTGGATCAGCCGGACCTGCCGGCCGATCCCCGCGTCGCCAACATGGTCGAGCGCGTGCGTAACCGGGATTTCACCGACAAGTCCGTGGCCGACATCTTCGGCAGGATGACGCGCGATGAGCTGTTGAAGCGGCTGTCGGACGCCGACATCGCCTTTGCCGAAGTCAACACCATGGCCGACCTCACCAACCATCCGCATCTGCGGCGCATCGAGGTCGACACGCCGAACGGCCGTGTCAGCTATCCCGCGCCGGCGCCGATCGTCGTCGGCGAGACGCGCTCTTACGGCGCCGTGCCCGCCATCGGCGAGCGTCCCCAGTCCAAATAAACAGAGCGAGGCGTCATGACCGAGAAGCTCGACATCGATCATTTGCGGCAATGGATCGGCCGCAGCCAGGAGGCCACCGACATCGTCACCGCGCAGCTCGTGAAGGGCCTGCGCGCGACATTGTTCCAGGACGTCGGCGAGCCCAAGGCGGGCGACGCTGCCCCGTTCACGGCGCACTGGTGCCTGGCGCAGCCGGTGTTTCCGATGTCGATGCTCGGCCCCGACGGCCACCCGACCCGCGGCGGTTTCCTGCCGCCGGTGCCGCTGCCGCGCCGGATGTGGGCCGGCGGCGAGATCGAGTTCTTGCAGCCGCTGCAGGTCGGCGATGAATCGACGCGGACCTCGCGCATCGCCGACGTGCAGATCAAGACCGGCTCGACCGGCACGCTGTGCTTCGTCTCGGTCGAGCACAGCATCTCCTCGCCGAGGGGCACGGCGATCCGCGAGCGGCAGGACATCGTCTATCGCGAGATGACGGGCAGCGCGCCGGCCGGCGGCAAGGCGCCGCCTCCGCCGCCCAAGGCACAGCACCGCGAGAGCCATGTGTCCGATCCCGTGCTGCTGTTCCGCTATTCCGCGCTGACCTTCAACGGCCACCGCATCCATTACGACCGCGATTACGTCACCAAGGTCGAGGGCTATCCGGGCCTGATCTTCCACGGCCCGCTGCAGGCGGCGCTGATCATCGAGATGGCGGCGAAGCTGCGCGGCGGCAAGGCGCCGAAGAAATTCTCGTATCGCGGCGTGCAGCCGCTGTTCGAGGGGACGGAGTTCTCGGTCAACGCCAATGACAGCGGCGAGAGCATGGAGCTGTGGACCGCGAACGCGGAGGGGCAGCCGACGATGAAGGGCACGGCGGTGTGGTAATAGTCTCTCCTCGTCATTGCGAGGAGCGAAGCGACGAAGCAATCCAGACTGCCTCCGCGGAGAGATCTGGATTGCTTCGCTTCGCTCGCAATGACGGGCGGGGCTGGTAGCGCGGCAATAAACAGGGGACGGGTACCATGGGCAAGAACGGCAAGACCGGCAGCAAGTCCGTCACCGTGAAGCAGGCAACGCTCGACCTCTTGCGCGCCTTCGGCATCGACAGGGTGTTCGGCAACCCTGGTTCGACCGAGCTGCCGTTCCTCAGCGACTGGCCTGGCGATATCGACTACGTGCTGGCGCTGCAGGAAGCCTCTGCCGTCGGCATGGCCGATGGCTACGCCCAGGCGACGCGCAATGCCGGCTTCGTCAACCTGCATTCGGCCGCCGGCGTCGGCAACGCGCTCGGCAACATCTACACCGCCCACCGCAACCAGACGCCACTGGTGATCACCGCGGGCCAGCAGGCGCGCTCGATTCTTCCCTTGCAGGCGTTCCTCTATGCCGAGCGCGCCTCGGAGTTTCCGCGGCCTTACGTCAAGTACAGCGTCGAGCCGGCGCGGCCCGAGGACGTGCCCGCCGCGATCGCGCGCGCCTATTACACCGCAATGCAGCCGCCGTGCGGGCCGACCTTCGTGTCGATCCCGATCGACGACTGGGCCCATGCCTGCGCACCGATCGAGGCGCGCAAGGTCAGTCGCGAGATCGGGCCGGAGCTGGAGCCGATGAAGGCGCTGGTGGCAGCGCTCGGCTCGGCAAAGCACCCTGCCCTCGTCGTCGGCCCGGGCGTCGATCGCGCCGGCGCGGTCGAGTTGATGGTGCGCGTGGCCGAGAAGGCCAAGGCGAGCGTTTGGGTCAGTCCGTTCTCGGCCCGCTGCTCCTTCCCCGAGCGGCATCCGCAATTTGCGGGCTTTCTGCATGCCTCGCCGGCGCAGCTGTCCGATGCGCTGCGCGAGCACGATCTCGTCGTCGTCATCGGCGCGCCGGTGTTCACCTTCCATGTCGAAGGCCACGCCGCGATCTTCGACGGCGGCGCGAGCATCTTCCAGATCACGGATGATGCGGATGCTGCCGCGGTGACACCGGTCGGCACCAGCGTCATCGCCACGATGAAGCCAGCGCTGAGCCTGCTGCTCGACCTGCTGCCCGAGAGCAAGCGCCCGGCGCCAAAAGGCCGCACGCTGCCGCCGGCGCCGCAGGCCGCCGATCCGCTGCCGGTCGAATTCCTGCTGCATTCGCTGTCGCAGGCGATGCCCGACGGCGCATCGCTGGTCGAGGAAGTGCCCTCGCACCGGCCGGCGATGCAGAAGTTCATGCCGATGCGCGGCCAGGACAGTTTCTACACCATGTCGAGCGGCGGCCTCGGCTATTCGCTGCCCGCCGCGGTCGGCATGGCGCTGGGCAAGCCGACGCAGCGCACGGCGTGCCTGATCGGCGACGGCTCGGCGATGTATTCGATCCAGGCGCTGTGGACCGCGGCGCAGCGCAAGCTGCCGCTCACCGTCGTCGTCATCAACAATTCCGGCTACGGCGCGATGCGCTCGTTCAGCCAGGTGATGCAGGTGCGGAACGTGCCGGGGCTGGAGCTGCCGGGGATCGATTTCGTCCGGCTTGCCGAGGGCATGGGCTGCCATGCGATGCGGGTGACGAAGGCGGCGGAGCTGGGCGAAGCGCTGAAGCGCGGGATGGCGCACGAGGGGACGTGCCTCGTGGAGGTCGTCGTGGATTCCGCGGTACCGGTGCTGTACGGGCAGAAACACTGACGCGCGGTCATCCCGGCTACGGCATCACGACGCCAGAAATCCTCCATCCGCGGCGAGCACGTGGCCGACGACATAGGACGACGCATCCGACGACAGCCACACCACGGCCTCGGCCACTTCCTCCGGGCTGCCCATCCGCCGCAACGGCAGGCCGGCGCTGACCGTCGCAACATCGCCGACGCCGGCGCGCAGCATCATGTCGGTGACGACGCGGCCGGGCGCGACGGCGTTGATGCGGATGCCGCGCGGCGCGTTCTCCATCGCCGCCGAGCGCGTCAGCGAGATCGCGGCAGCCTTGGAGGCCGAATAGAGCGAGAAGCCGGGATTGGGGTTGCGCACGCCGCTGACGGAGGCGTTGACGACGATGCTGCCGCGGCCTTTCGCCAGCATCGCCGGCAATTGATGGCGCAGGCACAGGAACAGCGCGCGAACATTGGTGTCGAACACGCTGTCGTAGATCTCCGTGCCCTGTTCCTCCAGCGGCGCCCGGCGCTCCTGGAAGCCGGCATTGTTGAAGGCGACGTCGAGCCGGCCGCAGCGCTCGACGGCTGTGCGGACGAGACGCGCGACCTCGTCGTCCTTCGTGATGTCGGTCTTGAGCGCGATCGCCTCGGTGCCGAGCTCGCGGCACGCGGCGGCGGTGGCCCCGATCTCGGCCTCGCGCCGGCCGGCGACGATGACCGCCTCCGCCCCTTCGGATGCCATCCGCAGCACCGTGGCGCGCCCGATGCCGCTGCCGCCGCCCGTGACCAAGCAGACCTTGCCGCTCATCCGATGACCTGCCGGCAAAGCTCCGCTCATGGTCCACTCCAAAACACTTGCGCGCGCCGTTGCGCGCATATAGTTGTATGATACAACTATATGCGCCGAGTCAAGCCATGGCCGAACTTTCGCTGATCGACGACATCCGCGCCGCCTCGCGCCTGATGGTGCGCGAGCTCGGCTTCATGGACGCCACGGTGGCGGCCTCGGGCTATCCGCCCTCCGCTGTGCACACGATCCTGGAGATCGGCATCCGCGGTCCGATGACGTCGGGCGAGCTCGGCGATTTCCTGCGGCTGGAGAAATCCAGCGTCAGCCGCCTGGTGCGCAAGCTGATCGATAGCGGCGAGCTCAAGGAGATTCCGGACGAGGCGGATGCGCGCAGCAAGCGGCTGTCGCTGACGGCAAAGGGCCGGCGCACGCTGGAGGCACTGCATGCGTTCGGCCGCCAGCAGGTGCGCGGCGCGCTGGCGGCGCTGACGCCGGCCGAGCAGCGCACGGTGCGCGAGGGCATGATGCTCTATGCGCAGGCGCTCAGACAGAGCCGGGTGGAGGAAGCGGCGGTGTAGCCACACTATCGGTGTCATCGCCCGGCTTGACCGGGCGATCTAGTACGCCGAGACGGTTGTGTTGAGCCGACACGCCGCGGCGTACTGGATGCCCCGCCCCCCGTGCGCAATTGCGCACTAGGCGGGGCATGACAGCATCAATCGCGGCGTCTACTTCCGGAACTCGTCCCGCATCTTGGCCTGGATCTTGGCCATGCCGCCGATCCAGCGGTCGTAGTTCTCGGTCTTCTTGCGCATGTAGCCGAGCACTTGCGGGTGCGGCAGGATCAGGAATGTTTCCTGCTCGAGGCCGGCGAGCACGTCTTTCGCCACCTGCTCGGGCGTCAGGTCGCCGTCGCCGGATTGCGGGCCCTTGGGGATCGAGCGCAGCATGTTGGTGTCGACACCCTGCGGACACAGGATCGAGACCTTGATGTTGTGGGCCTTGTGCGAGATCGCGAGGTTCTCGGCAAAACCGACCGCGGCGTGCTTCGTCGTCGAATAGGCCGGACTGCCCACCTGCGACAACAGGCCCGCGGCCGAGATTGTGTTGAGGAAATAGCCGCCGCCGCGCGCCCTCATGCGGGGGACGAGATGCCGCGCCGCATAGACATGCGCCATGACGTGGATCGCCCAGCTGCGCTGCCACGGCTCGTCGGACGCGCCACCGGCATTCTCCGACATCGGATCGAAGCCGCCGCCGATGCCGGCATTGGAGCAGAACAGCGCGATCGGCCCGAACTGCCGCTCGGTCTCCTCGATGACGTGGACGATGTCCTTTTCCTGCGCGACGTCGCATTTGAAGGCGGCGCCATCGACCATGGCGGCGACCGCTCTCGCATTGGCGGCGTCCATGTCCGCGACCACGACCTTGGCCGCACCCGCATTGTGAAAGGCCTCGCACAGCGCCTTGCCGATGCCGTTTGCGCCGCCCGTGACGACCACGACCTTGCCGGTCACCTGCATGCGACGTCTCCTCTGTCTTGTGTCGCTTTTTTAACGCGCCGCTTATTCCGCGTCGCGGGTCAGCTCAACACGAGGTCGAGCACCGCGGTATAATGGCATGCCGCGCCGGCCAAGACAAAGCCGTGCCAGATCGCATTCTGGAAGCGCAGCCGCCGCCAGGCGTGGAAGATCACGCCAAAGCTGTAGAGCAAGCCGCCGGCAAGGATGAAGCCCAGCGCCAGCGTGGGCAACGCCCTGACCACGGAATCGTAGAGCATCATGCCGCTCCAGCCCATCGCGAGATAGATGCCGACCGAGACGCGGTCGAACCGGCCGGGATAGAGCAGCTTCAGCACGATGCCAAGAATTGCCACGCACCAGACGCCGGCGAGCAGTACCAGCGCGAACACGCTGTCCTTCAGCTCCAGGATGAACGGTGTGTAGGTCGCGGCGATCAAGAGATAGATCGCGGAATGGTCGAAGCGGCGCAGCAGCCATTTGGCCGGCGAGACCGGCCAGAGATTATAGGTCGCCGACAGCACCAGCATCGAGAGCAGGCCGGCGACATAGATCGAGACGCCGACGATGTCGGTGGAGTCGGCATAGACCGCCGTCAGCACCACCAGCACGGTTGCGGCGATGAGGCCTGAGAGAACACCGATCGCGTGGACGATGCCGTCGGCGATCAGCTCGGCGCGATCGTAATCCCAGCCGATCGCGTCGGCTGCGGCGTGGACGGAATTGGACGCGAACTGTTTCATTTGGAAGACGGTCATGGCAATCCGCAAAGCGTGGCAATGCCCTCTTGGATGGGTCTCTCGGGATCGGCGCATCGTTCAAACGGCTGATTTGCCGACAAAGGCGGTGGAAGTATGAAAGCTTGAATTTCCTCAGGCAATTGCCACTTTTGTGACTAGTCCAATTTGCGTATCCCTCGCCCGAGATCCCCCACGTTCATATGGCATTCAGTTTCCAGGATATGGTCGAGGAGGCGCGGCTGTCGGCCCGGGCGCTGATCGACTATGGCGAGCACTTCTTCAACCCGACGGTGCGGCTTGGTGTCACCGGCCTGTCGCGCGCCGGTAAGACCGTATTCATCACCGCGTTGATCCACGGGCTGACGCGCGGCGGCCGGTTTCCGGTGTTCGAGGCCTATGCCTCGGGCCGGATCGCGCGAGCGCACCTGGCGCCGCAACCGGATGATGCCGTGCCGCGCTTTGCCTATGAAAGCCATCTGCGCGCCCTGATCGAGGAACGGCGCTGGCCGAACTCGACCGTGGACATCAGCGAGCTCAGGCTCGTGATCGACTACCAGCGCCCGAACGGCGCCGATCGCACGCTGACGCTCGACATCGTCGACTATCCCGGCGAATGGCTGCTGGACCTGCCGCTGCTCCACAAGAGCTACGAGCAATGGTCGGCGGAGAGCCTGGCCCTGTCGCGCGAGGCGCCGCGCGCGCATCTCGCGGCCGAGTGGCACACCCATCTCGCAACGCTCAAGCCCGAGGCGCGCGAGGACGAGCAGGCGACGCTGACGGCCGCCAAGCTCTTCACCGATTATTTGCGCGCCTGCCGCGACGAGCGCTTTGCGATGAGCCTGTTGCCGCCCGGCCGCTTCCTGATGCCCGGCAATCTCGCCGATACGCCGGCGCTGACCTTTGCGCCGCTGGATTTGCCCGCTGGCGGAGAGGCGGGCGAGGGATCGCTGTGGGCGATGATGGTGCGGCGCTTCGAGGCCTACAAGGACGTCGTGGTGCGGCCGTTCTTCCGCGATCATTTCGCGCGGCTCGACCGCCAGATCGTGCTGGCCGATGCGCTCTCCGCGTTCAACTCCGGCCCCGAGGCGCTGCACGATCTCGAAGCCGCGCTATCAGGCATTCTCGACTGCTTCAACATCGGCCGCAGCACGATCCTCTCCAGCCTGTTCCGGCCACGCATCGACCGCATCCTGTTCGCGGCCACCAAGGCGGATCATCTGCATCATTCCAGCCACGACCGGCTCGAGGCGGTGCTGCGCCGCGCCGTCTCGCGCGCGGTCGCACGCGCGGAGAACACCGGCGCAGCGATCGACGTCGTCGCGCTCGCCGCCGTGCGCGCCACGCGCGAAGCGCAGGTGGCGCGGGGCCGCGACAAGTTGCCGTCGATCCTGGGAACACCGGCCGCAGGCGAAAGCGCCGGTGGCGAGTTCTTCGACGGCAACACCGAGGTTGCGACCTTTCCGGGCGATCTGCCCGTCGATCCCGAACCGCTGTTCAACGGCACGGATGCGTTCCGCGGGCTCGCGAGGGAGGCGGCGGGGAACAGCGATTTCCGCTTCCTGCGCTTCCGGCCGCCGAGGCTCGAACGCGAGGGGGCCGACGAGCCGACGCTGCCACACATCCGCCTCGACCGTGCCTTGCAGTTCCTGATCGGAGACAAGCTGTCATGACCGACCGATCGAAGCCACGGCGGCCGGCGACGTTCCGTCTGGACGATCCCGGCGTCGTCGTCACCGAGGCCGACGAGACCAGCCGCCTCGCCCGCGCGACGATCCAGATCACGCCGGAGCCGGATCCCGCGATGCTGCCGGTGCCGGTGCAAGCCGCACTCCCGGCGCGGCGCGGTTTTCCCTGGGGCACGCTGTTCTGGTCGGGGCTCGCGGGATTGACGCTGCTCGGCACCGGGCTCGGCGTAGTCCATCTGATCGAGGATCTGTTCGCGCGCAACGAAACGCTCGGCTTCGTCGGTCTTGCCTTCGCCTGCGTCACCGCGCTGGCGCTCGCGGTGGTGATCGGGCGCGAGGCGTTCGGGCTGGCGCGGCTTGCGACCATCGAGAAGCTGCATCAGCGCGCTGCGGCCGTGCTGGCCAGCGACGATCGAAAGGAGAGCCGGGTCATCGTGCAGGACCTGCTCAAGATCGCGCACCAGAACCCGCAGCTGGCGCGGGCCCGCGCGACGCTGGAGAGCCATGCCGGCGAGATCATCGACGGCGCCGACATGATCCGCCTCGCCGAGCGCGAGCTGATGTCGCCGCTGGACGCGGAAGCGCGGCGGCTGGTGTCCTCAGCGGCGCAAAAGGTCTCGATCGTCACCGCGGTCTCGCCGCGCGCCGCAATCGACGTGCTGTTCGTGTTCGTGGCGGCGCTGCGCCTGATCCGCCAGCTCGCTTATCTCTATGGCGGCCGTCCCGGCGCGCTCGGCATGATCCGCCTGCTCCGCCACGTCATAACCCATCTCGCCATCACCGGCGGCATGGCCGCGAGCGACAGCCTGGTGCAGCAGATGCTCGGCCACGGCATCGCGGCGAAGCTGTCGCAGCGGCTCGGCGAAGGCGTGCTGAACGGATTGCTGACGGCGCGGCTGGGATTGGCCGCGATCGATGTCACGCGGCCGCTGCCCTTCGCGGCCCTGCCGCCGCCGAAGCTGTCGGATCTGGCGACCGATCTGCTGCGGAAGAAGGACGGCGAGGAGTAGCGGCTCTCTTTCTTACCCTCCCCTGGAGGGGGAGGGTCGGCTCGCAGCGCGCCAGCGATGCGAGACGGGGTGGGGTGACGGTGCCTCCACATCCGGCAGTACCCCGTGTGGAGAGATCACCCCACCCCGCTCGCGCTGCGCGCGATCGACCCTCCCCCTCCAGGGGAGGGTAAGAGAAAGCGCCCTATGCGCGCGAACGGGCTTCGAATTCCCCCGCCAGCACGCGCCACCAAAACAACGGCGAGTCCTTCGGCGGCGACAGCTCCGGCGTCCAGCCTGAGATTTTCTCGATCGCATAGGTGTCCGTCAGGACGCCGCGCCAACGGCGTTCGACCTGGCCGAGCTGCTCGCGCCTGGCCGGGATCGACTCCCACACCGGCGCGCGGTTATCCGGCTCGCGCCCGACATAGATTCCGGCGTGACCCTTGATCTTGTCCATGCCGGGATCGCGGAAATCCTGGAAGCGGCCGCGCTCGTTGATCTCGATCACGGGCACGCGGCCACGGAACAGCCAGCGCATCATGGCGTAGGTGCGGTAGTCCGTGGTCGCGATCCAGGTCGCGCCGGTTTCATCGAGCGCAGCTTGCGCGCGCGCGGCCACCTGCTCGTAGCCGGCTTCGGCACCGATCGGGTCGAGCTTGCCGAGCAGATTCCAGGGCGCGGCGACGTAGTAGAGGAACACGATGATGGTGAAGCCGATACCTGAGACGATCGCTGTCCTGACCCAGAACAGCGAGGATTCCAGCATCCGGGCGGACCATCCCTCTTTCCTCATCGTGACGAGATTGACCGCGGTGGCGGCAAAACCGACCGGCCACATGAACATCGGCCAGGTGTCGCCGACGCGAAGCGTCAGCGACTTGAAGAAGAAGTAGGCGAACGGCACCAGCACCGCGGTCGACAAGAGGATCGCGACCGGCTCGCGCGTGCGATAGCCGCGCCATGCCGTCAGCACCAGGCCCGTCAACACCACCGGCAGCATGACGAAGCCGACCAGGCCGAATTGCAGGCCGATGTAATCGCCGATCGTACGCAGCGAGAGGCCGTAATTGGCGGTCGCGCGCACGCCCTGGAAGCGGAACGAGGCCCAGTCGTGCTGCGCGTTCCAGATCAGCACCGGCGAGAACACGGCGATCGCGACCAGGACGGCGAGATAAGGGTAAGGACTGCGCAGCCAGCGCCAGCGCCAATCCGGCACCAGCAGAAAAGCGGCAACCGCCGGCGCGAACATGATCACGGTGAATTTCGAGAGCATCGCGAGGCCCGCGAACAGGCCCGCCGCCAGCCACCAGCGTCCGTCGCCGCTTTGCGCCAGCCGCACCAGCGACCACATCATCGCGACCGCGAACGGGATCATGGCGACATCAGGCGCGACCTTGGCCATCAGAAGGCCGTAGTAAAGCGCGGCTTCCGGCATCAGCACCGCGAACACGATCGCGCGCGCATCATGGGTGAGGCGGCGGACGATGTCGGCGAGCAGCAGCTGCGTCACCAGCATCGCGACGATGCCACCGAAGCGAGCGCCGAGATTGGTGTCGCCGAAGATCGCGGTTCCGAAGCGGATCAGCCAGGCGATGCCGGGGGGATGATCGAGAAAGCTGAGCGCAGCCTCCTTGGACCAGGTCCAGTAATAGGCTTCGTCGGTGCGCAGCTCGATGACGGAGGCGTAGACGATGCGGAGCAGCGTCATCGCGGCGATGATCGCTGCAGCAATCAGGATGAGACGGCGTTCGGCGCCGTCTGGCTTCGCAGAGATGTCGGGAGCGATCGTCACGGTCGCGCTTTTCCCCGACTTGGGAGGGGGAGTCAATGTGGGGAGCGTGCCGCAGATACCGCTGTGGCCCGGGCAAGCGTCAGCGCAGACCCGTGACCCATAACCACAGGGGCCGTAGGGTGGGCAAAGCGAAGCGTGCCCACGGTTATTGAGGATAGAGATCGTGGGCACGGCGCGCCGGCGCGCGCCTTTGCCCACCCTACGGTTTGGTAACCTTTGCCGCGCATGTGACCTTACAACCTGTCCACACCGGGAATTAAAGGCTACGCTGGCTGTTCTCCTCCATGAACTGATACAATCGAATCATGGCCACCGCTCCCAGACAGATGTCCGTCGTCCGCGCCACCGGCGTGCGGCAGGTGCGGCTCGTCTGCGGCATCATCCTGTTCGCCTATGTGGTCAGTCATTTCCTCAACCATGCGCTCGGCAACATCTCGGTCGATGCTATGGAGACCGGGGTCTACTACCACACGCTGTTCTGGCAGTTCCTCCCGGTCGCGATCGTGTTCTACACGGCCGCACTCACCCATATGGGGCTCGGCCTCTACGCACTATATCAGCGCCGCCAGTTCCGCTGGCGGACGATCGAGCCACTCCAGCTCGTGCTCGGCTTGAGCATCCCCGTGCTCGTCATGGGCCACGTCATCGGCGTGCGGCTCGGACAGACGCTGTACGGACACGAGAAGCTCTATCCGCAGGAGCTCTATCTATTCTTCGTCGCGGCGCCGGGCCGACTCTGGCAGATGACGATCCTGCTTCTCATTGCCTGGGTGCACGGCTGCATCGGCATCTATTTCTGGCTTCGGCTGAAGCCGTTCTTCACGCGCGCGGCGCCCTATCTGCTCGCGGCCGCCGTGCTGATCCCGACGCTGTCGCTGCTCGGCGTCTACCAGGGCGGCCGCAGCGTTGCCGCCGACAGTGACGACGGCGAATGGCGTACGCACAATCTCACCCGCCGCCAGGTCGGAACGGCTGCGGAAGGCAACACGCTCGACCGCATCGCGGGCGGTCTCACCATCGGCTATTTCGGACTGCTTGGACTGGTGCTCGTGGCGCGCGGCGCGCGCGCCTTGCGCGAACGTCGCGGCGGCATGATCGCGCTGTCCTACGGCAACGGCAAGACGGTGCGCGTCCCCAAGGGCCTGTCCGTGCTGGAAGCGAGCCTGCGCCACAACGTGCCGCATGCCAGCGTCTGCGGCGGCCGCGCCCGCTGCTCGACCTGCCGCATCCGCATCATCGGCGATCATGACACCCTTCCCACACCGTCGCAGCGCGAGGCCTTCGTGCTCACCCGCGTCGGCACCGCCGATCCCTCGATCCGGCTGGCCTGTCAGCTGCGCCCGACCTCCGACCTTTCCTTCTTCCAGCTCTTCACGCCTCACACGCATGGAGCGGACGGGCAGGCCTCGACATCCGCCAGCATCGGCCAGGAGCGCTATCTCGTCAGCCTGTTCGTGGACATGCGCGGCTCGACGCAGCTGGCCGAGAAGCGGCTGCCGTTCGACACGGTCTTCATCGTCAACCGCTTCCTCGGCGCGGTGTCGCAGGCGGTCATCGAGAACGGCGGCCAGCCGAACCAGTTCGTCGGCGACGGCATGCTGGCCCTGTTCGGCCTCGCGGCCGACCCGCAAACCGCGTGCCGGCAGGCGCTCAAGGCCGCAGCCGGGATCGCCACGCATATCGACGCGCTCAACGACCTCCTGAGCCACGATCTGCGCCAGCCGATCCGCTTCGGCATCGGCATCCACGGCGGCGAGGTCATCATCGGCGACATCGGCTATCGCGATCACATCGTCTTCACCGCGCTCGGCGATGCCGTCAACGTCGCGGCCCGCCTGCAGGACATGACCAAGACGCTGGCCTGCGAGGCGATCGTTTCGGAAGAAATCCGCCGCACCGCTGATATTGCCGAGGACGCCCTGCCGCAGCAGGAGGTCGCCATCCGCGGCCGCGACGAGGTGCTCGCGGTGCGCGTGGTGGCGAATGCGAGGGAGCTGGCGGGGCTGGTCGATCGCAGCGAGCGCGTGGCGGCTTAAGGCGCAAGCCAAGCGCGAGGTGCGCTCCCTCTCCCGCCTGCGCTACAGCAGCTCGGCTCAATCTCCTACAAGCGCAACACCGGCCTGCTGCAACGCAGCGGCATGGGCTTGCTGCGAAAGCACGAATTGACATCATCCAAATCGAGGCGACAGATGAGCGCGGGTCTCGCGGTGATGACCGCGGTCAGAAGAAAAGCTCCGGGAGGAGACCACATGTTCGATCGACGCGACCTGCTCAAAGGTGCGGGCCTCGCCGCGCTGGCGGCAGGATTGGACGCCACCAGGGCGCTGGCCCTCGACACCGTGACCCTGCCCTTCGCCAACGGCGAACGACCGCTGGTGAAGTATCCGCAGAAGCGGCCGATGATCGGCCTGACCAGCCGGCCGCCGCAGCTCGAGACGCCGTTTGCGGTGTTCAACGACGGCCCGATCACGCCGAACAACGCATTCTTCGTGCGCTATCACCTCTCCGACCTGCCCTACGATCTCGACCCCGACAAGTTCACGCTGGAGGTCAAGGGCAAGGTCGACAAGCCGCTGAAACTGTCGCTGAAAGACATCCGGAAGATGAAGGCGACAGAGCTCGTCGCCGTCAACCAATGCTCCGGTAACAGCCGCGGTTTCTTCGAGCCGCGCGTGGCCGGCGGCCAGCTCGCCAACGGCGCGATGGGCTGTGCGCGCTGGCGCGGCGTGCCGCTGAAGGTGGTGCTCGAGACGGCGGGCGTGCAGGCCGGCGCCAAGCAGGTGACGTTCAACGGCATGGACGGGCCGGTCAACGACAAGACGCCGGATTTCGTCAAGGCACTCGACATCGATCACGCCAGCGACGGCGAGGTGATGCTGGCCTATGGCATGAACGGCGAGGACCTGCCGTTCCTCAACGGCTTCCCGCTGCGCCTGATCGTGCCCGGCTATTACGGCACCTACTGGGTCAAGCACCTCAACGAGATCACCGTCATCGACAACGTCTATGACGGCTTCTGGATGAAGTCGGCCTATCGCATCCCCGACACGCCGAACAACGCGGTCGAGCCGGGCACTGCGCCGAAGGCGACCATCCCGATCAACCGCTTCACCATCCGCTCCTTCATCACCAGCATCCCCGACGGTGCCAAGCTGAAGGCGGGAGCGGTGACCCTGCGCGGCATCGCTTTCGATGGCGGCAAGGGCATCAAGGCGGTCGAGGTCTCCACCGACGCCGGCAAGACCTGGGTCAGCGCCAAGCTCGGCAAGGATCTCGGCAAGTACGCCTTCCGCGAATGGAAGCTGCCGGTGAAGCTCGCGGCCGGCAGCCACGAGCTCAAGGTCCGCGCCACCGGCAATGGCGGCGAGACCCAGCCGGACACGCCGCGCTGGAACCCGGCGGGCTATTTGCGCAACGTCGTCGAAACCGTCCGCGTCAGCGTGGCCTGAAGGAGACTGATCATGCAGCGCACCGTTCTCCTCGCCATCACGCTCGCCGCCGCCGCATTGATGGGCTCGTCACTTGCAGCGCCGGTCAATTACAAGACCCCCGACGAGGTCGCCGCCTTCAAGCCCGGACCCAATCTCGAGGTCGTGCAGGGCAATTGCGGCGCCTGCCATTCGTCCGACTACGTCGCCACGCAGCCGCCGATGAAGGACAAGAGGGCCTTCTGGCAGGCCGCGGTGACCAAGATGATCAAGGTCTATGGCGCACCGATCGACGATGCCGATGTCGGCAAGATCGTCGATTATCTGGCTGCGACGTATTGACGGACGCCGGCACGCGTGCCGGCCATTTGACCGCGAAACGGGCAAAAGCGGCAAAAACGCCGCGAAGTTGAGCGGAATTCGGCGAAATGGCGATGTGGTTTGAGCTACCAAGCCTGCCACATTCCGCGTATCCTGTTAGGACCGAACCGGCCGGTTGGCGGGGACTGGCGGTTCGAGATCTCGGAGGAAGACCCGCGGAGAAGTCGTGATGGCTAAAGGTACGGTCAAGTGGTTCAACCCGACGAAGGGTTATGGATTTATCCAGCCTGCGTCGGGTGGCAAGGATGTGTTCGTGCATATCTCGGCAGTGCAGAAGGCCGGTCTGTCGACCCTCAACGAGGGACAGACGGTGGAATACGAAGAGATCGCAAACCGGGGCAAGACCTCCGCGGAGAACCTCAAAGTATAAGCCCGCGCCAGCCTTTGCTGCCTCCCGGATTTGTCCGGGAGCGGGCCAAAAAAATTTAAGAAGACGGCCGGTGCATTCGACGACAGGCGTTGCGATTGCACAAGGATAGCTATTTTTCCTGCGAAGACCGCTTATCGAACCACAGCAATGACAATCGCGACTGCACTTCGCTAACCCACCGGCAGCGGTGCGTCGCGCTTGATCTCCTCCATCACCGCATAGGTCCGCGTCTCGCGCACGCCCGGCATCGACAGCAGGGTCTCGCCGAGAAAGCGTCGATAGGCGGTCATGTCGGCAAGCCGCGCCTTCACAAGATAGTCGAAGCCGCCGGCAACCATGTGACACTCCAGCACTTCAGGGGCGAGCCTCACGGCCCGTGCGAACCGCTCGAAATTGTCGGGCGTGGTCTTGTCGAGCAGCACCTCGACGAACACCAGGAGCCCAAGGCCGAGCCGGTGCGGATTGAGCCGCGCGCCATAGCCTTCGACAAAGCCCTCGCGCTGCAGGCGCTTCAGCCGCTCGCCGATCGAGGTCGGCGACAGCCCGATGCGCTCGGCGAGCTCGACATTGGCGATGCGCCCATCCTCCTGCAAAATCGAGAGGATTTTCCGGTCGGTTCGGTCCAATTCCATACTTTATGAGGCCAATCTGTTTCCTATCTTCATTTTCTAAGGCAAACCAGCTAGATTGTCTATCGAACTGCGGTCACGCGGGCCTTATCCTGGATGTCAGCCACAGGACACGCCATGCCGAACATCCCGCCGCCCTTCTTAGCGCCTTACGCCCCCGATGACGTCGAGATCGCCGCAAAGCTTCTGCCGGCCTCGCATCTGGCCCCGCCGCAGGAGGCCCGGATCGACCGCACCGCGACGCGGCTGATCGAGGCCATCCGCAAGCGCGACGACCGGCTCGGCGGGGTCGAGGACATGCTGCGGGAGTTCGCGCTCTCGACCAAGGAGGGGCTGGCGCTGATGGTGCTGGCGGAAGCGCTGCTGCGCGTGCCTGATGCGCGCACCGCCGACCAGTTCATCGAGGACAAGCTGGGCGAAGGCGATTTCATCCATCACGAGACCAAGTCCACGGCGTTCCTGGTCAACGCCTCGGCCTGGGCACTCGGCCTGTCCGCCCGGGTGATCCAGCCGGGGGAGACGCCCGACGGCACCATTGGCCGGCTGGTGAAGCGGCTCGGCGCACCGGCGGTGCGCACCGCGACGCGCCAGGCGATGCGGCTGATGGGCAATCATTTCGTGCTCGGCGAGACCATCGAGCAGGCGCTGGCGCGGGGCCGGCCGCGCTCCGGCCAGAAGCCGCGCTATTCCTTCGACATGCTCGGCGAAGGTGCGCGCACGGCCGCTGACGCCAAACGCTATTTCGACGCCTATGCCAGCGCGATTGAGACGATCGGCAAGGCGGCGGGCAACCATGCCCTGCCCGACCGGCCCGGCATCTCCGTCAAGCTCTCGGCGCTGCATCCGCGCTTCGAGGCGATCAGCCGCGACCGCGTGATGCGCGAATTGGTGCCGCAACTGCTGGATCTCGCGCAGCGCGCCAAGACCTACGATTTGAACTTCACCGTCGATGCCGAGGAGGCCGACCGGCTGGAGCTGTCGCTCGACGTGATCGCGGCGACGCTCGCCGATGCGTCACTTGCCGGCTGGCACGGATTTGGCCTGGCGATCCAGGCCTATCAGAAGCGCGCCAGCGCCGTGATCGACTATGTCGATGAACTCGCCCGCGCGCATGACCGCAAGCTGATGGTGCGCCTCGTCAAGGGCGCCTATTGGGACACCGAGATCAAGCGCGCGCAGGAGCGCGGGCTTGACGGCTATCCCGTGTTCACGCGCAAGGCGATGACCGATCTGAACTTCATCGCCTGCGCGACGAAGCTTCTCGCCTTGCGGCCGCGCATCTTCCCGCAATTCGCCACCCACAACGCGCTGACGGTCGCAATCGTGCTCGAGCTCGCGCAAGATGGCGGCGGTTTCGAGTTCCAGCGCCTGCACGGCATGGGCGAAGCGCTGTACGAGCAACTCGCCAAGGATCATCCTGACATCGCCTACCGCACCTATGCGCCGGTCGGCAGCCATCGCGATCTGCTCGCCTATCTGGTGCGACGGCTGTTGGAAAACGGCGCCAACTCGTCCTTCGTGGCGCAGGCGGCCGATTATCGCGTGCCGGTTTCGGCGCTGCTGCAGCGCCCGGCGGATGCCATTGGCCGGCCGCAACAGGCACCTCATGCCAACATACCGTTGCCGGCAGATCTGTTCGCGCCGGAGCGGCGCAATTCGCGCGGCGTCGAATTCGGTGAGCGCGCCGCACTGGACCAGCTGCTGGCCGATGTCAGGGCCGAGGTGGTCGATCTCAAGCCTGTCGCTGACGCAACACCGGATCAAGCCAATGCGGCGGTGACGGCTGCGCGCGCCGGCTTTGCCGGCTGGAGCCGGACGCCGGCGGGCTCACGCGCGGCGGCGCTGGAGCAGGCCGCGCATCTCCTGGAAAGCCGCCGCGCCCGTTTCATCGCGCTGCTGCAAGCCGAGGGCGGCAAAACGCTCGACGACGCGCTGTCCGAGCTGCGCGAGGCCGCCGACTTCTGCCGCTATTACGCCGCGCAGGGCCGAAAGCTGTTCGGCGTTGATGCGGCCATGCCGGGCCCGACCGGCGAGAGCAACGCGCTTAGCCTTCGCGGCCGTGGCGTGTTCGTCGCAATCTCGCCGTGGAATTTTCCGCTGGCGATCTTCCTGGGCCAGGTGACCGCGGCGCTGATGGCCGGCAACAGCGTGGTTGCAAAACCCGCCGAGCAGACGCCGCGCATCGCGCGCGAGGCCGTCGCCTTGCTGCACCAGGCCGGCATCCCCAGAAGCGCGCTGCATCTCGTCACCGGCGATGGCCGTATCGGCGCCGTCCTCACCGCGCATCCTGATGTCGCCGGAATCGTCTTCACCGGCTCGACCGAGGTTGCCCGCGGCATCAACCGAACGCTCGCGGCTAAGGACGGGCCGATCGTGCCGCTGATCGCAGAGACCGGCGGCATCAACGCCATGATCGCGGATGCCACCGCGCTGCCCGAGCAGGTGGCCGATGATGTCGTCACTTCCGCGTTCCGCTCCGCCGGCCAGCGCTGCTCGGCGCTGCGACTCCTGTTCGTGCAAGAGGATGTCGCCGACCGCATGATCGAGATGATCGCGGGCGCCGCGCGCGAACTCAGGATTGGAGATCCCGCAGATGCTGCGACTCACGTCGGTCCAGTGATCGATGACGAGGCCAAGCAACGCCTCGATGCGCATGTCGCGCGGACGAAGCGCGAGGCGCGGCTGCACTTTGCAGGCCACGCGCCGGATGGCTGCTTCGTCGCGCCGCATATCTTCGAGCTCAAGGAGGCTGGTCAGCTCACCGAGGAGGTGTTCGGCCCGATCCTGCATGTCGTTCGCTACCGCGCGGAAAACCTCGAGCGTGTGTTGCAAGCGATCGCGCGCACCGGCTACGGGCTCACGCTCGGCATCCATTCCCGCATCGACGATACGATCGAGGCCATCATCGACCGCGTCCAGGTCGGCAACATCTACGTCAACCGCAACATGATCGGCGCCGTGGTGGGCGTGCAGCCGTTCGGCGGCAGCGGCCTGTCCGGAACCGGCCCCAAGGCCGGCGGCCCGCACTACCTCGCGCGCTTCGCCACCGAGCAGACCGTGACGATCAACACCGCGGCTGCCGGCGGCAATGCCGCATTGCTTGCGGGAGAGGAGTGAGGCCCTGCGCCAGGCGCCGTTGCATCCCGGCAAAACATCGGTCTAATGCTCCCACTACCTGCCCGCGCCAATTCCAGCGCGCGGGAAACGACTGAAGCGAGGGAGCGACGCTGCGATGGAGAAGGGCATTTTTGCCGGCCTGAAGGTTCTGGACTGCGCGAGCTTCATCGCAGCGCCCGCGGCCGCGACCGTGCTGTCGGATTTCGGTGCTGACGTCGTCAAGATCGAGCCGCCCGGCGCCGGCGACCCCTACCGCAATCTGCCCAACATTCCGGGCTATCCGGGCGGCGAGCACAATTACGCCTGGCTGCTGGAGGCCCGCAACAAGAAGAGCATCGCGCTCGACCTGTCCAAGCCGGAAGCGCAGGCCGTGCTCTACAAGCTCGTGGAAGAAGCCGACGTCTTCATCACCAACATGCCGCCGCCGGTGCGCGCCAAGCTCGGCATCACCTATGACCATCTCGCTCATCTCAACGACCGGCTGATCTACGCCTCCTTCACCGGCTATGGCGAAAAGGGCGAGGAGGCCAACAAGCCCGGCTTCGACAGTAACGCCTATTGGGCGCGCTCCGGCCTGATGGACCTGGTCCGCGCCGACATCGACACGACCCCGGCCCGCTCGGTCGCCGGCATGGGCGACCACCCCTGCGCCATGGCGCTCTACAGCGCGATCGTCACCGCGCTCTATCAGCGCGAGAAGACCGGCAAGGGCTCGCATGTCGCCTCCAATCTGATGGCGAACGGGGTATGGGCCGGGGGCACGCTGGCGCAGGCCAAGCTCTGCGGCGCCAAATTCGCTGAGAGACGGCCGCGCGAGCGCGCGCTCAACGCGGTCGCCAACCACTACCAGTGCAGGGACGGCCGCTGGCTGATTCTGTCGCTGCTGAGCGAGGAGAAGCAGTTTCCGACGCTGGCCAAATGCCTGGGACGCGAAGACCTGATGAATGATCCCCGTTTCGTCACCAAAGCCGACCGGCACGCCCGCTCGGTCGAGCTGATCAAGATCCTGGACGAAACCTTCGCCACCAGGGATCTCGCCGAATGGCGAAAAATCCTCGACGGCAATGGCCTCGTGTTCGGCGTCGTCGCGATTCTGGACGACATCCCGAACGACAAGCAGATGATCGACAACGAGGTGCTGGTGCCGTTCGAGAACGACACCATGCTGACCATCAACAGCCCGATCTGGATCGACGGCGCCAAGAAGGTGCAGCCGCGCAAGCCGCCGGCCGTCGGCGAGCACAGTGACGAGATTTTGCGCGGGGCGGGATATGACGAGGCGGCGATCAAGCAGCTGAGGTCGTCGGGGGCGGTCGGGTAGGAGCGCGCCGCTCTAACCCCGTCATTGCGAGCGCAGCGAAGCAATCCAGAGTGTCTCCGCGGATGCATTGCTGGATTGCTTCGCTGCGCTCGCAATGACGATGCTGGACTATCCCGCTATAACAATCGGCAACACACCGATGCCGCGAGGTCCCATGCCCAGCTACCGCCTGCACTACTTCCCCGAATCCGGCAACAGCTACAAGCTGGCGCTGATGCTGACGCTCTGCGGCGAGACGTTCGAGCCGGTCTGGACCGATTTCGCCGGCGGCGTCACGCGCACGGCGGAGTGGCGCAAGGCCGTCAACGAGATGGGCGAGATTCCCGTGCTCGAGGTCGACGGCGTGAAGATGACGCAGACCGCGCCGCTGCTGCTGAAACTGGCCGAGCAATACGGCCGCTTTGGCGCCGAGACGGAGGACGAGAAGTTCGAGCTCTTGCGCTGGCTGTTCTGGGACAACCACAAGCTCACCGGCTACATGGCGACCTACCGCTTCATGCGCGCCTTCACCGAGAAAAACGACCCGCAGGTGCTGAAGCATTTTCGCCGGCGGCTCGAGGACTTTCTCGGTATCCTCGACGGTCATCTCCAGCACAATGCTTTCGCGATCGGCGCAAGGCCGACGGTCGCCGACATCTCGATGATGGCCTATCTGCATTATCCGAGCGACGAGCACGGCTTCGATTTCGCCGCGAGCCATCCGGCCATCCATGCCTGGCTCGGCCGCATGGCCGCGCTGCCGGGCTGGAAGCCGGCCTACGAGCTGCTACCCGGCAAGCGGATGACGAACTACGCGACGTGAGGGCTTCGATCACCTCAACGACAGCCATCCGAGCGTAAGCAGAATCCCGCCGACGATGACGGCCACCGCGACCGCCCAGATGCTGACGCGCGCGCTGCCGATGACCTGCTTGGCTTCCTCGTTCCGCGCAATCTCGCGATTGCGCATCTTGTTGGCTTCGCTCGTGTCCGTCATGGGTCATCCAAATCGATCTGTTAGCTTGCGCGTGATCTTTTCCGAAAACGGCTACACACTTGCGCTGGCGCGGCCCTCCGGGTCCGGATCACGCGCTAACGCGTCTTGATGAAGCACATGCCGATGCGGCGCGAGGCCGCGGCGGCCTGGCAGGTCAGACCGTTAGCACAGTTCCATGACGTAAAACTCTTGTCCGGCGTTCCCGATCCCGGATCTTGCAGGGAACAATGCGCGCCCCAGCCGTCCTGATATTCGCTGCCGGCCAGCTCGCTTCTGCCGCGGGTCTGCGGCCTATCGGCAAATCCGCGTGAGAAATCAGGGGTTTTGCCGGCCGCGAACGCGGTCAGGATGTCGCGGCGGCGGAGCTGGTCGCCGAAGAAATGCGGCGAGGCCGGCACGATGGTGGAATTGGACGGCTTGTCCGCAAGCCAATCGACGCCCGGGAAATGGAAGCCGCCGATGCCTCGGGTCTGGTGGCAGCCGGCACAGGTGATGTCGTTGAGGCGGCGCTGGAAGCCTGCGACCGAACGGACGTTCTGCAGGTCGAGGCCGCGGGCGGCCGCCTGCTTCAGCGCGCCAACCACGTCATTGTCAGTGAAGACGGGATCGCCTTTGCCCTCCCCCTGCATCAAGCCGAACTCCGGCTGCAAGGCCGAAGCGTCGAGGCCGGCTGGGGTCGGCACCATTGCGGCCTTGGCCAGGAATCTCTCCGGGATCAGCACCGTGCCGCGATCGAACTCGCGCAAGTTCTCGGGCGCGAGCAGCCAGGCCTTGAAGTCGCGCCGCAGCGCGTCGTCGGCGAGAATGCGGTCGCGGTCGATCTGGTTCTCCAGCGTCGATTCCTCGAACGTCCTGGTGGCGGCGTCGTACTTGAACACCTTGAGAAGATAGTCGGAGCGGAAATCGTGCAGCGCCGATTTCGGCGCGACCGAGACCTGGATATTGGTCTCGATCTGGTCGAGCATGGCGTCGTCAGGCGGGAAGCGGCTGCCGATCAAGCCCTGCCAGTCGCCATTGTCGAGCCAGCGCCGCGCGATCTCGGCGCAGCTGACCGGCTTGCCGTTCGCATCCGTCCGGCGCGCGTCGCGCGCCTTCATCACGAGATTGAACGTCATCGGCAGGCGCGTTGTGGTCTTGCTGCCATCCGGCCCGCCGTCGAACCGCGCGAGACGAAAGATCAGCCGGATCTCGCCGCAGGACTCTTGCGAGACATAGGCACGGTCCATGCGATTGACGATGCCGGCGAGCACGAACCGCGCCTCGCGCGATTTCAGATTGGCCCGATCGAACAATTGCGCGTCGAACCCCTCGCCGACGCCGATGGTCTCGCCCGGATAGGCCGACTTGTACCAGGCGATGTAGCGGTCGAATTCCGCATCGATCGCAGGCAGAATCGCTTTCAGCTGCGGCAGCGAGGCGAACATCAGCTCGGTCGTGAGCGGAACGTCGGAATTCCGCTCCGGCGACAAAAGACGCGAGATCGTCAGCGCATTGCTCTGGTCGAGCTTGCGCAGGAGAGCGGGGTCGGCGATCGCGGTGCCGCGGGTCAGCGCAGTGCTGTCCGCTGCGAAGAGCGGAACGACACCGCCCAGCAATGCGGCGGCAGCAACGAGAATTCGCAAGAAGCGACCCATGCCTGAGGTAACACCGCGCAGGGATGCCTATTCAAGCAAAAAGGCGCCTCACATCGCGGTGAAGCGCCTCTTCGAAAGTCGGATACCGGACGCTCAGCGTCCGGTGATCAGCCCCCTGCTGGTGACGACCACCCAGCGGCCATCCTGGCGGCGGATCGCATCGACACGGCCGACGCCGGGAATGGGATCGCCGGGATAGACCTCGTAGAGGCCGTCGCGGCCCTCGATCAGCGCGCCGCCATTGCTGGCGTTGCGCAGCCGCCAACCTTCGATCGTCGGCAGACGTCCGACTTCGGTCTTGGGAGCTGCGGGCGCCGGGGCCGCCGCGGTCGCGACCTGGGTCTGGGGCTGGGTCGGCGCGATCGAGCCGGTGGTCTCCTTGGGCATCGCTGCTGCGGCCTGCGCGGGCGCGGCAGGCGGCGTGGCGCGGAGCTTGTCGACGGTCTCGGACAGCTTTGCGATCCTGGCCAGCGGCTCGGCCTGCGCCTTTTCGAGCTTGTCCAGCCGGTCGTTGGCGCGGTTGAACTGGCTCAGGCCGGACTTCGAGCTCTGCTCGACATTGGCCTTCAGTGCGACGAGGTCGGCATCGATCCGCGCGACGGAGGCATCCAGCGCATTGGTGTCGGCGACCTGGACCGGCGCCTGGGCTGGAGCAGCGAAATGCATCATGCCGGCGGTCGCAAGCGCGCCGCTGATCGCGCCGACGCTGGCGGCAATCGCCACCACCGCGGCCATGGCCGACAGGCGACGCTTGCTGCCGGCCTCGCGCGGCTCGTCCGCCTTCACATGGGGGGCGAAGTCCTCACGGTCCCACGAACGATCCGAGGGCGCCATGACAATCAGCTTGCCGGGCTTCGGCTCGGGCTTGGCCTCAGTCTTGACTTCAGTCTTGGCTTCGACCTTCGGCACTTCGATCCGCGGCGGCTCAATCTTCGGGGCGTCCGCCTTGACCGGATCCGGCTTGATGGGATCCGGCTTGGGCGGTGCTTCGTGGTCGGGGGCGATCGAGGGGGCGTCGATACCGGCGGCAGCCTCAAGGACCACCGGCGCTGTGGCGTCGACAGCACCGGAATCCTGGGCAGCCTGCTCGGGCATGGGTTCGCTCACGGCTCAAATACTCCAGTCTCGGTTGACCTTTTGGTAACTTTCATTGCTTGCGAAATCCTTACCTCGGGACCCGCTTACGGAAATTTTAGGAAGTTATCCGGGGCTGAATTGGGCCGGGAAAGTGGAACCGGTGTGGCGGGCGTGAAACAATTCGTAATCGGGGGAAGATGAACGGAGGCGGAATGGGCGCTGGGTCGCTCATCCTTCGAGGCTCGCTACGCTCGCGCCCTCAGGATGACGGAGAGCGTTGAGCGCGCTGCTCCTCCAGCGTCATTGCGAGCGCAGCGAAGCAATCCAGAATTCCTCCGCGGCGGCAGCCTGGATTGCTTCGCTACGCTCGCAATGACGGATGTGGAGTGACTCCCGCCTCTCACATCACACTCCGTCACATCACGACCGGAGCATCCGGCAGTTCGTTCGCATGCGGCCCTTGCGGCGGGAAATGCCTTGCCAGCTCGCGCGACACTGCCTCGATGCCATTGATGACGCCATGTTCGAACCGGCCCGACCTGAACTCGGCCTCCATCGCGCGGCAGATCGTCTCCCAACCTTCCGCGCCAACCTTCGCATCGATGCCGCGATCGGCGATGATCTCGACGTCGCGGTCGGCGAGCAGGAGATAGATCAGGACGCCGCTGTTGTGCGCGGTGTCCCAGATGCGCAGATGCGAGAACACGTCGAGCGCGCGCGCGCGGGCCGGCTGGTTGCGGAACAGCGGACGGCCGTCGAGCGCCCCTTCGACGACGAAGCGGACCTGGCCGGAATGGGTGGCTTCGCCGCGCTGGATCGCCTGCTCGATGCGGTCGAGCACGGCTTGCGGGAAAATCTGCTTCGCCCGCCAATGATGCTGGACGAGATGTCGGGCAATGCGCTTGATGCTCATGTCCTACCAGCTCCCCGAGGCACCGCCGCCGCCAAAACTGCCGCCACCGCCGCTGAAGCCGCCGCTGTCGCTGCTGCTGGAAGATCCGCTGCTCCAGCCACCCGAGGAACCGCTCGACCACGAGCCGCCGCGCGAGCGACCTGTACCCGGCGTGATCGCCGAAAACAGATCGGCGATAAATCCGATGATGAAGCCGAGCACGCCGACGGCCGCGGCGAGAGCAGCGGAGCCGAGGATGACCCAGGTCACCGCTGCAATGATGCCCCCGGTCACCAATGATCCGAGCAGCCGCCCCAGGATCGCGCGGAAAAACCCGCCGACGCCGATCGAGGCGAACAGCGCCACCGCGAACACCGGCGCGAGGTCGTCCAGATTGTGGGCGAAGTTGACGCTGCGCGAGGGTGACGGCAGCGGCTCGCCGTCGATCACCCGCATCATGCGGTCGACGCCTGCGCTGATGCCCGCGGCGAAATCGCCGCTCCTGAACTTGGGGGTGATATCCTCGTCGATGATGCGCCGCGAGGTGACGTCGGTGAGCACGCCTTCGAGACCGTAGCCGACCTCGATGCGCAAATGCCGGTCGTTCTTGGCGACGACGAGGATCGCGCCGTCGTCGACCTTCTTGCGACCGATCTTCCAGGCCTCCGCGACCCGGATCGAGAATTGCTCGATCGTCTCCGGCTGCGTGGTCGGGACGATCAGGACGGCGATCTGGCTGCCCTTGCGGTTCTCGAAATCGCGCAGCTTTTGCGTGAGCGTGGCGATGTCGCTGCTTGAGAGCGTGCCGGTCTGATCGACGACGCGGCCGGTGAGCTGGGGGACGGCGACGTCGGCGTGGGTGGGGAAGGCAAAGGTGAGGAGGAGTGCGATGGCGAGGACCGCGCACCACACCCTCGCTGTCATCGCGCGGCTGGACCGGGCGATCCAGTATTCCAGAGACGCCGGCGGGATGCGGAGAGGCCGCGGCGTACTGGATTCCCCGCCTTCGCGGGGAATGACAGTGGTGGGTGGGACGCGCATCGGGACCGAACGCGCTTATTTCGACGGCGCCGGTGCCGGATTGAAGTCCACCTTGGGCGCGGTCGAGATCGCCTTCTCGTTCTCGACCGTGAAGTTCGGCTTTTCCTTGTAGCCGAACGCCATCGCGGTGAGGTTGGTCGGGAACGAGCGGATGGTGACGTTATAGTCCTGCACCGCCTTGATGTAGCGGTTGCGCGCGACCGTGATACGGTTCTCGGTGCCCTCGAGCTGCGACATCAAATCCTTGAACAAGGCATCGGACTTCAGCTGCGGATAGTTCTCGGTGACGACCAGGAGGCGCGACAGCGCGTTGGAGAGCTCGCCCTGGGCGGCCTGGAATTTCTGGAACGCGGCGGGATCGTTCAGCACCTCGGGCGTCGCCTGGATGCTGCCGACCTTGGCGCGGGCATTGGTGACGCCGAGCAGCACGTCCTTCTCCTGCTGGGCAAAGCCCTTCACCGAGTTGACGAGGTTGGGCACGAGATCGGCGCGGCGCTGATACTGGTTCACGACCTCGGACCAATTGGCCTTGATCTGCTCATCCTCGCTCTGGATCGCGTTGTAGCCGCAATTGGTCAAGCTCAGCGAGGCCAGGGCGGCCAGCACGGTCAGGATCTTGCGCATTAAATTTCTCCCGGTGGAATCCATCGCAAACTACCAGATTGCGCGCCCGAGAAAAGCAGCCGGCTGACGCAAGCCTCTTGCCTCGCACGGGCCGACATAGTCAACTCCGCAAAACAAAAGCGGAAACGCCAGGGGGAACGCGATGTCCTCGTTCGAGACCATCCTCGTGGAACGGCCGGAGCCGGCGATCGTCCGTGTCGTGATGAACCGGCCCGAGGCGCGCAACGCGCAGAACCTGCAAATGACCTACGACCTCAACGCCGCGTTCGATGCGGCGGTGCAGGACGACGCAGTCAAGGTGATCATTCTCGCCGGCAACGGGCCGCACTTCTCCTCCGGCCACGACCTGCGTCCCGGAGACAAGAATACCGCAGGGGTCGATTTTCCGCCGATTGGAAATTGGGGTGGCTTTGCCGAGCCGAACGCCCATGGCCGCTTCGCCCGCGAGCAGGAAATTTATCTCCAGATCACGCGGCGCTGGCGCAACCTTGCGAAGCCCACCATTGCCGAGGTGCACGGCAAGTGCATCGCCGGCGGTCTGATGCTGGCCTGGGCCTGCGATCTCATCGTCGCCAGCGACGATGCGCAGTTCTGCGATCCCGTCGTCACCATGGGCGTCTGCGGCGTCGAATGGTTCGTGCATCCCTGGGAGCTGGGTGCGCGCAAGGCCAAGGAGTTCCTGTTCACCGCCGACAGCTGGAGCGCCGAGGAGGCGCACCAGCTCGGCATGGTCAACCAAATCGTGCCGCGCGCCGAGCTGTCGTCGCGCGTGCTGGAGCTGGCACGAAGGATCGCGACAAAGCCGTCCTTCGCGCTGAAGCTGACCAAGGAGGCGGTCAACCGCTCGGTCGACGTCATGGGCCAACCGGCCGCGATCGACCAGGCTTTTGCGTTGCATCAGCTCTGTCACGCGCACAATCTCCAGGAGTTCGGCATGATCGTCGATCCATCCGGCCTGCATCCCTCCGTGCGCAAGCCGCCGGCCGCCGCGGAGTAGACGCGATGGATCTCAATCTCAGTGACGAGCAAAAGTTGCTGCGCGAAAGCGCGGAACGCTTTGTAGTCGAAAGCTATGACGCCGATCATCGCCGCAAGATGGCGAATGATCCGCTCGGCTTCAGCCCGGCCGTTTGGAAGCAATTCGCCGAGCTCGGCTGGCTGGCACTGCCACTTCCCGAAGAGTATGGCGGGCTCGGCGGCAACGCGGTCGATATCGGCATCCTGATGGAGGCTTTCGGCCGCGGTCTGGTGTCGGAGCCCTATGTCGCAACGGTCGTGCTCGGGGCCGCGCTGATCGCCAGATGCGGCACCAGCGAGCAGAAGCAGGCGAGCCTGCCCAAGGTGGCGGACGGATCGCTGAAGCTTGCCTTGGCGCATTCGGAGCGCGCGGCCCGGTTCGATCTTGCCAGGGTCTCGACCAGCGCGAACAAGACGGCGCAAGGCTGGCGCCTGTCCGGCAGCAAGATCGCCGTGCTCGACGGACATGCCGCCGACGAGATCATCGTCTCCGCCCATATCCACGATCATTGGGGACCCCAGGGGCGGATCGGCCTGTTCCTCGTGCAGGCGACGACGTCAGGTCTCGTCATCAGCGATTATCCGCGCCTCGGCGGCGGACGAGCCTGCAACATCGAGCTGCTCGAGGCGCATCTGCCGGAAGACGCCCTGCTCGGCGACGGCAGCGACGCCCTGCCCGCGATCGAATGGGCGATCGATCGCGCCATGGCCGCGCTCGGCGCCGAAGCTGTCGGCATCATGCAGACGCTGCTCGACACCACGCTCGACTACACCAAGATCCGAAAACAATTCGGCCGGCCGCTCTCCGCCAACCAGGTGATCCGCCACCGCCTCGCCGACATGGCGATGCAGATCGACGAGGCGCGCTCGATGGCGCTGCGGGCGGCGTTGAAGGCCGATAGCGCGCCGGTTGAACGCGCGCGGGCCGCGTCGGGCGCGAAGGCGAAGATCGGCAAATGCGCGCGCTTCGTCGGCGAGCAGTCGATCCAGCTCCATGGCGGCATGGGCGTCACCGAGGAGCTCGAGGTCGGCGCCTATTTCAAGCGGCTCGTCGCCTTCGACACGCTGTTCGGCGGCACCGCGCATCACTATGCCCGCCACGCCGCGCTGGGCCGCAGAGCCATCTCGGCTTAACAAGGAGCGCATCATGGACCTGTCGTTCAATGCCGAGGAGCGCGCCTTCCAGGACGAGGTACGCGGATTCATCGCCAAGAACCTCACCGAGGAGATGAAGCGCGCGACCGCGCTGACGCCATCGGTGTTCTCCGATCCTGATATCGGCATGGCCTGGCAGCGCGCGCTGCACGCCCAAGGCTGGGGCGCGCCGGGCTGGCCGGTCGAATATGGCGGCCCCGATTGGACGCCGGCGCAGCGCTGGATCTTCGAGACCGAATGCGCCCGCGCCGGCGTGCCCAATGTCAACGTGATGGGCGTCAAGATGGTCGGGCCCGTCATCATCGGCTTCGGCTCGCCGGAGCAGAAGAATTTCTACCTGCCGCGGATTCTCTCCGGCGAGGATTATTGGTGTCAGGGCTATTCCGAGCCGGGGTCCGGCTCCGATCTCTCGTCGCTCAAGACCCGCGCGGTGCGCGACGGCGACGATTACATCATCAACGGCACCAAGATCTGGACCACGCACGCCCATCACGCCAACCGCATGTTCGCGCTGGTGCGCACCAGCGACGGGCCGCGGCAGCAGGACGGCATCAGCTTCATCCTGATCGACATGAAGACGCCGGGCATCACCACGCGCCCGATCCTGACCATCGGCGGCGACCACGAGGTCAACCAGGTGTTCTTCGACGACGTCCGCGTGCCGGTCGCCAACCGGGTCGGCGAGGAAGGCAAGGGCTGGACCTATGGCAAATACCTGCTCGAGTTCGAGCGCGGCGCGGGCATCGCCTCGGCCAAGCTGCGCGAAGGCTTGAAGGCGATCGCGGATCTCGCCGAGTCCGACCTCACGGGGCGGGCGATCGACAGCCCCGACATCGCAACGCGGATCTCGGAGGTGGAGGTCGATATCGACGCGCTGGAGATGACGGAGCTGCGCGTGCTCTCGGCACTCCAGACCGGCCAGAATCCCGGTGCGGTGTCGTCGATCCTGAAGCTGCGCAACAGCGAGATCCGCCAGGCCGTCACGCGGCTCGGGGCCGACGTGATCGGCCACGACGCCCTCGCCGTCGAGCCGATGCGCCCGCTCTACAAGCTCAACCACGAGCCGGCGACGCCTGAGGAGATGCTGACGGTGATGCCGGAATATCTCAACGGCCGCGCCTACACCATCTTCGGCGGCACCTCGGAGATCCAGCGCGACATCATCGCGAAGATGATGCTGGGGATTTGAGGGCTACGATCTCTCCCTTGTCATTGCGAGGAGCTCTTGCGACGAAGCAATCCAGAATCTTTCCGCGGAGATAAACTGGATTGCTTCGCTACACTCGCAATGACGGTGCACTTGTGGCCGTTAGCCCGCCTTCGCGTCCCGGATCGCCTGCCAGATCTTCTGCGGCGTCAGGGGCGTGTTGAGCTGGGTGATTCCGAGCTCGGCGAGCGCGTCCATCACGCCGTTGGTGACGCAGGGCGGGCCACCGATGGCGCCGGACTCGCCGCAGCCTTTGGCGCCGAGCGGATTGGTGCGGCAGCGCGCGGTGTCGTCGAGCGTCACCACGATCGGCGGCACGTCGTCGGCGCGCGGGATGCAATAATCCTGGTAGCTCGCGGTCAGCAGCTGGCCGTCGGCATCGTAGGAGACGCCCTCATACAGCGCCTGGCCAATGCCCTGCGCTACGCCGCCATGGATCTGCCCCGTGACCAGCATCGGGTTCACGGCGACGCCGACGTCGTCGACGGTGGTGTAGCGCACGACCTTGGAGACGCCGGTCTCGGGATCGATCTCGACCTCGCAGATATGCGTGCCGTTCGGCCAGCTCGGTCCATCCACCTCGCCTTCGGAATCGACGCTGAGCTTGGCGCCGTTCTCCTTCTCGGCGAGATCGAACAGGCTGATGCGGCGGTCGGTGCCAACCACGGTGAGCAAGCCGCCCTGATATTCGATGTCCTCGACCGAGGTCTCCAGCACGTTCGCCGCCTTCTCGCGCGCCTTCTGGATCAGATCGTTGGAGGATACCGCGACCGCGGTGCCGCCGACGAACAGCGAGCGCGAGCCGACGCTACCGAAGCCCATGGCGAGATCAGTGTCGCCCTGCACGACGTCGATCTTGTCGAGGGGGATACCGAGCGAGTCGGAGATCATCTGGGTGTAGGTGGTCTGCAAGCCCTGCCCCATCGCCATGGTGCCGGAATGCAGCACGACGCGCCCTTGCGAGGTCGCGTGCAGGCTGACCTTCTCGGTGTGGGCGCGGCCGCCGGTCCACTCGATGTAGGAGGTGAGGCCGCGGCCGTAGAGCAGGCCCTTCTTCTTCGCCGCCTTCTTGCGCGCGGCAAAGCCGTCCCAGTCGGCAAGCTTCACGGCGCGGTCGAGCATGTGCGCGAAGGCGCCGGAATCGTAGACCTGGCCGGCCGCATTGGTATAGGGCAGCTGCGCCGGCTTGATGTAGTTGGCTTTGCGGATCGCACGTGGATCCATGCCGATTTTTCGCGCAGCAGCGTCGAACAGGCGCTCGACGATGAAGACGGCCTCAGGCCGGCCCGCGCCGCGATAGGCGCCGACAGGCGCGGTGTGGGTCATCACCGTCTTCACCTCAAAGTGCACCAGGGGCAGGTCATAGACACCGGTCTGAACGAACGGCCCGAGCACCAGCGGGATGATGTTGGCCGCGCCTGAGGAATAGGCCCCGGTGCAGCCGATCGACTTGACGCGATAGGCCAGCACCTTGCCCTTCTCGTCCAGCGCGAAGGACGCCGTCGAGGTCAGATCGCGGCCGTGGGTGCCGCCGACGAATTCGTCGGTGCGATCGCCGCGCCAGCGAATCTTCTTGTTCAGCTTGGTCGCGGCATAGGCGACGATGCCGTCTTCGGGATAGAGATTGGTCTTCTGGCCGAAGCCGCCGCCGATGTCGCCGACCAGCACGCGGACGCTGTCCTTCGGACGCTTGAGCACAGCCTCCGCCAGCACGTCGCGGGTCGAGGCCGGCGTCTGCGACTGCACGTGCAGCAAGAGACGGCCGGACTTCTTGTCGATCTCGGCAATGGTCGAGCGCGGCTCCATCGCCGATGGCACCAGGCGCTGGCTGACGATATCGAGCTCGACCGTATGCGCCGCCTTGGCAAAAGCCTCGTCGACCTTGGCGGCATCGCCGTAAGCCATCGCGCCGACGATGTTGTCGGGCGCCTCCGGCCACACCACGGGCGCGCCTGATTTCACCGCCTCGACGGGATCGACCACCGCGGGCTGCACGTCATATTCGACCGCGATCGCTTCAGCCGCGCTCTGCGCCTCCACGCGCGATGATGCCACCACCGCGGCCACGGCCTCGCCGGCATAGCGCACGACCTCGTGGGCGAGCAGCCGGCGCGGCGGCACCGTCATCGGCTTGCCGTCCGGGCGCTTGAAGATGTTCAGAGTCGGGATGGTGCCGATGTCGTCCTTGATGAGGTCCGCGCCGGTGTAGATCGCGGCGACGCCGGGCATCGAGGCCGCGGCACTGGTGTCGATCGCGACGATCTTCGCGTGGGCGTGCGGCGAGCGCAGCAGGTGCAACCACAAGGCGCCGTCCGCAGGCTTGTCGTCGATGAACTGTCCCTTCCCGGTGAGTAGCCTCTGATCTTCCAAACGCTTGACGGGCTGCCCCGCTCCGAAACGCAAATTGCCGGGAAGAATGTTCATTCCGCTGTATCCTCGAGATCCGGAAAACGACCGCGGCGGTTTTAACCGATTTTGCGCGCCAGACAACCGAGCCCCGGCACATCTGCAATGCGCATCAAGGCCCCTTGCAGGCGCGGATTGGCTAAAGCGCGATGAGATTTGGACGAATCGTCATCGCGCTTAAGGTCTTTGTTTGAGCATGGTCTTTTCGGAAAACCGCTTCACACTTTTCCGGATCATGCTCTAGGACCGGTCGATATCGACGATGCCCACATTGACATCACGGCTGTCGGAGCCGCGCTTGACCGTGAGCCGAACGGTCGTCCCGGCCCCGGCCTGCTCCAGCGCATCGGTCAGATCGGAGAGGCGGCGCACCGGCTTGCCTTCGGCCGCGGTGATGATGTCTCCGACCGCGCCCGTCGAAAAGTTGACGCCGCGAATGCCTGCCCGCTCGGCAGGACTGCCGGGGGCCGTGCGCACCACGATCAACCCCTCGACGCCAAGCCGCGTCGCGACATCCTCGCCGGCGGCCACGATGCCGATGCCGGGCGTCGGCACGCGACCATTGCGGATCAGCTCGGGCACGATCCGGTTCACGACATCGACCGGCACCGCAAAGCCGATGCCGGCGTTCGAGCCGGACGGCGATATGATGGCGGTGGTGACGCCGATCAGCCGGCCGGCGGAATCCAGCAACGGGCCGCCTGAATTGCCCGGGTTGATCGCGGCATCGGTCTGGATGACATTGGCGATCTCCCGGCCGCCATGGGTCGGGAGCCGGCGCTTGAGCGCGCTGATGATACCGGAGGTCATCGACTGATCCAGCCCGAAGGGATTGCCGATTGCGAAGGCGGATTGCCCGACCTTCAGGTCGCTCGAGCTGCCGAGAGCGATCGGCGCTGGAAGCTGGCGCACGCTGCGGATGCGCAGCACCGCGAGATCGTAATTGGGCGCCGTGCCGACCAGGTCGACCTGGGCCACTTCACCCGACGCAAAGCGCACGGCGATCTCGCCGCCATTGGCGATGACATGATTGTTCGTCACCAGGTGACCCTCGCCGTCCCAGACGAATCCCGTGCCGGAGGCGCCGCCACCGCCCTGGCCTTCCTCGCCCATGAGGGGACTTGCCGCCGACCTGGCCGCGACCTGAACGACCGACGGCGATACGCGTTCGAAGATGTCGATGGTTGCCTTTTCGCCATCCGACAGCGGGCCGCGCTGCTCGACGGCACGTGCGGAGGGCGCCGCCCATGGGACATATGAGATCGGGACATGCAGGATTTTCGCGGCAGTGACGGCGAGCAGCAGGGCGGCGAAGGCGGCCGCGGCAATCGCGTAGCGACGATTCATTGGTGACCACCGTGTCTTGTGCTGAACGCGGGCTCTGACATGCGCATGCGTAGGCGACAGAGGTCGCTGACGCAGCAACGTCGCAAACGGACGGAAGTTTCTCGGTTGGGCAGGTAAGGGCCTTTTTGGCTCCCGCAGGGGTGCCGGGGCATATTGCCGCGTGGCAAACAGCTATGTCAGCTCGCGCAACGCCGTTTCCACCACCTTGCGCGCCTCGGCCGTCAGCGGTGCCTGCGGCGGGATGGGCTCGCCAACGTCATAGCCCTGGATCGAAAGACCGGCCTTGATGCAGGCCGCGAGATTGAAGCGGGCGAAGGCTTTGTTGATCCGCCAGAGCCGGCGCTGCAGCGCCATCGCCTCGTCCCAGCGGCCGGCCTTGCTGAGTTCGTAGAGCATCACGCTCTGGCGCGGGATGATGCAGGCAGGTCCCGCCATCCAGCCGCGGCCGCCGATCAGCATCACCGCCGCCGGAATGTGGGCGGACGCGGAGAACACGCGCAAGGCGTCGCCGCAGCGGTTCATGATCGAGAGCAGCCGGCCGGTGTTGGTCGAGGCATCCTTGATGTAGCCGATGCGCGGATGCTCGGCGAGGCGCGCGATGACGTCGAGGGTGAGATCGGAGCGCTGGAATTGCGGATTGGTGTAGATGACGACGGGAATGTCCACGGCATCGGCGATAGCGCGGAAGTAGGATTCGACCTGCGCATCGGCCAGCGGGAAATACGCCTCCAGGATCGCCAGGATGCCGTCGGCCCCACACTTCTGGTAGGCTTTCGCTTGCGCCACCGCATCCGCCGTCGAAGTGGAGGCGACGCCGGCGACAACAGGCACGCGGCCTTGCGCGGCCTCAATCGTGGTCTGCACGACCGCCGTGCGTTGCGCGGCGTTGAGATAGGCGAATTCGCCGGTCGAGCCGAGCGGCGTCAGCCCGTGCACGCCGGCGCCGATCAGGTCGTCGCAGAGTTTTGCCAGCACGTTGGTCCGCACCGTGCCATCGGCATCGACGGGCGAGACGAGGTACGGAAAGACACCGTGGAATTCGGACATTGTCGGCGCGGATCCCGGTCGATTGGTTTGCGTCTGACTGCTCTTACCAATGCCGGCGCCGGCGATCAAACCCTGAGCAGACGCACCCGCGTGCCCCAGGGATCGACCGCCTCCACCCCGTCCGCGAGCGGCGTGACTTTCGCGCCGCCCTTGCGCAGCCGTTCTTCCTGCGCGGCGAGCAGCTCCGGCTTCGCCATCACCAGCGAGAACCAGGCAAGGCCGGTCGCGGACTCGTCGCGCTGGCCGGCGCCCTGGCTCTGCCAGACGTTCATTCCGAGGTGATGGTGATAGCGGCCCGACGACAGGAACGCGGCGCCGTTGCGCTTGCGGGTCGGGTCGAGGCCGACCGTGCCGTGGTAGAAGCTCTCGGCCTGCGCGAGATCGCCGACGCGCAGATGCATGTGGCCGATGCGCATCCCGTCCGGCGCCTTGGCGTAATCAGGGATGCGCGTGTTGGTCAGCGACAGCAGGTCGGGAATGTTGAGCTCGTCGGTCGCCATCTTCACGCTGCCCTCGCTCCACTGCCATTGCGAGGGATCGCGGTCGGCATAGACCTCGATGCCGTTGCCTTCGGGATCGTCGAGATAGACGGATTCGCTGACGAGATGATCGGCAAAGCCCGACAACGGCACGCGGTGCGAGGCGGCGTGAACCAGCCAGCGCGCCAGATCCTTGCGCGTCGGCATCAGGAAGGCGGTGTGGTAGAGGCCGGCGGCGCTGCGCGGCTCGATCGCCGCATCGGGCCGGGCCTCCAGCACCAGCAGCGTGAGGCCTGACGTGCCGAGCCTGGCTGTGGCCGCCGAGCGCTCCATCACGGTGAGGCCGATCACGTCGCGGTAGTAATCGGCAACCTTGTCGAGGTTCTTCACCCGCAGCGTTACCATGCCGACCCGCATCGGCGTGCGGCTGGCAAACGTTGGGCCGCCGCCCTGCGGTGTGCCCTCGGCACGGGCCGCGGCTGCGGCGGCCATCGCGAGCGAGGTGGCGCCGGCGAGTTGCAGCAGGGTGCGGCGGGTGAGGTCGATTGTCATGAGGGCTCGAAATCCTAGAGGCCACGGGGCGCAATTTCGGGATTGCTACACGTTCCCGTGAGGCGCTCCCAATCACATGTTCGTCGGCCGTGGTCCTACGGAGGTCCGCCGCTCTCCCCTGTTCTGGTCCTCGTTCTGCTCCTGGCCACCCGGCCAGTTTCGCAATCGCCTGCGGCATCCCAGATTGAGGGCAACTTACAGGAGCCCGCCATGACCGATCTTAGTCCCCTGTCCTCACTGTCGTCCGCGCTCGCGGAATTGGTGGCGCGCACCGCGCCGTCCGTCGTTGCCGTGCATTCGCATCGTTCCCGCGCCACCGGCTTTGCCTGGAAGAGCGGCCTGATCGTCACCGCCGACGAGGCACTGGCCGACGAGGGCGAGGTCGAGATCGGCCTCGCCGACGGCAGCCGGGCCGCCGCCACGATCGCCGGGCGCGACCACACGACCGACATTGCGCTGCTGCGCACCGAGGCTGCGGTCACGCCGGCCAAGCTTGCCACCACGGTCCCACCGTTTGGCACGTTGTCGATCGTGGTCGCCACGCACCGCGAGGCGCCGAGCGCCGCGCTCGGAATGGTATCGGCGTCCGGCAAGAGCTGGCGCTCCTTGCGCGGCGGCGACATCGATGCGCGGATCGAGCTCGACGTTCGCCTCAGCGGCGGTCAGCAGGGTGGCCTCGCGCTCGACGCATCGGGCGACGCCTTCGGCATGGCCGTGCTGGGGCCGCGGCGGGTGCTCGTCATACCGACGGCAACGATCGAGCGCGTCGCGCCGCAGTTGGAAAGCCGCGGCCGCATCGCGCGCGGCTATCTCGGCCTCGGGCTGCAGCCGGTGCGCCTCGACGACGGCATCGGCGCGATGGTGATGAATGTCGACAAGGCCGGGCCTTCCGCCGCGGCCGGTATCCGACAGGGCGACGTGATCGTGGCGGTCAACGATCAAAAGCTGTCGGGCGTGCGCGCGCTGTCGCAGGCGCTGGGACCTGCGAGCGTCGGCGCGGTGGTCGAGGTCGCCGCGCGCCGCGGCGGCGAGCCGGTCAGCTTCAAGGTCACGGTCGGCGAGAGGCCGGAGGCGTGAGCGAGGACAAGACGGCCGAGATCGTACTCGCCCTGGAGATCGACGATCCCGCCCTCGCCGATCGCCTGTCGGCCCTGCTCGGCAATGTCGTCGGGCTTCGCCTCGCTGCGCCCGGCGAAGCCGCCGCGGCGACGATTGTCGCCCGCGATCCGCGCATCAGCCCTGCGGACATCGCGCTGACGCAGCGCGAGCTCGACGTGCTGGCGCTGATGGCCGAGGGTGCCTCCAACAAGATGATCGCGCGGCAGCTCGGCATCTCCGTGCACACCGTGAAATTCCATGTCGGCTCGTTGCTCGACAAGCTCGATGCCACCGGTCGCACCGATGCAGTCGCGCATGCGGCACGCCGCGGCGTGATCGAGCTCTGAGTCACCGAGCCTCACTTCGCCGAAATCGGCGGGAAGCTGAGCTCGACCTTCAGGCCCGGCGCATTGTCATGCAGCGCAATCTCGGCGTCATGAAGCCGCGCGACCGCGGCGACGAGGCTGAGGCCGAGACCATTGCCCGGCGTGTAGCGGCTCTGCTCGAGCCGGTAAAAGCGCTTGAAGACATGATCGCGCTGCTCGGCGGGAATGCCAGGACCGTCGTCGGCAATCGAGATCACCGCACCGCCATCGGTCGTGCGGCAGCTCACGATCACCTGCCCACCCTTGTGGCCGTGCTTGATCGCGTTGTCGACGAGATTGGCGATGGCGTCGAACAAGAGGTCGCGGTCGCCGGTGATCGCGACCTCGCGGTCGCCATCGAAACTGAGGCGCGTGGCAACTTGCTCGGCGGCGGCATCGTAGAGCTCGACCACCTCGGCGGCGATCTCGGCAAGATCAAGCACGCGGAAGGCGCCGGTGCGGGCGCGGGTCTCGATCTCCGAGATCCGCGTGATCGAGGCGAACATGCCGAGCACGGCATCGAGATCGGCGATGGTGTCGCCGATCAGCGCGGCGTCCGTCTCGCTGTTGCGCGGGGCGTGATAGGCCTTCTCCAGCCGGCCGCGCATCCGCGTCAGCGGCGTGCGCAAATCGTGCGCGACATTGTCGCTGACCTGCTTGACCTCGCCCATCAGCGTCTCGATGCGGTCGAGCATCTGATTGAGGTTTTCGGCGACGCGATCCCACTCGTCGTTGCTGCCGCGCAAGGGGATGCGCTGGTCGAGGCCTGCGAGCATGATGGCGCGGCTGGTGGCATTGATCTGCTCGATCCGCCCCACGGTGCGCCGCGTCACCAGCACGGCCGCAAGCCCGGCGAGCACCAGCAGGAGCGCGGCGACTGCAGCCATCGCGAGCTCGATCATGCCGGTGAAGCCGTCATGATCGCCGACCGTGCCGAGCCGGCTCTCCACATAGGCCAAGGTGCCGAAATAGACGTACGCCATGATCGCCGCGACGATCATTCCGAACGCTGCGATCGCGATCAGCGCCAGGCGGAAGGTCGAGGAGCGAAGCGTCTTAACCAGGAGCACGGAGGCAATATCCGATGCCGCGGATGGTGTGGATCAGCGGATAGGCCTGGGCATCGTCGACCTTGCGGCGGACGCGGCCGACATAGACATCGATGATGTTGGTGGAGGGATCGAAATGCAGGTCCCAGACGTGCTGCAGCAGCATCGCGCGGGAGACGACGCGGCCCTCGTTGCGGACGAGATATTCGAGCAGCTGGAATTCCCGCGGCAGCAGCGGGATCTTGCGGCCGCGGCGAGAGGCGCTGCGCGCGATCAGGTCGACGGCGAGGTCGCCGACGCGCAGCAGCGTCTCCTTGGCGATGGTCTCGCTGCGGCGGCCGAGCGCCTCGAGCCGCGCCAGCAATTCGGTGAAGGAAAACGGCTTGACGAGGTAGTCGTCGCCGCCGGCGCGCAGGCCGCGCACGCGGTCGTCGACTTCGCCGAGCGCGGAGATAATCAGGAAGGGGGCGGCAACGCCGTCGTCGCGCAGCTGGCGCATCACGCTGATGCCGTCGATATCGGGCAGCATGCGGTCGATGGTGATCACCGCATAGTCGCGCGCGGCGCCATGGCTGAGGGCTTCGCGCCCGGTGGCGGCGAGGTCGACGTCGTAGCCCGAAACCGTCAGCTCCTCGACGAGCTGGCCTGCGGTCTCCGGATCGTCCTCGACGACCAGGATGCGACGGTGACCTCCGGTCATGCAAAACTCCGCGCGACAATCGCCACCAGACTATCCCGTTCCGGGGCTGGACGGAACCGCCCGGTGGCGATCGCGACAATGGTGCGGCACGGCGATGCTAGTACCAATAGTCTCCGCACACATTGACCCATTGCCATCCATAGGGCGTCCAGCTCCTGCGCCAGCAGCCGTCGTTGTAGCCGGCGTAGACATAGGGGGCGCCGAAGACGGCGAACCGACGGAAATGGTGGTGATGGCGGAAGCCGTGATGGCCATGCCAGCCCGCGCCGGCGAAGCGCGGCCCGATCGCCGCATGCGCGAACCGCGCCCCGCCGAAGCCGCCGACGTGAGCAAAGCGTGCACCGCCCATGCCGCCGGCCCGCATACCGCCAAAGCCGCCGGCGTGCATGCCACCGCCGAAATGCCCAGCGCCGCCGAAATGGCCGCCACCGCCATGGCCGCCGCCAAAGCCGCCGCGCGCGAGCGCCGGTGACGCGACCGCCATCATGGCCGCGATCACGCTCGCCGTGAGGCCTTTGAGAAGCCTGTTGTTCATCGAAGCGTCCTCCTTGCCGTGCGGCCGCCTTGGCGCCGCCCGAGGACGATCAGATGAGAGCAAGGGACCGGCATCTTCAACTTACAAACGCGCCAGATTCTGACGCGGGTGTTAGGGGGCGCTACTCTCACCTCGTCATTGCGAGCGCAGCGAAGCAATCCAGAGTCTTTCCGCGGCGGGAGTCTGGAATGCTTCCGCCTTCGCCGAAGGCTTCGGCGGACAAGTCGCTACGCTCGCAATGACGACGTGGATGGAGCGAGGTCCGACCTCTCCCCGCAGAGAGCGGGGAGAGGTTAAGAGGTCACGCCCGCTTGCCGTTGTTCTTCTCCGCCGCGCGGCGCAGCGCTTCCGCGAGCGCGCCGCCGCCCGAGGGCTCCTGCTTGCGCGGCGCGGACGAGGTCATGCGGTTGGCGTTGCGCTGATTGTTGTCGCGCTGCATGCCCGGTGCGTCCTTCTTAGGCCCGACCTCGTCGTCGAGGCGCAGCGTCAGCGAGATGCGCTTGCGGGCGACCTCGAAGTCCAGCACCTTCACCTTGACGATGTCGCCGGGCTTCACCACCTCGCGCGGGTCCTTGATGTAGGTCTTGGACATCGCCGAGATGTGCACGAGGCCGTCCTGGTGCACGCCGATGTCGACGAAGGCGCCGAAGGCGGCGACGTTGGTCACGGTCCCCTCGAGGATCATGCCCTTCTTGAGATCCTTGATCTCCTCGACGCCCTCCTTGAACACCGCCGCCTTGAACGCCGGGCGCGGATCGCGGCCCGGCTTTTCCAACTCGCGCAGGATGTCGGTCACGGTCGGCAGACCGAAGGTCTCGTCGACGAAATCCTTCGGCTTCAGCGTGCGCACGACGTCGCCGTTGCCGATCAGCGCCTTGATGTCGCTCTTGGTCGCTTCGAGAATCCGCCGCACCACGGGATAGGCTTCCGGATGCACGCCGGAGGCATCGAGCGGATCCTCGCCGCCGAGGATGCGCAAGAAGCCCGCGCACTGCTCGAACGCCTTCGGCCCGAGCCGCGGCACGTCCTTGAGCGCCTTGCGCGACTTGAACGGACCGTTGGCGTCGCGATGCGCCACGATGCTCTGGGCGAGGCCGGAGCCGACGCCCGAGACGCGCGCCAGCAGCGGCGCGGAGGCGGTGTTGACGTCGACACCGACCGCGTTCACGCAATCCTCGACCACGGCATCGAGCGATTTGGCGAGCTTGGCCTGGCCGAGGTCGTGCTGATATTGGCCGACGCCGATCGCCTTCGGCTCGATCTTGACGAGCTCGGCGAGCGGGTCCTGCAGGCGCCGCGCGATCGAGACCGCGCCGCGCAGGGTGACGTCGAGGCCAGGCAGCTCCTCCGAGGCGAAGGCAGAGGCCGAATAGACCGATGCGCCGGCTTCCGACACCACGATCTTGTTCATCTTCAGCTCGGGCAGCCCCTTGACCAGCTCGGTCGCGAGCTTGTCGGTCTCGCGCGAGGCGGTGCCGTTGCCGATCGCGATCAGCTCGACGCGGTGCTTGATCGCGAGCCGGCCGAGGGTCGCCAGCGACTCGTTCCACTGCCGCTGCGGCTCGTGCGGATAGATCACGGCGGTATCGACGACCTTTCCGGTCGCGTCGGTGACGGCGACCTTGACGCCGGTGCGGTAGCCGGGATCGAGCCCCATGGTGACGCGGGTGCCGGCGGGCGCGGCCAGCAGCAGGTCGCGCAGGTTCGAGGCGAACACGCGCACGGCCTCGGTCTCGGCCGAGTTCCACAGCCGCATGCGTAGATCGATATTGAGATGCACCTGGATCTTGGTGCGCCAGGCCCAGCGCACGGTGTCGATCAGCCAGCGGTCGCCGGCGCGCTTGAGGTCGGCAATGCCGAACCGCTTCATGATCTTCAATTCATAGGCGCTCGGCACGCCCGGCGGCGGCGCTTCCGCCTCGGCCTGGATCTGGAGATCGAGGATCTCTTCCTTCTCGCCGCGGAACATCGCGAGGATGCGGTGCGAGGGCAGTTTCGTCAGCGGCTCGGAGAAATCGAAATAGTCGGCGAATTTCTCGCCCTCGGTCTTCTTGCCGTCGCGCACTTTGGAGGCCATGCGCGCATTGGTCCACATCTCCTCGCGCAAGCTCCCGATCAGGTCGGCGTCCTCGTCGAAACGCTCGACCAGGATGGCGCGCGCACCATCGAGTGCAGCAGCCGCGTCCGCGACGCCCTTCTCCGCGTTGATGAAGCCTTCCGCCACGACCTTCGGATCATTGCCGGGCTCGGCCATGAGCTGATTGGCGAGCGGCTCGAGGCCGGCTTCCTTGGCGATTTCCGCCTTGGTGCGGCGCTTCGGCTTGAACGGCAGATAGATGTCCTCGAGGCGGGCCTTGCTGTCGGCCGCCATGATCGAGGCCTCGAGCGCGGCATCGAGCTTGCCCTGCTCGCGGACCGATTCGAGGATGGCCTTGCGACGGTCCTCGAGCTCGCGCAGGTAAACCAGGCGCTCCTCCAGGGTGCGCAATTGCGCGTCGTCGAGCGCACCGGTCGCTTCCTTGCGGTAGCGGGCGATGAAGGGAACCGTGGCGCCGCCGTCGAGCAGCGTCACCGCCGCCTCGACCTGCTCGGCGCGAACCCCAAGCTCCTGCGCAATCTTCTGGTTGATGTTGGCCACGCGAGATTCCCTCTATCCTAGCACGCGGGCGCAGGGGCGAACCACCGGCCGCGGGACGCCGCTTATGGACCAACCAAGGTTGATTCATCAAGGTGCGGCGCGCAATCGTCGACAGAGGATTTTTTTGCCCGACCGATGCGATCTCGCCACATTCGTCGATTTGAGGCCGCGCTCTCGTGTCCCGGACGCAGCGCAGCGCGCCAGCGATGCGGTGCAGAGCCGGGACCCAGAGGCGGCACGGGAATACGGCGAGATGGGCCCCGGCTCTGCAGCGCACCGTCGAAGGGACGCTGCCATAGCGCGTCGAAGACGCGCGTAAACGCGCTGATGGCGTTCGGGGCACGAGAGCGGAATATGTCGCGCACACTCTCCTCCTCGTCATCGCGAGCGAAGCGAAGCAATCCAGAGTCTTTCCGCGGAGGGATTCTGGATTGCTTCGTCGCTTCGCTCCTCGCAATGACGGGAACAAGGGGCCGCATCGCCAGCTTCCAATCCACATTCAACGCGCAGACATGCCTTTGCATCCTCGCGGCGGAATAGGCCCGAGCTTTGCCTGGTCACGACACCCTCTGTCAGAGGGCGCAGGGAAGACCGGGTGCCGGCCGGGCACCCACGGTCCACTGTGCGAAGGTTGCGCTACAAGAGGCTGCACAGCGGCATACAGGTGAAGCCCAACAACCGGCCTTCCCTGCGCAGTGGTTTTACGGCTTATGCCGAGCTCTCCCCGGGGAGCGTTGCACTATTGCCCCCGTCGCCTTGCCGATAGCTGACGCGCGCGTCCGGTTGGACCGCCACATCACCGCAAGACTTGACGCACAGACCCCGGGCGTCAGGACGACACGGTTTTGCCGTACGCCGATCACACCGGTCGTGTGCGCGAGGTATTTCGCTCACGGTTGCCCGCCCTGCAAAACCCTTCGCGCCGGTGTAACTAGCGTCCACCACGGCTCACCCCACGTTCGTGACGATCGCGATACGCCCCTCTGACCGGGATGAGGTGGCGGGAGAATGCGACAAATCGGAAATTCTGTAAAGGCGAATATTTTCGCGCATGCGGATTGACCCGTCGATCGGGTGTTTTGCCCGTCGGGCAACGCAAGATCTTGTAGGGCGGATTAGCCGAAGGCGTAATCCGCCGCTTTGATCCCCGCGGAGACAGAAGAGGCGGATTACGCTTCGCTAATCCGCCCTACGCACTTCCGTCGGGGCTACGGTCTTGACATCACCCCCGTTCCACGGCTGGTGGGCTCGCCGGACCACCGAATTCCAAGGACCAATCATGCGTACGACATCGGTCGGCGTCTTCAGGATCGCCACCACGGGCCCCGGCGACGTCTCCGGCCTGATGGACTTGATCGGGTCCGGCGCGATCGAACCCCACGCGATCCTCGCCGTTCTCGGCAAGACCGAAGGCAATGGCGGCGTCAATGATTTTACCCGGGAATACGCGGTGGCCGCGCTATGCACGGCGCTGGCGCCCAAGCTCGGCCTGTCGCCGGAGGCAGTCGAGCAGCGCATCGCCTTCGTGATGTCCGGCGGCACCGAGGGCGTGCTGAGCCCGCATCTTACGGTGTTCACGCGCAGCGAGGTCGAGCGCCAGGCAGGCGTCTCGGGCAAGCGCCTGAGCATCGGCATGGCGCACACGCGGGATTTTCTGCCGGAAGAGCTCGGGCGCTCCGCGCAGATCACCGAGACGGCCAGGGCCGTGAAGGCTGCGATGGCAGATGCCGGCATCAGCGATCCCGCGGACGTCCATTTCGTGCAGATCAAATGCCCGCTGCTGACCAGCGACCGCGTCGCGGCGGCACATGCGCGCGGCAACACGACGGCGACGACGAGCTCTTACAGCTCGATGGCCTATTCGCGCGGCGCCTCCGCGCTCGGCGTTGCGGTCGCGCTCGGCGAGATCGCCTCCAACATCAGGGACGAGGATGTGCTGCGGCGCTACGACCTGTTCTCGAAGGTCGCCTCGACCTCGTCCGGGATCGAGCTGATGCACAACGTCGTCATCGTGCTCGGCAACTCGGTATCTTCAGCGAGTAAGTTCGAGATCGGGCATGCCGTGATGGGGGATGCCATCGATGCGGCGGCGGTGAACGCGGCATTGGAGAGCGTCGGGCTTGGTGCAAATCCGCAGCCGGGCCGCGCGCTCGTCAACATCTTCGCCAAGGCCGAGGCCTCGCCTGACGGCAGCGTGCGCGGCTTTCGCCACACCATGCTGGAGGACACCGACATCAGCTCGACCCGCCACGCGCGCGCCGCGGTCGGCGGCCTGATTGCAGGTCTCGCCGGCACCGGCGCGGTCTATGTCTCCGGCGGCGCCGAGCATCAGGGGCCCGCCGGTGGCGGACCGGTTGCAGTGATCGCACGACTGTCGGATTGATACGGCCTTCCTCTGCGACCCCTCCGTCCCATGCAACCCTGCCCCTCGCGGCGGCTCGGTTGATTCACGCGGTCCCTTGCGAAAAAGGTGACGCCGCACCTTAAGGGGACTTTGACTTCATGACTTTGCCGATGAGCTGGAATGAATGGGCGCAGCACGATGGCGTCGCGCTGGCGGGACGCGTCCGCAAGGGCGAGCTGACGGCGAAGGAGCTGGCGCGCCAGGCCGCCGCCGGCGTTGCCAAGGTCAATCCGGCGCTGTCGGGCGTGGTCGAGCTGTTCGAGGACGTGATCGCCGATCCCGCCAAGGACGGCGCCAATCTCGCAGGTCCCTTCGCCGGCCTGCCCTTCCTGATGAAGGACCTCGGGCCGACCATGAAGGGCCGGCTGCAGGAAATGGGCTCGCTGCTGATGCGCGGCAATCGCGCGAGCGCCGATACGTTCCTCACCGGTAAATTCCGCCAGGCGGGGCTCAACCTGATCGGACGCACCACGACACCGGAATTCGGCGTGTGCTCGTCGGCCGACAACCCCGCCGTCTATGTCACCCGCAATCCCTGGAATACCGATTACACCACCTGCGGCTCGTCGGCAGGCAGCGCCGCGATGGTCGCCGCGGGCGTGGTGCCGATTGCGCATGCGACCGATGGCGGCGGCTCGATCCGCATTCCCGCCGGCGTCAACGGCAATATCGGCCTGAAGGTCTCGCGCGGCGTGTTCTCGCTGGCGCCGCACATGTCCGATCTCACCGGCCTCGTCTCGATCCAGGGCTGCCAGTCGCGCAGCGTGCGCGACACTGCCGCCTTCGTCGATCATGCGCGCGGGCCTGCGCCCGGCGAGTTCATGCCGTTCTGGACCACGGCGCAGCCTTATTGCGAGATGATCAAGCGCGACCCGGCAAAGCTTCGCATCGCGCTGTCTCACACATGGGGCAACTACACCGCGACGCCCGAGATCGCCACTGAACTGGAGAAGACCGGACGCTTCCTCGAAGGCCTCGGCCATCACGTCGACTACGCGCTGCCGGAGATCGACCTCCCCGCCGCCTTCGAGGCGCAGACCACCTGCTACATCTCGAACTTCGCGGTGGTGATCTCCAACATGCTCGCCGCGCGCGGGCTGGAAAAGCCGCCGGAGGACTTGATCGAGCCGATGAACATCCGCATCTGGGAAGCCGGGCGCCATACCAGCTTCGCCGAGCGGGCGAAGATGCAAGCCGTGTTCAACACGACCTCGCGCGGCTTCGGCAGCTTCTTCGAGCAATGGGACGTGATCCTGACGCCGATCACGGCGCTGCCGACGCCGAAGGTCGGCACCAGGGAATATCTCACCATCTCCGACAACCCCGATGTGCGCGACTGGTTCGACAATCTCTGGCGCTTCTTCGCCTTCACGCCGCTCGCCAATCTCTGCGGCATGCCCGCGATCTCGATGCCGATGGCGGCGCAAGACCACGGCCTGCCGCTCGGCATCCAGGCCATCGCCAAGCAGGCCAATGACGGCCTGCTGCTGCAGCTCGCCGCCCAGATCGAGCGCGCGCTCGACGGCAAGTGGAACGGCGGGAAGACCGCGAAGGTGCATGTGACGAAGGCGTGAGTTAGCCTTTCTCTTTGCCCGCCAATCGCACAATGGCCTTGTCTACGCGAAAGCGCGACACGCCCTGATCGGCGAGCATGCGGGCTGCAGGGCTTCGCATCTCCGGAAAGAGAGCAACGAGCGCATTGACCCCGGTCACTGCGGGATTGCCCACCTCCTGCGCGTGAAGCACGGCGCGCTGGTCGACTCGCTCGAACGCCGGCGTAGGCACGGCGCTTCCGCCTTCGATCACGATGTGCTTGAGCTCATTGTCGAGATACTGCGTAAGGCTTTGTCTCAGCTTGCCAAGATCGGCGTCGCAGGCGCTCATCACGGCGGAGGCGTCCGCATCATCGGTCAGGGCGAGCAGCAGATGCTCGAGCGTCGCGTATTGATGGCGACGCCGGTCAGCATGATCGAGCGCCCGTCGTTTCGTGGCCACGTAATTTGCCGAAACCGGGCGCTGCGGCAGGTCGAGCAATGCTTCGATCCGCTCGAGCCGTGTCATGGGATCGAGCATTGCCAACAACTCATACTTGTCCTTGATCGGCAACTTCATCCGCGTCGCAACGATATCGGCGATCTGTCCGGGATCACGGGTTTGATCAAAGAACAGCCAGATATCCGGCACAATAATCCCGTGAACCGCCGTGTAATCCTGGAAGCGCTGATAGATCCTTTGGATGAGATCCCTTGCATTGCGGGCAACTCCCTCGCTGACGTCGACCACCTCAGCCCAATAGGCGGCCGACTCGGTAGCGAAGCCGCGTAGCTCGACTCGCCGCAGTCCCCGCGTCAGCACCCTGAAAGTGCCATCTGCGAGCGGTTCGAGTTCGAGCAGCTGGGCCACGATACCGATGTCGTAGACGTCGGAAAATCGGGGATCATCGACGCCCGCTTCCCTCTGAACCGCCAGCACGACCTCGCGTCCGCCTTCAAACGCCTGGTTCAGGGCCTGGAAGGAGCTCTCTCGGCCCACAAACATCGGATATGTCGCATTTGGAAACGGAACGAGATCGCGGAGCGGAACAGCGGGATAGAGCGCCGTTGTGGTCTTCGGCTGTGCGACCGGCGCCGCCGTGTCACGCCGTTCGGCGTGAAGCAGCGCTGAGAGCGTATTCCAGTCAGCAACACCCAGCATCCTCGATACGAGCTCGAGACTCTCGCTGTGGCTGATGGTGACGGCCTTGGTGGTCAGGGATTCGCGCAGGGTGTGCGCCATAGCCTTGGCATCGCGAAAATCGCGCATCGGTTCGTCCTCTGCATGAGCGATCCAGGTGTGTCAGGTGGTTGCGTTGCTGACCCGGTCGCTCGGGCAAAGGGGGCCGATCAGGGCTCGATACGTTCACCATTCCACGGAGGGTGCAACCGGCGGGTCGTATCAACCTGCGCGAAAGGTGGCGCAAAGAAAGTTTGCTGTCAATTGCGATCTCAGTTCTTCACCGCCGGTATCTCCTCCGCCACCGGCTGCTTCTGACCCTGCTGATACATCGCCAGCGCCTTGTCGAGGGCTTCGCGCAGTGCCAGCGCCGCAGCCACACTGCAACGTAAGTGCGCGGTCTGGACCACGTCGACCCTGACGGCGGCGCCGACCGGCATCAACAGGTTCGCGGCGAGCTCGATCTGGATCGCGCCGTTGTGGTGGCCGAAGCAGGATGCGCCGTCGAAATAGATGATCGGCGCCCGCTCCGAGCTGGAGCTCGAAATGGTGACGGGCCCCTGATTGGTGGCGGGCGTTTCGGGGTCGGCCATGGGCGCTCCTTGCAATTCATCGACGAACGAAGCGCCCACCATCGGCGCTTCGGCCCGCCCTGTCGAGACCAAACCGCCCCGTGCGGGGCCCATTCGGGGTTTTGCGCGGCCCGGCACTGGTCTAGAACGTCCCCATGAACACCTTACCGACCACGCTTGCCTTCGAGGAACTCGCCGAGGCCATCAAGGACCGCCGCTCCGATTATGGCCACATCAGCGGGCTCCAGCTCGACCGCTTCGCGCCAGCCGAGGCCTGGTCCAGCCTGCCCTACCGTGCGGTCTTCGTCGGCGACACCGAGACCGGCGTGCTGCACGGCGGCGTCGTCACTGCGATGCTGGACGAGAGCTGCGGCATGGCGGTGCAACTTGCGCTCGACGGCACGCGCGCCATCGCAACCCTCGATCTGCGTATCGACTACCAGAAGCCGGCGACGCCCGGTCTCGACATCAAGGCGCATTCGGTCTGCTACCGCACCACGCGCTCGATCGCCTTCGTGCGCTCCACGGCCTATCAGGAGTCCGAAGACGATCCGGTCGCGACCGCAACCGCCTGCTTCATGATCGGCGCCAACCGCACCAACATGCTCGCCGACCGCCGGATGGATGCGCGCAGCATCCCGACGCTGGAGGCGCCGGAGGATCCGGACGGGCCCTTTGCGCGCAGCCCGTTCGCGCGGGCGCTCGGCATCCGCATCAACGATGACGGCACGCTGACGATGCCGTTCTCGCCGCAGATCATCGGCAATCCGATCCTGCCGGCGATCCACGGCGGCATGACCGGCGCCTTCCTCGAGACCACCGCCATCATCGGGGTGGCGCGCGAGCTCGGCGCTGCCGCACCGCCCAAGCCGATCGGCCTCACCGTCAACTATTTGCGCTCCGGTCGCGCGCTCGACACGTTTGCCGACGTCTCGATCGTGAAGCAGGGCCGACGCATCGTCGCTTTCGAGGCGCGGGCCTGGCAGGACGATCCGGAGAGGCCGATCGCCACCGCTTTCGGTCACTTCATGCTGCGTCCGACGCCTGGAAGCGACGAGGAATAGGATCATTTTGACTTGACGGCCGCAGGTCCGGCCACAACGATAGCGCGCCTTCGCGAGAGGAATTGGATTGCGGCATCCGCTCGACATCGTCGCCATGTTCGCCGCACTCTGGCTGCTGGCGTCGATGGTGCTCGACGCGCTGACGCCGAAGGAGCTGACGGCGATCATGATCGGCATCGCGATCGGACCCGCCATCGTCGTCACCGCCGTGTTCTACTACCTGCGCTGCCCGCGAACGGATTTTGCGGTGATGTTCGCAGCGCTGTGGCTGATCTCCGATATCGCCATCGCCTTCATCTCGCCGAAGGAGCTGCCGCATTTCCTGATCGCGCTCGGCTTCGTGCCGGCGCTGCTGATCGGCATCGTGCTGCACTGGCAGACCTTCACCTCTCCCCGGCGGGGAGAGGTCGGATTGCGCAGCAATCCGGGTGAGGGGCCGCAGCACCCGGCGAAACCTTAACCCCTCACCCGGATCGCATTTTCAATGCGATCCGACCTCTCCCTTCGGGAGAGGTGAACCACCGCGCCAGCTGATATCACCGCGGCAACAGATTCGTCTTCGCGAGGTCCAGCACCTCGTCGCCGCGCCCGTTCATCACTGCGCGCAGCACCCAGAGGCTGAAGCCCTTGACCTGCTCGGCCGTGATGGTCGGCGGCATCGACAGCTCCTGCTTGGCGGTGACGACGTCGAGCAGCGCCGGCCCATTGTGCGCCAGCATCTCCTTCATCGCGCCCGGAAGCTCGCCGGGATCCTCGACGCGCTTGGCAAAGATGCCCATCGCGCGCGCCATCGCGGCGAAGTCCGGGTTCTCCAGGTCGACATTGGTGTCGACGAAGCCCGCGGCCTTCATCTCCAGCGCGACGAAGCCGAGCACGCCGTTGTTGAAGACGACCACCTTCACCGGCAGCTTTTCTTGCGTCAGCGTGATCAGGTCGCCCATCAGCATGGTGAAGCCGCCGTCGCCGGAGAGCGAGATGACCTGGCGCCCGGGCTGGGCGGCCTGCGCGCCGATCGCCTGCGGCATGGCGTTGGCCATCGAGCCGTGCACGAAAGAGCCGATCAGGCGGCGGCGGCCGTTCATGTCGAGATAGCGCGCCGCCCACACCGTCGGCGTGCCGACATCGGCGGTGAAGACGGCATCGTCGGAGGCATGGTCGCTGATCACCTTGGCGAGATATTGCGGGTGGATCGGCTTGGCTCCCGGCGTGCCCTTGGCGAGCGAGTCCAGACCCTCGCGGGCTCTCTTGTAATGCGCGACGGCCTCGTCGAGATGCTTGCGCTGCGTCTTCGTCTTGAGCAGCGGCAGCAGCGCCTCGATGGTGAGCTTGACGTCGCCGACGAGCCCGAGATCGATCCTGCAGCGCCGTCCCAGATTTTCCGGGCGGATGTCGATCTGCGCGACCTTGGCATCATCAGGGAAGAACTGCTTGTACGGAAAATCGGTGCCGAGCATCACCAGCGCGTCGCAGGCGTGCATCGCGGCGTAGCCGGAGGAGAAGCCGATGAAGCCGGTCATGCCGACGTCATAGGGGTTATCGTATTCGACATGCTCCTTGCCGCCGAGCGCGTGCACGATCGGGCTCTTCAGGGTCTCGGCGAGCTGCATCAAAGGCGCATGCGCGCCGGCGCAGCCGCGGCCGCAGAACAGGGTGATGCGCTCGGCGCCGTTGAGAAGATCGGCGAGGGCCTTCAGCTCGTCCGCCTGCGGCACGACCTGTGGCGAAGCCAGCGCAAGGCCGCGCGTCGTCGACAGTGCGCGCTTCGGAGGACTACGGAACGCGACATCGCCGGGCATCGCGACGACGGCAACGCCGCGCAAGCCCACCGCCGCGCGAATCGCATTCTCCAGCACGTAAGGCAGCTGGCTCGGGTCCGAGACCAGCTCGCAATAATGGCTGCATTCGCGGAACAGATTTTGCGGATGCGTCTCCTGGAAATAGCCGCCGCCGATCTCGGCGGTGGGGATCTGCGCCGCGATCGCCAGCACGGGAACGCGGCTGCGATGCGCATCGAACAGGCCGTTGATCAGATGCAGATTGCCGGGGCCGCAGGAGCCCGCGCAGACCGCGAGGCTCCCGGTCATCTCGGCTTCGCCGGCCGCTGCGAAGGCCGCGACCTCTTCGTGCCGGACATGGATCCATTCGATCGTGCCGCGGCGGCGCAGCGCCTCGGTCAGCGCGTTCAGGCTGTCGCCGACGATGCCGTAGATGCGCTTGACGCCGGCCTGCTCGAGCGTTGCCACGAACAGGTCGGCCACGTTGTTGATCGCCATGTCGGTCTCCTGATTCATCCAGTCGCATAAGATGATGCGCGCATGTCGGCATCGCGCCACCATATGGCAGAATAAGCCAGGTCAGGATCACGGCTAGTTTATTGTCGGTTCAATCGCTCTGAATTGCCCGATCGTAAGCGGCAATTGTCACCTCTGCGCGGGCTGCGACATCCGCCGCACTCATGCCGGGCTTGTAGAGGCTGGAGCCGAGCCCGAATGCGGTCACGCCGCCCTTGATGTATTCGGCAAAGTTCTGGTCGGAGACGCCGCCGACGGCGGCGATCATCACGCCTGCCGGCAGCACGGCGCGGATCGCGGCGATGCCGGCAGCGCCGAGCACGCTCGCCGGAAAGAATTTCAAGCTCGACGCGCCCGAGCGCGCCGCCAGCAGCGCTTCGGTCGGAGAGAAGACGCCGGGCATGGTCACCATGCCGTGCTGATGCGCGCGCGCCAGCACCTCGGTGTCGACATTGGGCGAGACCATCAGCCTGCCGCCGACGTCGTTGAGGCGATCGACGTCTGACGTGGTCAGCACCGTGCCAGCGCCGATCAGCACGCCTGATGGCGCGAGCTTCACGGCAAGCCCGATCGAGCGGAACGGATCGGGCGAGTTCAGGGGGATCTCGATCGCGGTCATGCCGGCCTGGATCAGCACGCCGACGATCGCCTCGGTCTCCTCGGGCTTGATGCCGCGCAGGATCGCGACCAGCGGCCGCTGCATCGACGGAAAGGGAACGCTCATCTCTCGCAGTCCTTCTACTTCGTCCAGATCGCGGCAGCCGCCATCGACAGACCGCGACGGACGGCTTCATCCGCATCGACCGGCTTGGCGGTCATCGACAACGCCTCGAAAGCGAGCCGATACAGCATTGCAAGCCGGCCCGAGGCAATCAGCGTGACACCTTCTTTCGGTACTGCACCGGAAAGCCCTGCCGCCAGCTCGGCACCGATCAACGTGCCCGACAGCGTCTCGCGCGCCGCGGCGGGCGTGCCGCCGAACAGCAGCTGGCGCGAGCGCGCCGTGAACAGCAGGTTGGCCGCAAAGGCCGGGGCGTCGAACGCGGCCTTCACGGCCGCCTTGAAGCTCGCAATATCTTCGGCGTCATCAGCGCCGGCGACTGCGAGCGACAGGATGGTCTCGCGCGAGACGACGCTGAACAGCTCGCCGGTCATGAAGGTGGAAAACCGTTCGACCGCGCCGTCCTTCACGCGAACCCATTTCGAATGCGTGCCGGGCATGCAGACCAGCGCCTCGCCCGCGGCATCGAGGCCGAGCGCGCCGAGCAATTGCGTCTCCTCGCCGCGCATGACGTCCGGCGCCTTAGCGTCTCGCTGGGCGATGCCCGGCAGGATGCGGATGTCGCGCGCCTCGCCCGGCACGCGGACGGCCTGTTTCAGGACGGCCAAGAGCTGTGCCGGCGTGTCGACGTAGCCGGCCTCGACCCAGCCGGTCTTGGCGCCGGCCATGCCGCAGACCAGAACCGGCAGATGATCCGGCGCTTCGACCGCGGCCAGATGCGCTTGCAGCACGGCGGGAAAGCCGGTCTTCGCCGCCGCCAGCATGCCCTCGCCGCTGCGGCGCTCGGCAATCACCTGCCCGGCGCGATCGACCAGCCAGAGCCGGAAGCTGCTGGTGCCCCAATCCACCGCGACATAAGCGGGTTCGGTCATATCAGGTCTCGTCCTCGTCTCATCGCCAAGACGCCGTCTCGCGACAGATGAGACGATGTCCAGCAGGGTCCCGTCGAGATACCGGCTATTGCGCGGGCAAACCAGTCCTTTCTCTTCAATTCGAGGCTCCGCCGCGCTGGCACACCGCTTGCTCAAGGTTCATCACTCAACAAGGTTCATCACTCAACTCCGTCAACGCGCGACAAGACGCGTCAACATCAGATGAGGAAACCCATGGAGATCGGCTATTTCACGATGCCCTCGCATCCGCCGGAGTGCGGCCTGAAGGAAGGGAACGACTGGGACCTGCAGGTCATGCGCTGGCTCGACGAACTCGGCTACCAGGAGGCCTGGGTCGGCGAGCACCACACCGCGCCCTGGGAACCCAATCCCACGCCGGACCTTCTGATCGCGCAGGCCTTGATGCAGACCAAGCGCTTGCGCATCGGGCCGGGCGGCTTCCTCTTGCCCTATCACCACCCCGCCGAGCTCGCCAACCGCGTTGCCATGCTCGACCATCTCTCCGAGGGCCGGCTCAATTTCGGCGTCGCGGCGAGCGGCCTTCCGAGCGACTGGGCGATGTTCAACGTCGACGGCATGAGCGGACAGAACCGCGACATGACGCGCGAGGCGCTGGAGATCATCCTGAAGCTGTGGACCGAGCCGGCGCCCTTCACCCACAAGGGCAAGTACTGGACGGTGACCAAGCCGGACACCATGTTCGATTTCCTCAAGCCCCACATCAAGCCGCTGCAGGCGCCGCATCCGCCGATCGGCGTTGCGGGCCTGTCCAAGAACTCGGACACGCTGAAGCTCGCCGGCGAGCGCGGCTTCATCCCGATGAGCCTCAACCTCAATCCGGCCTATGTCGGCAGCCACTGGGACTCGGTCGAGATCGGCGCGGCCAAGACCGGACGCAAGCCGAACCGGCAGGATTGGCGGCTGGTGCGCGAGGTGTTCGTCGCCGACACCGACGAAGAGGCCTGGAAGCTCTCGACCGGCGACATGATGGGCCGGATGATGAGCGAGTACTTCCTGCCGCTGCTCGGGCATTTCGGCTTCAAGGATTATCTGAAGCACGCCCCTGACGTGCCCGATAGCGACGTCACGGTCGAATATTGCGCCAAGCGGAACTGGATCGTCGGCTCGCCCGCAACCGTCGCCGAGAAGATCGAAAAGATCTACGACGAGGTCGGCGGCTTCGGTGTGCTCCTGGTGTTCGGCTTCGACTACAAGCACAAGGCGGAAGCCTGGCATCACTCGCTCTCGCTGCTGAAGAACGAGGTGATGCCGCGACTTGCGCATCTCGGCTCCGCGAAGAAGGCGGCTTGACCGCCAACGGGTGCGGCGCGATCGTGCCGCACCCGCTTCTATTGTCGGAGATTTCCGCGTGACGGTGGACGCCAGTTCTTTCGACGCCAATTCTTTCGACGCTACGCATTTCAAGCAGGCGATGCGCCAATGTGCCGGTGCCGTGGCGCTGGTCACGGTGGGCGCCGATCACGGCAAGCGCACGGGGCTGACGGTGACCTCGGCCTGCTCGTTGTCGGACAAGCCGCCCTCGCTGATCGTCTGCGTCAACCGCAACGCCAGCGCACATGCCCGCATCCGAGAGGAAGGTGCTTTCGCCATCAACTTCCTGCACGAGGATCACGCGCTGCTCGCCCTCACCTTCAGCGGCCAGAAGGGCGTCAACGGCGACGATCGCTTTGCCTTCGGGCAATGGACGCGTGGCGTGACCGGCGCACCGGTGCTGGCGGATGCGGTGGCTGCGTTCGACTGCGTGCTGGCGCAGGAGTTCGAAACGACAACGCATTCGATCTTCGTCGGCGAGGTCCGCAGCGCCTCGCATTCCGCTGCGGCCACGCCGCTGGTGTACCTGCGCAGCAATTTCCACACGCCGCGAGAAATCCGCGAGACGGTTGCGATCGGCGATCTCGACGCACGGCATCTGAGCTGGACGGATTTTTCGTAAGGATGCGTCGAACTTGTAGGGTGGGCAAAGCGAAGCGTGCCCACGTCCTGCCTACTCGTGAGACGACGTGGGCACGGCGCAAGTGCGCCTTTGCCCACCCTACGATTCCGGTTTTGCGGAGAGACCTCTCACCCGTCGCGCCAGGCGCTACTGCGCCGTCTCGATCTTCATCGCCTTGATCTTGCGGTACAGCGTGGCGCGGCTGAGCTTCAGCGCGCGGGCCGCCTCGGTGACGCGGCCGCCGTGCTTGCGAAGCGCCGCGACAATCGTCGCACGCTCGGCCGCTTCAAGGTCGGGCTCCGTCCGTCCGCCGAACGGCGGCAGATCGAGATCGGCATCGGTGACGACGCCATCTTCCGCCGTGCAGCCGGCAAGCCGCAGCACGTGGCGGAGCTGGCGCATGTTGCCGGGAAACGGATAGGCCGCGAGCTGCGACCATGCCTCGTCCGAGAGCCGGCAGTTCGGCGCCTCCTCGCCCGCGATCTGGAGAATGATGTCGGCGCGGTCGGTACGCTCGCGCAAGGCGGGCAGGCGCACCTCGATGCCGCGCAGGCGGAAATAGAGGTCGGCGCGGAAGGCTCCCGCTTCCGCCATGCGGCCGAGATCGCGATGCGTGGCGCTGATCAGGCGGATATCGACAGCGACAGGCTTGAGCGCACCGAGCGGCCAGACCTCGCGGTTTTCCAGAACGCGCAACAGGCGCGTCTGCAAGCCGATCGGCATGTCGCCGATCTCGTCGAGGAACAGCGTGCCGCCGTCGGCCTGCACGATCAGGCCCTTCGAGCCCTCGCGCCGCGCGCCGGTGAAGGCGCCGGCCTCGTAGCCGAACAGCTCGGCGTCGATCAGGCTTTCCGGCATCGCCGCGCAGTTGAGCGCGACATAATTGTTGCGCGCGCGGTTGCTCGCACCGTGAATGGCCCGCGCGAACACGTCCTTGCCGACGCCGGTCTCGCCATGCAGCAGCACCGGCAGATTGTGATCGCCGATGCTTCGCAGCCGCTTGACACTTCGGATCAGGCCGGGGTCGCGGCCGGCGAGCCGACGCAACGCGTCGAAACGATCGACCGGCGCATCGCGGCGCGGCGCCTGCGATCGCGCACGCAGGGGCGGAGCAACATGGCCCTGTCCCAACGGACGACCATCGCCATGGTGCAGCTCGACGATCTCGCCCGTGCCACGCGCGGCGTGATGATCGAACTTGACGTAGCGCGACAGGTCGATGCCGGAGCCGATCATGCCGTCGGTGAGGCCGAGCAGCGCACGCGCCGAGCGGCAGGCGCCGACGATGCGGCGGTCGGCGTCGTAAGCGACGAGGCCGCTGCCGCCGTCACCGGGCACGGTTGCGATCCAGGCATTGCGGAAATGACCGCGGAAGATCGCACCCTCCATCCGCCGCGTCGCCTCCATCGTCACCGCGAGTGCAAGCTGATGCGCGGCGCGCTCCAGGTCTTCGCGGCAGGAGGTGATGTTGATGGCACCGGCGAGCCGGCCGGCCTGGTCGAACAGCGGTGCCACGGCGCAGGAGAACATGTGCCATTGCGCGCGAAAATGCTCGTCGCGATGCACCAGAATCGGCTTCTCCTCGGCCAGCGCGGTGCCGAGCCCATTGGTGCCCTCGCAAGCCTCTGCGAAGTTCGAGCCGGTGTAGATCTTCCAGTCCAGAAACATCCTTGCGTCGGCTTCGCCCGGCAGACGGCTGAACAGCATGGTCGCGTTCACATCCGCGAGATTGACGCAATAGCCGGCGTCGCGCAGCACGCGGGCGAGATCGTCGAGCTCGGGCGTGACGAGCCGGATCGTCTCCTCCATCGGCCCGGCGACATGACGGATCTCGGCTTCGGTGAGCGTCTGTGGCGGGCCCTGGCGGGCGGGATCGAGCTTGTGATTGACCAGGCAGCGCCGCCAGGAATTGGCAATCCGCGAGGAGGCATCGACGTCGGCCACATGATTGGCGACGGACAAGACACGGGCGACATGGTTCGAGGCCGAGAGGCTGGCCATCGCGGACGTCTCCACCCTGTATTATTGTGCAAAGTCTGGCACCGCAGGCGGGGATGTCAATCGGGAACCGGGACGCAGTTGTATGGCGCGATGGCCCAGCGCCGTCATGGCCGGGCTTCGTCCCGGCCATCCACGTGTTACCGCGAATGCGAAAGAACGTGGATGCCCGGGACATCTAGCGCGAAGACGCGCTTCGCGCTTCTGCCCGGGCATGACGACGTGGAAATAGATCGTCTCTATCATCATGCAACTAGTGCTGCACCGCGCTCACCACGTGTCGATGCACGGCCGCTTCTTCGCCGTCCTCGGCGCGGGCTTCGGCACCGTGCGCAGACCGGCCATGATCCAGCGCCGCGTCGCGGCGGGATCGATGACGTTGTCGATCTCGAACACGGAGGCGATCGAGACCGCTTTGCCGTTGGCGTAGAGCTCGGCGACCTTGTTGCGGTAATAGGTCTCGCGCTCCTCGGGATCGGCGATCGCCTCCATCTCCTTGCGGAAGCCGAGGCGGACATAGCCCTCCAAGCCCATGCCGCCGAACTCGCCGGTCGGCCAGGCCGCCGTGAAGAACGAGGCGTGGAAGCCGCCGCCGATCATCGATTGCGCGCCGAGACCGTAGCCCTTGCGCAGCACAATGCCGAACAGCGGCACGGTGAGGCTGGCGCCGGTCACGAACATGCGGGAGACGTGGCGCACGATCGCGGTCTTCTCCGCTTCCGGGCCGACCATGAAGCCGGGCGTGTCGCACAGCGAGACAACAGGCAGATCGAAGGCGTCGCAGAGCTGGAGGAAACGCGCAGCCTTGTCGCCGGCGTCGGCATCGATAGCGCCGCCGAGATGGCGCGGGTTGTTGGCGATCAGGCCGAACGGCTTGCCTTCGATGCGGATCAGCGCGGTGATCATGCCGACGCCGTAGTCGCGGCGCAGCTCCAGCACGCTGTCCTTGTCCGCGACGAGATCGATGACGCTGCGGATGTCATAGACGCGCAAGCGGTTCTCGGGAATGGCGCGGCGGAGCAGGCGCTGGTCGGCGGCCTCCCACTGCGTCACCGCGCCCTGGAAATAGGACAGGTATTTCTGCGCGACAGATGTCGCCTCCTCCTCATCCTCGACCAGGATGTCGATGACGCCGTTTGGCGACTGGAACGTGACAGGGCCGACTTCGGCCGGATGATAGACACCGAGGCCGCCGCCCTCGATCATCGCCGGGCCGCCCATGCCGATCGAGGCGTTCTTGGTCGCAATGATGACGTCGCAGCAGCCGAGCATCGCGGCATTGCCGGCAAAGCAATAGCCGGAAACGACACCGACCACTGGGACGAGGCCCGAAAGCCGGGCGAATTGCACGAAGGACGGACCGTCGAGGCCTGTCATGCCGAGGCGGTCGGTATCGCCAGGCCGGCCACCGCCGCCTTCGGCATAGAACACCAGCGGCACGCGCCAGTCTTCCGCGAGGCTCAGCATTCGGTCGATCTTCTTGTGGTTCATGTGGCCCTGCGTGCCCGCAAGCACGGTGTAGTCATAGGCGACGACGATGCAACGCGCGCCTTCAGGCCCGAACTTCTCTGCATTCACCGTGGCGACGCCCATGACGAGGCCATCGGCCGGCGTGTTCTTGATGAGGTCGTCGAGCTTGCGCCGGCGGCGCTGCGCCGCAATCGCGAGACTGCCGTACTCCATGAACGAGCCGTCATCGACGAGCTGGGCGACGTTCTCGCGCGCGGTGCGCTGGTTGGTGTTGCGGCGGCGCTCGACCGCAGCGGGGCGGTTTTCGTCGAGCGAGTTGGCCTGGCGGGCGATCAGCTCGGCGAGGTCGGGGCGGATGTGATCGAGATCGACATCGGCTTCCGCCGTCGTGCTGTCGGCGGCGACGTCGAGGGGCTCGAGATAGAGGATCGGCTCGCCATGCATCAGCGTGACCCCGTCGCCGGCGACGAGCTTCATGACCCGGCCGCCCTGCTCGGCCATCACCAGATGCTCCATCTTCATGGACTCGATCACGGCAAGCTGCTGGCCGGGGCGTACGATTTCGCCTTCTTTCACCTGGATGGTGACGATGGTTCCTTGCAGGGGCGCCGCGACCATCACCGCGCCTTCGGGCACGGCTTGCGCGACGTGCACCTCCGCGCTGTGGCCACCACTACGCTCGGCTGCTGCGAAATAGAGCGGCTTGGCGGCGCCGTCCGATGCTTCCACGAGCTTGGCAATGTTGCGGTCGATGAAATCGGTCGCGATGCGGTTGGTCCTGAAATCGGGATGCGCGAGCACCGCCTGAAGGAACGAAATGTTGGTGACGACACCGTCGATCCGGAACTCGCGTAGCGCACGCGAGGCTTTCGCGACCACGTCATGCCAGCCCTCGCTTGGCGTGTGCACGATCACCTTGGCCAGCAGCGAGTCGAAAGCGGCGCTGGTCTTGTAGCCGGCATAGCCGAAGCTATCGACGCGAACACCGGGGCCCGATGGCGGCTCGAACACGGCGAGCACGCCGCCGGTCGGATGCGTGGCGCCCGTTTCGTCCAGCGTTTCCATGTTGACGCGAAGCTGCATGGCATAGCCGCGCGGCTTCGGAATGGATGCTTGCGCAAGACCCAGCGAAGCCAGCGTGCTGCCTGCGGCGACCGCAAGCTGGGCGCGGACGAGATCGACGCCGAGCACCTCTTCCGTGACGGTGTGCTCGACCTGGAGCCGCGGATTGGCCTCGATGAAGGCGAAGCTGTCCTCCGCGGTGCCGTCGACCAGAAACTCGAACGTGCCGAGATTGTCGTAAGACGCCGCACCCGCCAGCTGCTTCGCCGCCTCGATGATGCGGCCGCGCAGGGCATCGCTCAATGATGGGCTCGGCGCCACCTCGATCAGCTTCTGGTGCCGGCGCTGGATGGTGCATTCGCGCTCCCAGAGATGGGAGATCGCACCATGGCGATCGCCGATGATCTGGACCTCGATGTGGCGCGCCTGCCGGATCAGCCGCTCGGCATAGACGCCGTCGAAGCCGAACGCCGCCTTGGCTTCGGACTGACAGCGCGCATAGGCTTCCGCAAGATCGGACGCGTTCTCCACCACGCGCATGCCGCGGCCGCCGCCGCCGGCCATCGCCTTGATCACGATCGCAGCGCTGCTGCCGAGCGAGGTAAAGAATGCCGTGATCTCCTCGAGGCTCGACGGCCCGCTGGTGCCGGCAATGATCGGCACGCCGCAGCGTTTCGCCAGCTGACGTGCCGCGACCTTGTCGCCGAACAGTTCGAGCGCGGCCGGTTTCGGCCCGACGAAGGTGATGCCGGCATCGGCGCAGGCCTTCGCGAATGCCGCGTTCTCGCTGAGGAAGCCATAGCCGGGATGCACGGCATCGCACGCCGTGCTCTTCGCCGCCTTCACCACGGCCTCGATGTCGAGATAGGCCCGCGCGCCGCGGCCGGGGATCTCGATCGCCTCGTCCGCGACGCGCACGTGCAGCGACAGCGCATCATCGGCGGGATGGATCGCGACCGTCGCGATGCCGGCATCGGCCGCCGCGCGTGCGATGCGGATGGCGATCTCGCCGCGATTGGCGATCAGGAGCTTCTTGAACGACATCGTCTCTCTCACTGGACGGCAGGAGGATTTGGATTGAGGTCCTGCTTCCTGACCTTGCCCGTCGCCGTCAGGGGCAGCGCATCGATGATGCGGACTTCCGGAACCTTGTAGACGGCCATGCGCTCGGCGCACCAGGCACGCAGTTCCTGTTCCGAGACCGTGCCGATCGCTTCGGGCTTGAGCTGGATATAGGCGACCGGCACCTGGCCCTTGTCCGGATCGTCGCGGCCGACCACGCCCGAGCCCAGCACCTTCGGATGCTGGCCCAGCAGCGCCTCAATCTCCGGCGGAAACACGCTCATGCCCTTGACCTTCAGCATCTCCTTGCGTCGCCCGAGGAAGTGCAGAAAGCCGTCCTTGTCGATCGTGCCGATATCGCCGGTGCGCAACCAGCCGTCGACGAGCGATTCCGCCGTCGCCTCCGGCTTGTTCCAGTAGCTCTTGAGCAGCGACGGCGTGCGCACGCGGATCTCGCCTTCTGCCCCGAGAGGCAGCAGCGCGCCGGTCTCGAAATCGGTGATCTTGAACTCGGCGCCGGGCACCGGCAGGCCGACGAAGATCGGCTGGCTGTTGAGGTCGAAATCCCCGTCCTGAAAGCCAGCGGTGAAAGTGTTGGACGTGTGCGTCTCGGTCATGCCCCAGGCTGCCTCCATCAGGATCGTGCCGGTCAGATCCTTCCAGCGCCTGCGATAGCCGGCATTGAGCTTCTTGACGAAGGAGACCACGCGCACCTGTTGCAGCGACGACAGGTCGAACTCGCTCCAGCGCGGATGGTCCATCATCTCGACCGCGCTGTCGACCGGCATCGCCGTGATCGTGACCTTGTACTTGTCGATCGCCGCCATCGCACCAACGGCGTCCCAGCGCGCGAGCAGAACCAGCGTGCCGCCCGCGAACAGCGGAAAGATCAGGCCGGAATTCTCGCCCGCAATCCAGAACTCCGGAAAGAACGACAGGAACACGCTGCTCTCGCCCGAGGGAAGCGAGATGCCGTAATTGGCGGCGGCCGTGTAGACCATGTCGCGATGGGTATGCACGCAGCCCTTCGGCATGCCGGTGGTGCCGCCGGTGTAATTGAGCGCGGCGACATCATCGAGGTGAGGCGGCGGCAGCGGCGTCGGTGCGGGCATTGCCGCAAGCGCCGGCAGGAGATCAGTCGCGCCAGCGATCGCAACGCGCGACGTGCGGATCGAGTCCGGCGCGGGAAACGCAGGCGCCGCCGGCACGACATCGGCAAAGCTGGTGACGATGATCTCGCGCAACCGCACCTCGCTCTTCACCTGCTCGACGATGGGGATGAGCTGGTCGAGCGCCACGATCACATCGGCCTGGGTATCGTTGAGCTGGTAGGACAGCTCGAACGCGCGCGAGAGCGGGCTGATGGGAACGTGGACCGCGCCAAGCTTCAGAATACCGAAGAACACGACGTGGAATTGCGGGCAGTTCGGCAGGAAGACGGCGACGCGATCGCCTTTGCGCACGCCCTTCGCCTGCAACAGCGCCGCAAACCGATCGCTCTGCCGATCGAGATCGGCATACGTGGTCACATGGCCATAGAAGATCACGGCGGGCCGCTCCGGACTCCGCTTCGCCCAGGCGCGCAGATATTCCGTCAGGGGAACTTCGCCATGCAGATAATTCGGCGAGCGCGGCAGGTCCTTCGGCCAGGCCTTGTCCCACAGGCCGCGCAAATTGGCGAGGTAGTCCTTCTCGTCGAGGCCCGTGTTCATGACGTCCTTCCCGTGTTGCTTTTCTTTTCGGGACGGCACGCACGTGCCGCCAGTCGACGTCGTTACACGTCGAGCACGGCAGACTTCATGTCAAGGAAAACAGTCTCCGCATCACGGCCGATGCCGTGACGCGGAAAAAGATCACCTGCAGCGCTTCAGTTACGCTGCCCGCACGCCCGCAACGAAGGCGCTGACCTCGTCCTGCAGCGATTGCAGCTTGTGCGTCAGCCGGCCGCTCGATTGCAGCACGAGGCCGGCGGCCTGGCCGGTCTCGGCGGTCGCATCGGTGACGCCGGAGATGTTGTGCGAGACCTGGTCGGTGCCGGAGGCCGCCTCCTGCACGCTGTGCGCGATCGCCTTCGTGGCGGCGCCCTGCTCCTCGACCGCCGCGGCGATCGACGAGGAGATCTCGTTGACCTCTATGATGGTGGCGCGGATGCTCTCGATGTTGCCGACGACCTGATTGGTCTCGGCCTGGATCGCGGTGATCTGCGCGCCGATCTCGTCGGTCGCCTTCGCGGTCTGGCTCGCCAGCGACTTCACCTCGCTCGCGACCACCGCAAAGCCCTTACCGGCTTCGCCCGCGCGAGCCGCCTCGATGGTGGCGTTGAGCGCGAGCAGATTGGTCTGCGAGGCGATCTGGTTGATGAGGTCGATGACCTCCCCGATCTTGTGCGCGGCGGCGGCAAGGCCCTGCACGGTGTCGTTGGTGCGCTGGCCGTCGGCGGCGGCCTTGTCGGCCACTGTCGCGGCCTGTGCCACGCGCTGGCTGATCTCGGCGATCGAGGCCGACAATTCGCCGGCGGCGGAGGCCACCGTCTGCACGTTGCTCGAGGCCTGCTGGCATGCGGTGGCGACGAAGCTCGCACGATCGCTCGCCTTGTTGGCGGTTTCCGACATGCCCTGCGCGGCCTGTTGCATCGCGCGCGCCTCGTCGAAGACGTCGCGGACGACGGCCTGGACGCTCGCCTCGAACTTGCCGGCGAGATCGGCCATCGTCTTGCGCTTCTCGTCGTCGGCCTTCTGCTTCAGCTCGTGCTGCTCGGCATGCATCCGGCTCACCGCCGATGCGTTGTCCTTGAACACGGCGAGCGCCTTGGCGAGGCCACCGACCTCGTCGCGGCGGTCGGTGTAGGGCACGTCGAAGGCGCTGTCGCCGCCGGCAAGGCGCTCGGTCAGCGCGGTGATCCGGGCCAGCGGCCGGGTGACGCTGCGGCCGATCAGGAACGAGGCGCCGAGCACCACGACCAGCACCGCGAGACAAATATAGGCGAAGGTCATCGCGTTCTGGCGGAAGGCGGCGTCGACGTCGTCGAGATAGATGCCGGTGCCGATGATCCAGCCCCAGGGCGCAAAGCCCTTCACATAGGAGATTTTCCCGACCGGCTGGTCGAAGCCGGGCTTCGGCCAGAGATAGCCGTAGAAGCCCGCACCCTGCTTGGTGACGACGTCAACGAAGCCCATGAACAGCGCATTGCCGGCGGGATCCTTCATCGCGGAGAGATCCTTGCCGTCGAGCTCGGGCTTGATCGGGTGCATGACCATCCTGGGGGTCATGTCGTTGATCCAGAAATACTCGACCTTGTCGTAGCGCAGGCTCTTGATCTCGGTCATGGCGCCGGCCTGCGCCTGCTCGCGCGAGAGTTTTCCTTCGCTCTCGAGCTTCTGGTAGTGCGCCAGGATGCCGTAGCCGACGTCGACCATGTGCTGCGTCTTGGCCTGGCGGTCGGCGACCATCTGCGTGCGCAGGGTCGAGAGCGCGACCGGCGCCAGCGCGATCATGCCGAGGAGGCTGATGCCGACAATCAGGACCAGCTTGAAACTGATGCGGGAGAAAATCATCGGTGCTCACAGGAATTGGAAGGGCTGATATGCCAGTTTATCCCGGGCGCCTTAGCAAAGCCTTAAGCATTCGGGTTCCGGCATCCGCAATTGTGCGGGGGCGGGCGGCCCCGCTGCTCATCGCTGCGGGCGAGCGACCGACCGCGTCCGAGATACGAATTCTTCCAAACTAGAACACCTCGACATCGCCTCTCCGCGCGTTGACTTGGAGAGCTCTCTGGCAGAACGATCGGCGCAGATCATCCGCGCCAGCGCTGGCGTGAGCGCAGCCAGAGCCAAGAGGCACAATGCATCGATCGACAGACACAAGGCCCCTCGACCTTCCTGCGCTGTGCGCGGCGGAGCGGCTCTTCATCTGGGGATTTCGCGCGAAGGCCCGCAGCGGAAGCGCCGTCCCCACGGCGGCCGATATCAAGCAGGTGTACGACCATTTCCGCGTCGGCGATGCCGTGCTGTCGCTGGAATCCATCATCGAGATCTTTGCCTGTACCGCGCATACGGCGATCGAAGTGCACTGCCCCACCTGTCCGCGCATGTCCGACAGCGAGCACGGAATCTTGAGCGCGATTGCCGCGGCCCAGCAGGACCGCGTCGATGTCGCGCGCGAGCAGTTCGAGCGCTGGCTGCCGCCGATCGGTGCCGATTGGGCGCTCGCGCCGGTCCAGGGGCTTGCGACGATCTTCTGCATGGCCGGCCTCATCCTGCCCGACCGTCACGTGCAGTCTTTCGAGCATGACCGGATGATGGCGATGAAGAGCTGGTTCGTGGGCAGCGCGACGTTGCATTGACGAGATCACTCACGATGCGGGCCATTTGCGATTCTGCGCCGAAGCCGGACGCGGGCGAGCCGCTGCTCTGTCCGCTTCAAGCCGCGCTGGCGACCCGGCCGAGCATCGACAGCTACGATGATTTTTCCCGCGTCGCGCTGGCACTGTTCCGCTTCATCGGAGCGGCCTATGCGACCGGCGCATCGGATTGCTGGGAAGCGGCCTATCGCTTTGCCGAGGACGCTCCCGGCATTGCCGACAGCCCGCTGCTGGTTGCGCGCGCGGCAGCGCTCGTCAGGATCCTGCGCGGCGACCGGCCCTGCGAGCTGTGCTTCATGCCGCCGTCCTGCAGACGGCTTTCCAAGGACGAGGCGGAATTGATGCGCCTGCTGGCAGTCGCGCGCCGCAAGCAGCCGGGCGAGCTCGGGTCGGTGGTCTGCCAATTCGTCGGCTCCGGGAAAGAGGATGCGACAACGCAGGCGATCAACGCGCTGGCGCTGGCCTGCTGCTGACACCTAACCTCCCTTCTCGAGCACGAGATCGATCGCGTGCGCGGCGATCTTGCGCAGCTGGGCTTCGTCGCCATAGGCGCGTTCGAGCACGGCAAGGCCGCGCGTCACCGTGATGATGTGCAGCGCTGCGGCCGCCGGATTGCCCTTGAACTCGCCACGCTTGGCGCCCGCCGACAAGGTGTCCTGAACCAGCGCGGTGATGCGGGAAACGAGGCTCGCAAAGGCCTGACGCGCCTCTTCATCCAACCCATCGCCTTCCGCCGCGCCGAGCTCCATCAGGCCGCGCGTGGTCGGGCATCCCCGCGGCGGCGAGCCGGAACGGAAATTGGTGATGGTGAGGTCGAAGAACGCGGTGAGGCGTTTGCGCAAAGACCCCGTCCCGAGCGCTTTTTGCAGGGCGAGCAGATAGTCCCCGGCGTAGCGCTCATAGGCCTGCAGGAACAGCGCTTCCTTGCTGCCGAACGCATTGTAGAGGCTGCCGCGCTGCACACCGGCGTCGCGCGCGATGTCCGATAGCGAGGTGCCGCGCACGCCCTTGCGCCAGAACTGGTCGAACGCGATGCGCAGCACGTCGTCATGGTCGAACTCGCGCGGCCTCAAAGGTTGCTCCTCAAAATATTTGACACTCCGTCAAGAACATGCTTTCTCGACATCGTGTCAAAAACAAATTGGGATTGATATCCCGTTTCGTCAAGCCGACGGCCGGCGCGGACCATGTGCCCGGCCGATCAGGCCCGCATGCAAAGGGACGCACGATGCCTCTCCTCCACATCTCGATGCGTGCCGGAAAGCCGGACGCTTACCGCCAGGCCATCCTCGACAGTCTCTACCGCGCCATGCGCGAGGCGCTGAACGTGCCCGAGGGCGACGAGTTCATGACCATCAGCGAGCTTTCGCCTGCGAACTTCCGCTGCGGCAATGCTTACGGCGTCACGCGCAGCGAGGACGCCGTGCTGATCCAGATCACTGTGTTCGCCTCGCGCACCCCCGAGCAAAAAAAGGCGCTGTACCGGCGGATCGCCGAGTTGCTCGGCGAGAACCCGGGCATCCGGTCCGAGGACGTGTTCGTGAACGTGCTCGACGCCCCCAAGGAGAACTGGTCGGTGGGGCACGGCATCGCGCAATTCGCCTGATGTGCACGGCGACGGACTACCGGTCGAGGACTGAGATTCAGCTTCCCGCATGCGTCCCGTGGTGACGGTGATAAGCACTCGGCGAGGGCCAGGTCCAGCCCTTCAGGGTCGTCCGATCCGGCTCGAAGATTTCGATCTTGAGCGGATGGCATGCCGCGGCATCGCTGGAATGGGTTGCGCTGCAGTCGCCACCCGGACAGGCCGACAACGCGCCGAGCAGGTCGATCTCCGCGAAAAACTCGATGAAGTCGCCGGGGCGGACCGGACTTGCCTTCATGAAATACTGGTGCGTGTCCTTAGTGAAGCCGGTGCACATGAAGACGTTGAGCACGTCGTGGACATGATGCTCCACCGCATGCGGCTCCATCTTCAGTTCGGTCGCCAGCGCACGCGACAGGTTGGAGTGGCAGCAAAAATCGTAAGCCGTGCCGTTCAAGAGGAGATTCGTATAGGGATCGCAGCGCGTGCCGATCACATCGTGAATGCCGGCGCCGTCCGCGTCGAAGCCGTACCAGCCGAGCGTATCGTGACTGATGGTCGCCATCGGCCGAAGATAGGGCATATTGCTCCAGAGCCGGTCACCGATGCCGACATGCGCGCCATGGAGCGCCCGCGTCTTGCCGCTGAAGAAGCGCTCGGAGAGATTGTCCGCGTTCCAGAGATTGAGGTCGCCGACCTGAGGGCCTTCGATGCTGACGATGCGGAAGAACTGGCCGCGCGCCACGCGAAAGGCACGGGCATCGCGTGGCGGCACGATGAGCTCGTGCGTCTTGATCATCGCACGGCGGGCAGCTTCCAGCGTGGCCATATCCGGCCCGGGCATCGTCCCGGCGGGATAGACGTATTTGGGGGCATTGTTCGGTCTCGGATCGACGCAGCAAGAGAAGGGGGCGGTGCCTCCAGGGGGTAGCGGTTGACCCTACCGCCTTGCCTCAGCCCCCCGCAACACACCCCTCCATGATCCCGTCAAGCTCGGCTTTCGAGAGCACGCCAAGCTCGGCGATGAAGACGATCCGTGTCCGCGGCACGCCTTGCGGCGGCGCCTCGCCTGGCGCGAGCGTGGCGCGGCCGGCGGCGAACTGAAACACCATCATGCGGCCGGGCTGCTCGACCGTCTCGAACAGGCCTTTGGCGCGCGCCAGCTTCGGCGCAAGGCGGCTGATGGCCTGCTGCAGGCCGGGCAGAGAGACCGGCTTGTCCGAGGTCCAGCTCAGCGTCTCGAATCGCTCTTCCGCAGGTCGTTTCGGTCCCACCTCGCGCGGGGTGGACGCGCGGCCGTCGTTCGCCGGAAACAGCAGCGCAGACGGAATCTCGCCGTGGTTCGCCTCGACCACTACGGCGGGGACCCGCTGGGCGCGGATGGCTTCGCGCATCCGCGTTCCCGCGCCCGCGTCCGCGTCCGCAAGATCGAGCTTGCTGAGCGCCACGATATCGGCGACGCGCAATTGCGACCGCAGCAGCGCGTCGTCCAGGGCGGATGGCGGTGTCCCCGCGTCGATCACGCAGAGCACCGTCTCCAGCGGTGCCTCGCGCAGGATCACCGGGTCCATCAGGTTGCGCACGATGTCGGCGGGATCGGCGACGCCGCTGGTCTCGATGACGATATAGTCGGGCTTGGGATCACGGCGCAGCAGCGTCGCGAGCGTGCGCAGCAGATCGCCCTCGAGCGAGCAGCAGATGCAGCCATTGGCGAGGCTGACCACGCCGTCGCTCGCGCCCGCGATCAGCTCCGCATCGATGTTGATGGCGCCGAAATCATTGACGACGGCGGCGATGCGCCGCCCGTCCGCATGCGCCAGCAGATGGTTGACGAAGGTGGTCTTGCCGGCCCCGAGGAAACCCGTCACCAGGAGAACCGGGACCGGCATGGCTCAGCTCTCCACGACGGGGCGGCGCACCGGTCTTCCCGGCCGCGCCGTCACATCGAGAATGCCGTCGCTGATCAACGGCTGACCGCTGACGATCAGGTGCCGCACGCCTTCCGACGGGCGGTTCATCGCCGTGAAGGTAGCGCGGTCAGAGAGCTTCTCATAGTCGAACACGACGATGTCGGCATCCGCGTCCTTCGTAAGCCGGCCCTTGGCGCGCATCGCCGGCGTGCTCTGCGACAGGATCTCGGCCGGGATCAGCGCGCATTTGCGCACGCCTTCTAGCAGCGACACCGCCTTGCGCTCGCGCACCCATTCGCGGATGAACTTCGTGAAGCAGCCCGCCGAGCGCGGATGCGAGGTGGCGTCATCCGGAAGCGGCCAGGCGTCGCCGGTATATGTCGAGCCGTCGGACAGCGTCCACGGCATCGCGTCGGAGGCGATGGCACCGCCGGGATACAGCACCGACATGTCGAGCAGGTCGCGGTGATGCGCATTGTTCTCGGTGTCGAGGATGTGCCAGAGCACCAGCGAGGACGGCTCTTCGGCCTGCGCCTTCAGGAGCTCCTCGCGGTCGTGGAAGCGGTAGCCGTCGGTGACGCGCTGCACGGAATCGTAGCCAGTGCCGTTGCGCTCGACGAATTTGGGATCGCTGAAGAAGGCGGCGGCCAGCACGGTCGAGCCGGTGCCGTAAGGATAGGCCTCGACCGTAATCGGCAGTCCTTGCGCCTGCGCCTTTTCGATCAGCACGCGGCAGCGCTCGATGTCGGTCTTGCTCGACGAGTTGAAATGGCAGATGTGCATGTGCGCGCCGGTGGCGCCGGCATAGCCGATCAGGCGGATATAGGCTTCCACCGCGCTCTCGGGATCGATGCGCGACATGAAGGCGACATGGGTGAAGGTCGGCACGTCATTGGCGGCCGCGAGCTGACACACCGCGGTCAGCTCCTGCACGCCGGCGCCGGGCGCATAGGCGTTGAGAATGCCGATGCCGATGCCGCCCTCGTTGAGGCCGCGCGCGAGACGTTCGAGAATGCCTGCGACCTCCGCATCGGTCGCGACGTTGTCCATCCAGCGGCGATCACGCATGGCGTTGCCGAACGCCTCCAGCGAGCTCTCCGCGTTGGAGCCCGTCATCGCGCCGATGCGGGCAAAGGCCCAGTTGGTGGCCGCGCCGTAGTTCAGCACGCGGCCCTTCCGCGCCTGGCGCTCATACCAGGACGCGACCGGCAGCACGCCGGCCTCGAGATCGAGCGTCGTCGTGACACCGTCGAAGGCCTGCATGCGGTCGGCCGGGATCGACTGGCCATGGGCGTGCAGGTCGATGAAGCCGGGCGCCACCACGAGGCCTGTGGCGTCGATCACCCGCTCGGCGTCGCCGAGACCCGTGCCCATGGCGGCGACCTTGCCGTCCACCACCGCCACATCACCGACGGCGTCCATCCCGCTCGCGGGATCCACCACCCGGCCGCCAGAGATCACCAAACCACTCATCTCGTCACTCCGAAAAGCAAATTGCCAAATCTCCAAAGGCCCGGCAGCAGCTTCGGAGGCGGAACGCATAGTGCAGATTCTGGGGAGAACGGCCACCACCACGGACGCCGAGGCGGCATGCTTGCTGGAGGCAGGTCCGTGCTGGGAGAATTTCGGCAAAGTGGAATATCTTTGGCGGGAGGGATTGACAGCGGATCGGGGTGTTTTGCCCGTCGACGCCGGGGCTGTTGCCTTCTGGACACTGGGAGGGTTCATTGCCTCGAAGGACGATCCGCTTATACTCTTCGGGTCGATCGCAGACATTGCGCCGTCGTTCCGTTGGCAAGGTGTCCCATGCCCGTAAAATTCGGAGACATCGTCCAGGCTTTTGAATTTGCCGACATCGACGGCGGCATGGGGCAATGCCACACCTTCGTCTGCAGGCAGACAGGAAAGATCTACTACCAGTTCGATCAGGACGACCTGGAGGAGATCGAGGATGACGACCTGCCTGACGATATTGAGGACCAGACCAAATACTTGAAGATCCCGAACACACGAGACCTCGACCTGGGCAAGCCTCTCGTGATTGCCTTCGTCCGCGAGTTCCTGCCGAACGATCTCGACGACGTTCGCTACATCTTCAGCAAACGCGGCGCCTATCAGAAGTTCAAGGGCCTGCTCTCCCGACGAGGAGCGATCGATGCCTGGCATCACTACCGCAACAAGGCGACGGAACGGGCATTACGCGACTGGTGCCAGATCCATTCCATCGAGATCGTCGACTGACCCGGCATTCACTTGAACGCCATGACATGCGCGAGGCGGCTCCGCCGCGATCTCGCCTCCATTGTCATTCAGAGAGCAGATGGGGCGATGCTGTCGGGGGCAAGTTCCGATGGGTTCCTTGTGATAGGCCGACGTCTTCTACACACAAATCATTCCATGTCGCGCCGCGCCGTGCTCGGTGGGCTTATGTCTGCAGGGAGCGCGCTCGCGCTCGGCGGATGCGCTGGCCTCGGTGCCACCGGCGCGCGCTTTGACGCCTCGTCGCTGTCCGTTGACCCCACGTTGCTCGTCGTCACCACGCGCAAGCCCGTAAACGGCGGCCGAGCGAAACCCTGGTTCGGGCCGGAGCGTGCGACGAGCATGACGATCGCGCGGGCGAAGCTGGCGGCGCCGGACGAGAGCCGACTTTCCCTCGCCTCGGTTGGACTCGAGGATTGGCGTCTTGACCGGATCGAGCCGGTGCCGACTGACGCCGGCGATCTCGCTGCGCAGGCCGGCGGAGGAGACGTGCTGATCTATGTGCACGGCTTCAAGCAGACATTCGAGACGGCGGTGCTGGATGCGGCCCATCTTTCCGATGGGATCAAGTTCCGCGGCCGGACCATGGCGTTCTCCTGGCCTTCCAAGGCAGGACTGTTCGACTATGCCTATGACCGCGACAGCGCGATGTGGTCGCGCGACAATTTCGAGCGCGTGCTCTCGGCGCTGGTGTCGGCGCCAGGCGGCGGCCGCGTGCACATCGTCGCGCACAGCATGGGAACCATGCTCACGCTCGAAAGCCTGCGCCAGCTCCATGGGCGATACGGCGACACGGTGACGAGCAAGATCGGCGCGGTGGTGTTTGCCGCGCCCGACATCGACATGGACGTGTTCTCGTCGGCGATCCAGCGCATCGGTCCGCTCGCCGGCAAGATCACGGTGATCGCCTCGACCAACGATCGTGCACTGGCACTGTCGGGGCAGCTCGCAGGCGGCATGACCCGCGTCGGCGCGGCCGAGAAGGCCGCCATCGCGGGGCTCGGTGTGCGCGTGGTCGATGCCTCCCAGGAAGGCTGGGGCATCATCAACCACGATCTGTTCCTGTCGAATACGGAAGTGCAGAAGGTGATCCGCCGCTCGATCGACGGCACGACGGCGTGAAACAGCGCCTGCACGCATTCGTCTAAGCGATCAGGCGCTGCACCAATGCCGACTCGCTCGAATACGTCAGGAGCGCCTCGTGAGTTGCCCGGGTGACCCCGACATAGGTCAGGCGGACACATTCCTCGACGGTCTCGCCGTGGCGGCCGAGCAGGCCCAAGCCGGCAATGGCGACGCAGGGAAACTCCAGCCCTTTCGCGCTGTGCATGCTCAAGAACCGCACGGCCACCCGCTTGACCGAAACCCTGTTGCGATTGTCCTTGGCCATGTCGATCGGCACGCCATGCTTGGCGAGAATCTGCGCGACCCGCCCGCCGATCCAGTGCTCCGGGTAGAGACACGCCATCTGCGACCACTCGTAGCCGGCTTTTTTGCGGTCGAGAAACCACTCGGCGACGCAGTGAGCTTCTGCGTCGATGCTCACGCACCGCCGCACGTCCGGCTCCAATCCCTGCCGGCCCGCATCTTCCGGCAGCAGGATGGCGTGCTCGTCGTCGGCCGTGATGCCGGGAGCGCCGATGACGTCCGCGGCGAACCGTCTTGCGAAGGCAACGATTTGGGCGGTGTTGCGATAGTTGACCTTCAGCACGGTCGTTCTGCCCTTGGCTTCAATGCCGAGCTGGCTCCACACCGGGCGCTCACGCCCCTTATAGATGGCCTGGATATCGTCGTAGACGACCATCAGCGCCTTGGTGCGCGGGTTCACCATCTTGGCCGCAAGCGCGAGCCATTGCGGCTCGAAGTCGTGTGCCTCGTCGATCAGGACGGCGTCGTACTGCTCCGCCGGGATATGGCCTTGATCGACCGCCTTCACGACCTCTGAAACGCTCGCAGCCAGGCGCTCTGCGTAGTCTGGATAGTCTCGCTCGGACGGGGCCGGAATCCCGTAAGTCCGCAGCATCCGGTAGCACCACGAGTGGAAGGTGAAAACCTGAACGCGGTCCTCGACGCCCCTGCTCTGCATGGCATCCTCGAGCCGGCCGGCAATGCCGTTGGCGTAGCACAGGATGAGCACCGGCTTTGCCGCCGCTCGCGCCAGATACTCGGCGCGAAAGGCGAGGATCAGGGTCTTGCCCGATCCGGCGACGCCGCGAATGATGCGATGCCCCTCGCCCAGGCTGCGCGCGAACTGCTCCTGATGCAGGTCCATGACCGCAAGCGTGCGATCCGAAGAATCGGCGCGAGGCGCATCGTCCAAAGGCAGGGCAATCTGCCGTATGCGAATCTCCGGAAACAGCAGCGCGCGCAGGCGGTCGAATTGCGGCATGGATAGCGGCTCTTCGAGACGCGGATGAACCATGCGCCATAATCTCGACCGGAATTCCTCGGCGTCGGCGCCCTCCGTCATCTCGTCCTTGAACAGGCAGAGATGCTCGGAGAACACCTCCTTGAGATCGGTCTGGTCGAACTGCTTGCGCGTGATGTTGGTGAACACGGCCCCGAAGCCGAACGGAACGATGGACCGGCCCGCGAGGCGATGCCCCCGCGGAAACAACAATTGCCCGTCGCGCTCCAGCGTGCGCATGACCTCGAACGTATATTTGCGAGCCTGCTCCAGCGGATTGCTTTCCCGCACCTCACCACGACTTGTCAGCAGCTCGACCTTCGTCTTGTCCGCTGAGACGATCGTCTCCAGGCGCCAGTCCTTCACCTCGAGCACGAGCAGGCCGTTCGCGGGATGAATGATGATGAAATCCGGATGCCGGTTGCGAGGCCCGACAGGTAGGTTGTGCCAAACGACGGCGTTCTCTTCGAGAAAGTCCTTCAGTCGTTCCGCCAGTCGTAGCTCCCCACGGCTGTCGAAGCGCGCGAAGCCGAGACTCGGGATCAGGATTGCCATGTCACGACCGCGAGCACCATTAGCGGACCACCTTGTGAGCTACGTGCAACAAGGCGGTCTCTCCAGGCTCACATGGTTGCCTAGAGTGTGGGGGTTTTCAATGGCTTAGGATTTGGATGGCGCGCTTTTCAGAACAACATCGCAAACGCTTATGTCCCTGAAATTGCTATATAACTTCGACGATGCCTGATGTCACCAAACGGAGCGCAGCCGGCGCCGGTTCGAAGGAGGAAGCGCAGTGCGGCATCACCATACTCTCCACCGCTGGACAGTACGATTGGCTGACCATCTCGCCATGAAGTTGGTCAACCATGATGAATTGCAGCTTGCGGATGGAAGACCTATGTTGGGTCTCTAGTCAGCAGCCGCCCATCGTATGGCGAGAGACTGCAGGATCGACCTCACGGTGGATGGTTTGCATTCCGCATCGGAGGTGATGCCATGGCCATTGCTCCCACGCTCCAGAAATACCTCGCCGCTGAGAACATCCAGTACGAGGTGATCCCGCACGAACTCAGCATGACGTCCGCTCGAACGGCCGAGGCATGCCATATCCCGGGCGACCGCCTCGCCAAGGGCATCGTGTTGCGGCGCGACGGCGGATACATGCTGGCGATCTTGCCCGCATCGCATCATCTCCGTCTGGCGGACCTGAGGACAAGCCTCGGCGACAATGTCCACATGGCCAATGAAACCGAGGTCAATCGGCTGTTCAGCGACTGTGCACACGGTGCGGTTCCCGCCGTCGGCAAATGCTACGGATTGGAAACGATCGTCGACGACAGCATCGAGGCACAGCCGGACATCTATATGGAAGCCGGCGATCATGAGACGCTGCTCCATATGGGTCACGCGCAGTTTGCGCGCCTGATGGCCAACGCACCGCATGGGCGCTTCAGCGCGCATGACTGAGGATTTTTTGGAGACCGCCCATTGCCGTTGCGATCCTGGGCGGAACTCTGGCCGCGAGGTCGCCGTCATACTGATCAGCAGGTGGCGGCGAGAGTGTCTGCGCTTGTCTGGTCGGAGTTCGGAAGATTGGGGGTGCCGCTGCATTGATTGCATCAACGCACTTGAAACCCACGAACGGAGGCTCGCCATGAAAGTCAAAGACGTGATGCACAAGGGTGTCGACTGGGTCAGCCCCGATACGCCAATCACCGAGATAGCCAAACTGATGCGGGCGCATGACATCGGCTGCATTCCGATCGGCGAGGACGACAAGCTGGTCGGAATGGTGACCGACCGCGACATCGTCTGCAAAGGACTCGCGAGCCACAGCTTCGATGCCGGCCGCGCGAAGGCACGTGACGTGATGACCGAAGGCATCCATTGCTGCCGCGAGGACGATGACCTCGCCAAGGCGATGCATCACATGGAGAAGCTGCAGGTCCGCAGGCTGCCGGTGATCAACAAGAGCAAGCGGATGGTCGGCATCATCAGCCTGGGTGACGTCAGCCATTCCTCATCGGGTGATATGCTGACCGAGACCGTCAGGAGCGTTTCGGCGCATCACTGAGCTTGCCGGCCAGGACGTATGGCCAGGGCTCCTGTCGCGATCCCCCGCCCGCGCAGGCGGCAAGGGGAGCCGGACTCATGCGCTCATGCAACAACGCGCGACGCAGAAGCAACGTCGCGATATGGCCTATTTTGCGTTTTGCGCTGGGATATCGCGAATTTGGCGCTCCCTAGGGGAATCGAACCCCTGTTTCAGCCTTGAGAGGGCCGCGTCCTAACCGCTAGACGAAGGGAGCGTGAGGGCTAGCCAATAGCCTCGAAATTTGTCCGCCGCAAGGACCCCGACGGGCCTTTTACGGCTCATTGGCGAATTTCAGCCGTCCGGCCGGCTTCAATGTGCGGGCGTCGAAGGTGCGGATCTCGATGATTCCGCCGAGATCCAGCGTGACCACGAGGCGGTCGCCGGCGACCCCGGTCGAGACGATTTTGGCGCCCTTGGGCAGGGTTGCGGTGACATCGCCCGCCGGCTCGGCCGCCCTTCCCTCGGACTTGAAAAGGCGGTAGCCCACCGCGATCAGCACGGCGCAGATCGCCAGCGCCGTGGTCAACCCCGCGATCAGCATCATCCGCCGCACCCGCGCGAACAGCACGGCCTGCTCGGGGGTCGGTTCGGGAACAGCGGTATCAGACGTCGTCATGGAAAGCTCTGGGTCAGCGCAAAGGTTGGAGGTTGTCGTCGCCGGCTCCGAGGGCTCGCCCCGGCTCGACCGCGTGCTGGCGGCGCGCCTGCCGGAGCTGTCGCGATCGAGGCTGAAAGCCCTGATCCTGGCGGGCGCAGTGCACCTGAAGGCCTCCGCGGTCCGCGACCCCGCTTATCACGTCGCATCCGGCGATACGATCATAATCGACGTGCCGGAGGCCGCGCCCGCCGAGCCCAAGGGGGAGGATATCGCCCTCGATATCGTGTTCGAGGACGACGACATCATCGTCATCAACAAGCCCAAGGGCCTGGTGGTCCACCCCGCGGCCGGCCACGAGACCGGCACCTTGGTGAACGCGCTGATCGCCCATTGCGGCGCCTCGCTGTCGGGCATCGGCGGGGTGCGCCGGCCCGGCATCGTGCACCGGCTGGACAAGGACACGACGGGGCTGATGGTCGTCGCCAAGAACGACCTCGCCCATGCCTCGCTGTCGGCCCAGTTCGCCGACCACGGCCGAACCGGCGCGATGCGGCGCGGCTACATGGCGTTTGCCTGGGGGGTCCCGAACCGCCACCGCGGCACCGTCGATGCGCCGATCGACCGCCATCCGCATGCGCGGGAGAAGATGGCTGTGCGCCAGGGCGGCCGCGAGGCGGTGACGCATTGGGAAATCCTGGAGAGCTTTCATGGGCGCGACGGCAAGGGTGTCGCCGCCCTGCTCGCCTGCGAGCTCGAGACCGGCCGCACCCACCAGATCCGCGTCCATCTCGCCCATATCGGCCACCCGCTGATGGGCGATGCCGTCTATGGCCCGCATTTCAAGACCAAGGCCAACCAGCTCGGCCCCGAGTCGCGGGCAGCTTTGGCGGCGCTGGGGCGGCAGGCCTTACACGCTTACCTGCTGGTATTGGAGCACCCGAGGACGGGAGAATTACTGCACTGGGAGGCGCCTTTGCCGGAGGATTTGCTTCTCCTCGAACGCACCCTCAAAGCGGCGCTATGACGCAGGCCGCTTCAGAAAGCCTTTACATTACAAAAAGTTATAGCTGCCACACGGGGACGTGACGTCAGCAATCCTTCCCTTTTTGACCCCCGATGGGGTATATTGCGCCTGCGTTGAAATCACCAACGCGGAACATCGCAGCTACGGCCGGCTTTAACACAGCGGTCGTCTGCCTGGCCCGCCGCTATCGGGGGCCTGAACCTTTTGGAGGGCGCACTATGGCCCGTACCGCTGCTTTGCCGGTCCTCAATGGAGAATCCGGCCTTTCCCGCTACCTCGCCGAGATCCGCAAGTTCCCGATGCTGGAACCGCAGGAGGAGTACATGCTCGCCAAGCGTTGGCGCGAGCATGACGATCGCGACGCGGCGCACCAACTCGTCACCAGCCATCTCCGCCTCGTGGCCAAGATCGCCATGGGCTATCGCGGCTACGGCCTGCCGATCTCCGAGGTCGTCTCGGAAGGCAATGTCGGCCTGATGCAGGCGGTGAAGCGTTTCGAACCCGAGAAGGGATTCCGTCTCGCCACCTACGCCATGTGGTGGATCAAGGCGTCGATTCAAGAGTACATCCTGCGTTCGTGGTCGCTCGTGAAGATGGGCACCACCGCGAACCAGAAGAAACTGTTCTTCAACCTGCGCAAGGCGAAGAGCAAGATCAACGCACTGGACGAAGGCGATCTCCGCCCCGACCAGGTCAAGGTGATCGCCAAGCGCCTCGGCGTCACCGATCAGGACGTGATCGACATGAACCGCCGCCTCGGCGGCGACGCGTCGCTCAACGCACCGATCCGCGACGACGGCGAAGCCGGCGAATGGCAGGACTGGCTGGTCGACAACACGCCCAACCAGGAAGCCATGATGGCGGAGCACGAGGAATATGATCACCGCCGTGACGCGCTGAACGGCGCCATGGGCGTGCTCAACCCGCGCGAACGCCGCATCTTCGAGGCCCGCCGCCTCGCCGATGAGCCGATGACGCTGGAAGACCTTGCTGCCGAGTTCGGCGTGTCGCGCGAGCGCGTCCGCCAGATCGAGGTTCGCGCCTTCGAGAAGGTGCAGTCCGCGGTCAAGGGCACGATCGCAAAGGCCGAACAGGCCGCGCTGGAAGCCGCGCATTAAGCGCGGCGGTTCAGCGCCAGAGATTGGCGGATCGAAAGAGACAGAAAGCCGGCGGCAACGCCGGCTTTTTTGTTGCTGTGATGGGAGCTGCACCCGATAGCGGGGTGTGCGGGCACACCGCCTACTCGCCCCATTCCCGTGCCATCGTCGCGAGGATGCAGCCTTCGCAATAGCGGGCGTCCTTGTAGTCGATCCAGTTGTGCGCATAGACGCGCTCGGGCGGGATGTCGTAGCGCGCGCGCAGCACCCGAACGAGGATCTTCCACGCCGCGACCTGCGCCTCGGTCGGCCCCGCCGTCACATCAGGATAATTGCCGGCGAACTCGACGCCGATCGAATTGTCGCGCACCACCTGGCGGTAGGTCGGCCGGTTGTCGATGTACTTGTTGTCATTGCGGTTGGCACCGTCGCCGTGGGTCGGCACGAGGTTCTCGGCGACCGCCCAATAGACCGTGCCGTCGGTCTCGACCCAGACCGTAACGCCGCGCCGCGTCGGGTTCCTCGCCTGCGCCTGCGCGCCGCCGCGGGCGGAGCCGGCCGGTCCCTCGGTCTGGTGCACGATGATGTTGCGCCAGGGTCTTGCGTTGCCGACCTCGCCCCACGGCGCCAGCCAGACGATCTTCAGGCCGGGGATGTCGGGCGTGCCGGAGGCGCGCGCGAGCCTGGCGAGCTCGGCATCCGCAGCAGCGGCGGAGACGATCGGAACGAGAGCGGCGAGGACAGCCGCGAGCAGGCGAAACATCATCATGCAGGGCCCCATGCGACGCCGAGCCTAACAGGCTTTACGCGAATGTCCGCACCGTCCCGACAGCCTCGGGCGCCAGCGGCGGGGCGGGGTCATAGACCGCAAAATCGTTCTTGCCGTTCTTCTTGGCGGCATAGAGGGCGTGGTCGGCATTGGCCATCAGCCGGTCGGGAAATGCGCCGATGCCGCGATCCCACTCCGCAACCCCGATCGAGATCGCGATCGGAATGTCGCGGCCGCTGCAGCTGGCGGCGTCCTGACGGCAGACCTCGAGCACGCGGCGGGCGATCGCGGCAGCCTCGCGCAGGGACGAGGACGGCAGCACGACGCAGAACTCGTCGCCGCCGGTGCGGGCGAGCATGTCGCCGGGCCGCAGGCGGGTCTGCGCCATCAGGGTGAAGTGCTTGAGGCAGGCATCGCCGGCGGCATGGCCATGGGTGTCGTTGATGGTCTTGAAGCCGTCGAGATCGATCACCAGCAGCGAGAACGGCTCGCCGCTGCGCTCCGACCGTGCGCATTCCTCGGACAGACGCTGCAGCAGATGCCGCCGGTTGGCGACGCCGGTGAGATCGTCGAGCAGCGCGAGGTCGGCGACCTCGCCCCGCAAGCTGTCCATCGCCATCAGCAGGAAGCCGAAATTGAGGGTCATCGACAGGAACAGCAGCCCGAGCACCATGATGGCATGGGCCTGGCCTCCGGCGCGCGCCGAGAGATCGTAGCCGAGCAGATTGCCCACGGTGCGCACGAGCAGAATCGCGATGATGCTGAGGATGACGATGCCGGACAGCTTGGCGCCCGGACTGACGCGGCCTTCCGGCGACAACAACAGACGCAGCGCCAGCACCAGCGGCAGGGCCTGTCCGAACGTGTAGCTCAGCATGCGCAGCTGCATGTGCTCGAAGCCGACCATGAAGACCACGACGCCGACGAGGCTCAAGCACCCCGTCGCGGTCATCAGGCGCCACGACACCGGCCGATCGTAGAAGCGCTGAATGCCCATGGCGGCGAGGCAGCTCGCAGCGATGACGCCGCCAGCGCCGAGCAGCAGCGGCAGGGGAGAGGCGACGAACAGACGGATCAAGGCCGTCATCGCGCCGGCCGCACCGACGAAGGCCGATGCCATCCAGAACCGCGCAGCCGCGAAATTCGGATAGGAACGCGTCACGTAGGCCCAGATCACGCCGAGCGCCAGGAAGTTGACGACGAAGACCGTCCACAATGTCGGTACGTTCAGCATGGCGCGTACAGCACGCGCCGCGTCCCGCCCCCCGTTGCCGGCAGCCGTCCATCCATGACCCATCCCCGTTTTCTTGCGGAAGACAATGCGACGGTTGCGCTTAATGGAGTCTCACTGCGACCTCTGAAAACGCGCCCTTGGTTTTGGATTCATGAACGACACGCGCCATTGTCGGATCGTTAAGTCTGTCGCCGCCGATGGCCGTGCTGGCGCGTGAGGCGGATTCGCGACCAAAAATCACCCGAAAATGCATCTGAGCTGTGGATAACAGGATGACACGGATGTGACGACGCGGGGCAGCCGGCTGCGAATCTGCTGAGTTTGTCGTCGAGGATGTTGCGAGGCTGGCCCTCCGCCGAGCATCCCTCGTGTCGCGTTCCACCATTAACCCTTGAGAGGATACTATGGCTAAGAAAGCGAAGAAGGCGGCGAAGAAGAAGGCGAAAAAGGCCAAGAAGGCGAAGAAGAAGTAACGAGGCTTCTGTTTCTTTGCCCGGGTGGACTCAGCTCCGCCCGGGCGTCGGGTCGATCGAAATTGGCGGGCGCAAGGCCCGCTTTTTTATTGGATTGGACCCGCTCCACTCTCTCGCTCCCTCTCCCCGTTCTTACGGGGAGAGGGTGGGGTGAGGGGCTTCTATCCACACGCGCGGCGGTCGAGATATCTGTACCCCCTCACCCGGATTGCATCTTCGATGCAATCCGACCTCTCCCCGCAAGCGGGGAGAGGTGACGAGACACCTACCGCTCCGACAACGCCAGCTTGGCGCCGAGTGCGGCGAAGCCGGCGGCAAAGCTGCGGCGCAGCCAGGCCATGACGGCCGGGCGGGAGATGACGCGCTCGCGCACCGCGGCAGCGCAGAAGCCGTAGAGGACGAACACCGCGAAGGTCATCGCCATGAAGGCGCCGCTCAATTCCAGCATGCGCGCCAGCACATGGGCCTCCTCCGCCGCGATGAATTGCGGCAGGAAGGCGAGGAAGAAGATCGACAGCTTTGGATTGAGGATGTTGATCAGGAAGCCGGTGACGATGACGCGGCTGCTCGATCGCTCCGTGATCTCGCCGCCAACCGCCAGCGCCCCGGTCTCGCGCAGCGCCTGCCAGGACATGTAGAGCAGATAGGCGACGCCGCACCATTTCAGTGCGGCGAACGCGAGCGCGCTGGTGTGGAGCACGGCGGCAAGGCCGAGCATCGCCGCCGCCATGTGCGGCACGATGCCGAGCGTGCAGCCGAAGGCGGCCGCCACGCTGGCGCGCGAGCCGCGGGTCAGCGCCGCGGCCAGCGTGTAGAGCACGCCGGTGCCGGGCGAAGCGACGACGATGAGCGAGGTGAGCAGGAAGGACCAGGTCATGGCCCGACCTTATCACCGCAGCGCGCTCCGAGAAAGCGAGCGCGTCAGGACAGCTGAGCGATCTCGGCCTCGCGCAGCACGTCGAGCGGCGCCCAGGGCTTGGCCCAGAATTTGGCGCCGTCGGGCAAGGGCTGCTTCAGGGGGCGGCCCGAGGTGACCACGACGTCGAGCTTCGGATTGCGGTCCTTGGCGACATGCGCGAGCTCGACGCCGTTCATGCGGCCGGCCAACTGGACGTCGGTCAGCATCAGGCAGAGCGCGCCGGCGTTGTTGTCGAGGACGCGCTCGGCGGCTTCGGCGCTCTCGCACTGGATGACCTGGTAGCCGCTCTCCTCCAGCAGGACGCAAAGCATCTCCCGCTGCATGGCGTCGTCTTCAACGATCAGCGCTGTCGCGCGAAATGGCGTCGCTTGTCCCATCGGCGGCTCCCAATGCATTGCCTCCATAACGAATGTTAAAAACCGAGACCCGCTACGGTTCGGTTCCATTCTGAAAAAATGTAAAGCATAGTTCCATCATCAGGGGCTTGACGGGGGAAATTCATGACGACGATTCGGGGCGCTGCCGCCATCACGGGAGCCGCGAGCGGCATCGGCCGGGCACTGGCGATCGAGCTCGCGCAACGCGGCTGCGACCTCGCGCTGGCCGATCGCGACGAGGGCGGATTGAAGGCGCTCGGAGCAGAGATCGGAACAACGCGCAAGGTCAGCCTGCATCGCGTCGACGTCGGCGAGCCTGATGACATCGCGCAATTCGCAAGCGAGGCCATCGCCGCGCATCCCGCCCTCGGCATCGTCGTCAACAATGCCGGCGTTGCGCTGATGGGCTCGTTCGAGGAGATCGACCAGTCCCAGATGGATTGGTTGTTCGACATCAATTTCTGGGGCGTGGTGCACGGCACGCGCGCTTTCCTGCCGCATCTGAAGACGATGGGCGAGGCGCACATCGTCAACCTCTCCTCGATCTTCGGCATCATCGCCCCGCCGGGCCAATCGGCCTACGCCGCGGCGAAGTTCGCGGTGCGCGGCTTCTCGGAGAGCCTGCGGCACGAGCTCAGCGTCGCGGGCAGCCCGGTGAAGCTGTCGGTCGTGCATCCCGGCGGCGTCGCCACCGCGATCGCGCGCAACGCCCGCACCGGCGTCGGCGTCACCGACAATGCCCGCCGCGCGCAATCGATCGAGCGGTTCGAGAACGCGGCGAAGACCTCGCCGAAGGACGCCGCACTGCGCATCATCCGGGGCATCGAGCGGAACGAGCCGCGCATCCTGATCGGCAACGACGCCCGCTTCATGGACCTGCTGCAGCGCTTCCGCCCTGGGACGTATTGGGCGCCGTTGCAGCGGAAGCTGGAAAAGATGGCGAAGGGGACGTGAGTTGGGGGAGGCAATGTCTCTCCACCGTCATTGCGAGCGCAGCGAAGCAATCCAGACTGTCTCCGCGGAAAGACTCTGGATTGCTTCGCTGCGCTCGCAATAACGAGTGTGGCCGGCGGGGTGTCTCCCTCACTGCCCCATCAGCCGGTCGGCGAAATAACCGATCGTCTTGCGATAGACCACCGCGCGGTTCCACTCGCGCATCGCCTCGAAGTTCGGCGTTCCCTCGCCATAGGGCTGGCCCATCTTGAAGCCGCTCGTTTTCAGGAGGTTCGCGGTCGAGGCAAGCACGTCGGGGATGCTGTGGCGGAGGTCGACATGGCCGTCGCCGTCGAAATCGACGCCGTACTTGATGTAGGACGACGGCAGGAACTGGGTCTGGCCGATCTCGCCGGCATAGGCGCCGATGAGGTCGCGCAGCGGCAGGTCGCCGCGCTGCACGATCTTGAGCGCGGCCAGCAGCTCGCCCTGGAACAGATCGGTGCGGCGGCAATCATGCGCGAGCGTCGCCAGCGTGCGGATCACCGGCAGCTTGCCGGTGTCGCCCTTGCCGAAATCGCTCTCGAGGCCCCAGATCGCGACGAGGATATAGCGCGGCACGCCGAACTGCTGCTCGATGCGCGACAGCAGCGCGGCATGGCGCTGCAGCAGCGCGCGCCCGCCATTGATGCGGCCGGGGCCGACGCGGGTCGAGACGTACTGCTCGAAGGTCTTGTTGAAGGTGTAACGCTGGCGCCGGTCGAAGGCGAGAACCGCAGGGTCGGGCGCCACGCCGCTGAGCGCCGCATTGGTCACGCCTGCCGAGACGCCGCCAGCCTGCGCCTCCTGCGCCATGCTGGCGATGAAGCCGTTGAAGTCGCCGCCGCAGCGGGCGGCCTGCGCCGATCCGCCGGCCAGAGACACGACGAAGGCAACGGCGAGAAGCAGTCTCGGCATGTGGAGCAAACCCCCAGAGAATCCCAGTGCGAAGCAGTGCTAAGGATCATGCCCGGGAACGCCGCGAGCGTCAAAGCGACCAGATCAATGATATCGGTGCCCCCGACCGACGGCGCCGAAACAAAAACTGCAAAACAACCCCATGCACGGTAGAAGTCCCGCGATGACACTTACGGTTTTTCCGAATCAACGTTGACTGTCGGGCAAAACAGTGGTATTGTGCCAACATCGCAAGCTCCAGACGTTGACGCCCGCGCGCTCTCGCTGCGTTGCGAGCGCGCGGCAAGATGAACAAAATACTTCGATGATCCAAAGCATCTGCTTTTCGAAATTTGGGGAACTCGCGATGACCATCAGCTGCATATCTGATGCGCCTGCTGCGACATCCTCACGCGACGATTGGCCTTGCCATGGCAGCGCACAAGCGATAACCTTCTATTTTAGGTTGTCGCCCCGCCAGCCCCGGGCGACGCTGAAGAGATAAACGGCGGGCTTCGGCCCGCCGTTTATTGAAGGCTTCGCATCGACCTCGTCCGAAGCGCATCGCGCTTTCATCAGCAACAGATTTTGCCGGCCGATCGCGCAGACCTCAGCGCCATTGCTGCTGCATGGCGGCGATCCCGAAAGTCATTTGACTGCGGCGTCCTGATCGAGGACAAGCCGCCATGGCCAAGAAACCCGGAACCAACCCCAAAGGCGAATTCGCCTTCTTCAACGTCGTCTATGCCGACGATTCCCAACGCTCCAACCGCCGCGTGCCAGCCGAGCTCCTGGGCGGCCTCGACGGCGACGAACCCGCCCGCGCCTTCATCATGGAGCAGGACCGCGAGATCGCGGAAAAGAGCGGCAAGCCGGCGCTGGAGATCAAGCGGATCGAGCGGGTCGGGGCGAAGAAGAAGTAGGCGGGCTAAGGCAGGCGCTCACCAGCGCCCGCTCCATCTATTCCAGGCAAACAGCAGATCGGCAAACCGGTCATAGACAAACCGCGTGACCGGCAGCGCCGCGCGATTGCCTGATAGCGCCGCAAGCCACCCCTCCCCCGGCGTCAACCGCCAGAGCGCAATCGCGACATCCGCACCGACGATGAGCCGCCCGGCCTCATCGGTCGCATGCAGGCGCCGCCTGATTTCGTCGAGCGACGCACCGAATGCGCGAGCGCATCGGGCTGCTCGTTGATGTCCCTGAATTCGACCGTGCCCGCACGCACCAGCGCCAGCAGCTTGTTGCGCTGCCAGTCGATGCCGGCGTCGCAGACGGGGCAGCGGGTGTCATTTCCGAAGCAGGCAATAGAGATCGACTTCGGTGGCTGAGCGCTGCAGCTAGTAGGCACAAAAACCGTGGGCTTTCAGCCCGCCGCCTTTTGAGGGATGGATCCCACCGAGCTCTCGATTGACTCGCTAGCTTTGAAAATCCTCCTGTTCCCGCGGCCGGAGCCGCATTCCTAACAATCGGCCCTTAGGGCTGTCGTCAGTGAGACGTATCCTCACGAAGGGATCGACCTTGAAATTGAAGTCTTTCCCACTAACCAAGCCCGAGTTCAAGCAACAGATATATTGAAAGCCAAACTCCCTTGATTTTTGACTGGCCAAATTCAAAGCCGAGGCAACTTGTCGAGGATCTACGTCAGCGAAAAGCGTACTATCATGAACAAGCGTGCCCAGGCCCTTCTTTAGCTTCGCCCAAATCGTCGCGACGGCAAGATCAAAGCAGAACACCACCATCTGCCCAACGCCATCACTGCCCTCACGATCGATAACAAACGAAAATCGATAACCAGCCTTTCCAACGTCGACACTCAAACGCCCAGGCACGCCATATAGAGCAGACGTATATTCTGCGAAAAGGGCGCGAACCTCGTCGACAGCTTGCCTTCGGTCATCCAGATCTGTCTTAAGAAGCGCCTTCAGCCTAGAAATTGATACGGCTAGCTCATCGTCCAACCGGTCAAACTTCTTTCGCTCATCAATCTTCGAAACCAGCACCTCGTGCTGAGCATTTAGATCAGCGTACGAACGTTGGAGTTCTATGAGGGTCTCAATTGCCCCGCTGGAATTCAGTATCCTGAGAAGTCGCGTCTTCTCCACCGAAATACGATCTATCTCGGCCGTGCGCCTTTCTATCTCAGCCGATAGTCGTTTGATTTCCCCGCTGAGAAATTCCTCTCGATTGCGATAAACGTCGCGGTGAAATTTCGAGACGGCATCAATCGTCCTGAGAGCCTCCTCCTTAAAGACTGCGCCCGCGTCGCGCAGAATCGCGAGAGGCCTCTCGGGATCAATCTCAGGCAAAGCCCGCGCGCTCTCACGATAATAGTCTAACAATCGACGATCGGAAAAATTCTGATTGACTTGATCATGTAACCGCCGATCGAGAGCATGGAGGGCCTCTTCGAGGTCCTTGTAGTCAGACCGAACATTGAAGCTCTCAACTTCTTCCTTCTTCTTTCGAAGTAGCAATTCGGATGCCACTCGCCGAGCTTCTAAATCGCCAATAGATAGCGTGGCTTGAGATTCCTCTGCAGTCTTAAACGCCTCAATGGCGGCCTTGTTGCGATCGCGTGCCTGTATCTGCGACTCGATTTCCCGCTGCTTTCCCCAATTAAGACGCAGCAAAAAGCTCGTGCACAGGCGCTTCGATGCCCCCGATTGATTTTGGAACGCATTTTGCGGATCAACAAATGCTGATTTTCCAAGTCGAAGCAAATAGACTGCAAGGTCACGAAAAGAAGGAGAGAATTTCATCTCACCCACAGCCGCTTCTGGATAGTAGCGCTCAGCCAGAGCGACCTTCCATGCATCTAGGGAAATTTCTGAGACGCCTGATCCTACGTCAACAGTCTCGATATCTAGTCCCACGAGAAAGTTGCTCGTAACGCGCACGTGCTTTTCGCGGACGGTGCTGCGCGAAACCGTACAATTTAGAGCATTCCAAACAAAATCCAGAAAGAAGGTGGCACCCTTTAGCTCAGGATGATTGAGAACTTTCTCTCGTGCAAAATCTGATCCCAAGCAGAAATGAACGATCCTTACAAAGGTAGACTTCCCAAGACCATTGGTGCTCTCAGTCTCTTCTGAGTCTTCCGCGCGGTCAGCAAGAATTATGTTCATGCCATCTAGCAGAGGAACCTCGTTGAAGGTGCTGATGTCGGACCGAACTCGCGTTAGCATGGTCAACTCGATCGAGGACGAACGATCACTCCGCCCTCCAAATCTATAAGTCCTGCGGCAAATAAAAGACTCAACGCATCCGCAAACCTATCAAAGGTACGAATCTTCTCGTCTGCTGAAACTTTCTCCCACAGGGATGAGACGGTCTCATTCTGCGACACCAACTCAAGCAGGGTCGATGACAAGCCGACAATCGAGTAGTCGATGGGAACGTATCTGTTGGGAAGAGCTGTCATTTCCCTACTTCTCAAACACGTCACAGATCACAAAGAGGTGTGAGAGGATACATAGTCCTGCGGCCTCTCTCGATTGGTCGGCTCCGCCGCCGCCCGCCCAGTCATATAAGGAGTAGAATAGATCATCTCCATTGTACCCTTCGCTCTTTAGTTGCTTGTAACGTGCAACAAAGCCCTCCCGCAATCGTTCGGGAAAACTAGCGTTAAGTTGAGCAGCCTGCAGGAGAAGCATCTCCACCTCATGGGATTTCGCCGCGCCCAAATTGAGAAGGAACTCCACGGAAGTACTCAACTTGTTTTTCTTGATCTTGTCCCTGGGGGATATGATCTTTGTGTCGGAAGCAAATGACGCTTCACTTGACATTAGAGCCTTTGCTACGACCTCCAGCTCCGAATATCCAATCGCATTGATGCTGTACGAAAGTCGGGTTCTATAAGCTCGCTCCTGCGTCCTCTTCCATTCTAGCAAGTTGGAAGCGGGATAGTCTGCATACTGGCCGTCCACGACTACGTGATGGGTTGGACAACACAGGATCAGATTGTCTGGCGCGTTCTTCTGTGCCGCAGTTAGACCTTTCTTGCCACGCGGACCGTCATCGCTGGCGGCGTAGATGTGGCAAATCTGACCAACTACGAGCTCATCGGAAAGAGCAGTACCGGCTTTGATAATGGGATTATCGCATCCTGGCACAGCACATTTGTTGCCCGACAGTCCAAAAAGGATCTTGAGGGTCTTCGATGAGTACGACCGTTTGGGCGATTTTTTGGCCGGAGACTTGCCCTTAACCGTCTTGGATACCCTTTGCTTGGTGGCCACAGTACAGACCTAATCGAAAGAACGAATCAATAGACACACGCTGTCGTTGCATGGATGCACAATAGCGAGGGTTCCGCTACTTATCGAGAGGCAAATAACTGTAGCTATCCAAAGAATGAGCTGCTCATTCGATCGGATGAGCCTCAATTGGACAGCAATGGGCGCACGCTGCCCCTTAGCAGCATTTCGAGGAGGAGGAGGAGACGTGCGTATCACCCTCGGACGGGATTCGAGGGTGACACGTCCTAGTTATCCAAGAAGCTCCGCAGCTTCCTGCTCCTCGACGGATGCTTCAGCTTCCGCAGCGCCTTCGCCTCGATCTGGCGGATACGCTCGCGCGTCACGCTGAACTGCTGCCCCACTTCTTCCAGCGTATGATCCGTGTTCATGCCGATGCCGAAGCGCATGCGCAGCACGCGTTCTTCGCGCGGGGTCAGCGAGGCGAGCACGCGCGTGGTGGTCTCGCGCAGGTTGGACTGGATCGCGGCGTCGATGGGCAGGATCGCGTTCTTGTCCTCGATGAAATCGCCGAGGTGTGAATCCTCTTCGTCACCGACCGGCGTCTCCAGCGACAGCGGCTCCTTGGCGATCTTGAGGACCTTGCGCACCTTCTCCAAGGGCATACCGAGCTTTTCGGCGAGCTCTTCCGGGGTCGGCTCGCGGCCGATCTCGTTGAGCATCTGCCGGCTCGTGCGCACGATCTTGTTGATCGTCTCGATCATGTGCACGGGGATGCGGATGGTGCGGGCCTGGTCGGCAATCGAGCGGGTGATCGCCTGCCGGATCCACCAGGTGGCGTAGGTCGAGAACTTGTAGCCGCGGCGGTACTCGAACTTGTCGACCGCCTTCATCAGGCCGATGTTGCCTTCCTGGATCAGGTCGAGGAACTGCAGGCCGCGGTTGGTGTACTTCTTGGCGATCGAGATCACGAGACGGAGGTTGGCTTCCACCATCTCCTTCTTGGCCTGGCGGGCCTCGCGCTCGCCCTTCTGCACGGAGTGCACGATCTTGCGGAACTCGACGATCTCGAGGCCGGTCAGCGCGGCGAGCTGATGCACCTCGTGGCGGAGGTCCTTGATGCGGTCCTTCTCGTGGTGGACGAAGTTCTTCCAGCCCTTGGCCGAGAGTTTCGAGACGCGGTTGAGCCAGCGCGGGTCGAGCTCCGAGCCGGTGTAGTTGCGCAGGAAATCCTCGCGCGCGACGCCGTGGCTGTCGGCAAGGCGCATCAGGCGGCCCTCATGCGAGACGAGGCGCTTGTTGATGTCGTAGAGCTGCTCAACCAGCGAGTCGATGCGGGCCTGGTTGAGGCGCAGCGACTTCACCTCGACGATGATCTCGTCCTTCAGCTTCTTGTACTTGCGCTCCTGGTGCGGCGAGAGCGACTCGTTCTGGAGCTGGTTCTGGATGTCCTGCTCCTGAAGCTTGCGCAGCTTCTTGTAGCTGTCGGCGATGCGATCGAAGATCTCGACCACCTTCGGCTTGAGCTCGGCCTCGATCGCTGCGAGCGACATCTGGTTCTCGAACTCGTCGTCGTCCATGTCGGCTTCGGCCGCAGCCTCGCCGGGATCCTTCTCCTCGCCGGCATCAGCACCGCCGCCGGCAGGCGCGGCGCGGAACGGGGTCGGTGACGGCGGCGCCGCGGGCGGCGCGACATGGGCGGGCGCGGCTGCGGACGCGGTGGCTTCGCCGCCCTCGGCAGAGGCTTCGCCGCCCTCGCCATTGGGACCTGCGATCATCGCGGTGTTCATGCCGCCCTTGGCGTCCGGGCCGGCATAGGTCGCTTCGAGATCGATGATGTCGCGGAGGAAGATCTTGCCCTCGTTGAGCTCGTCGCGCCAGATGATGATGGCCTGGAAGGTCAGCGGGCTTTCGCAGAGGCCCGCGATCATCGCCTCGCGGCCGGCCTCGATGCGCTTGGCGATCGCGATTTCGCCTTCGCGGGAGAGCAGCTCGACCGTGCCCATCTCGCGCAGATACATGCGCACGGGATCGTCGGTGCGCTCGCCCGGCTCGCTCTTCTTGACCTCGGTGACCGCCTTCTGGGTGACCTCGACGAGCTCGTTGTCGGTCTCGTCCTCGCCCTCGTCCTTCTCCTCCTCGCCTTCGCTATCGTCGGCTTCGGTGACGTTGATGCCCATGTCCGAGAGCATCGACATGATGTCCTCGATCTGTTCGGGCGAGGTCTGGTCGGACGGCAAGACTTCGTTGAGCTGATCGAAGGTCACGAAGCCGCGCTTCTTGGCCTGCTTGATCATCTTCTTCACGGCCGCGTCGGACAGGTCGAGCAAGGGCGAGGGCGCGTCCTGGGAATCCTTCTCCGGCGCATCCGCTGCCTTGTCGTCTTTTTCCTTGTCCTTCGCCTGCAGCGTCTTTGCCTTGGTGGCCATCCATTGCTCCTAAACGCGCTTCATGCGAGACGCCCGCCGCGCCTTCGCGTGAATTCACATGAACCTGTTGCTCGACGCTCTCGCTTCGGCAGCTCTCGACACGGAAAGGGCGGCGCACAAACCTCTCGCCACCCCCAACTTTCTCTCGCCGGAATTGCCTAACGCTTCGTCAGCCTCTTTGTCGCGGCGGATGCAGGTGTAGTGCCAACAGCGATTGCGCGGATTCATTCCTGACGCGTCTGTTATGCCTGCGGCCGCCTCCGGGCCAAAGTGCTACAAGACCGTTAAGCCTCGATTAACCCTGTTTTTGCCGCCAAACCTAGGATTTGGCGAGTCTTTTAGCGGTTCCGGCCGCGGCCGTCCGCATGATTCTTTCATCACATGCTCTTCTGGAGCCGGCCCGACAGCTCGCCAAAACCCTCGATCAGGGCCTCGGTACCGTCGACTTCGCCTATCCGAGCCTTGACGTCTCGCAGCCACGCCAGATTGGCCTCGCTGGGATCCTCCCCCAAGGCCAGCTCGGCGTCTTTCAGCTCTCTAAGTAGTGAATGGTATTGCCGATGCAAGGCAACCAGCTGGTGCCAGGTGGCAAGAACGTCATCCCGGGCCGCGCCCTCGCGGGCGGCCCACACCGCGTGGGTCGTGATGACATTCTCAACCCTTTGAAGAGTTTGAGTAAATCCGCCCTTTTCGAGGTCGCCGCGCATCCTTTCGGCCTGCTCGCCGGGGTCCGGCGAGTGGTGATGGTCGTTGGCGAAGGCGGCGATGATGCCGGCCCGGAGCTTGTGGGCCTCGGGATGGGCCAGCTCCAGGGCGGCGACCTCCTCCAAATGCTCGTGCAGCAGCCAGGGGTGGTTGATCAGGCTTTGCAGAATCAGGGCTTCGCGACGGGAGATGGCGCTGCGCTGGCCCCGCATGATCGGGCTTGCCGCCAACTGGGGGCTCGCCGCCTGGTAGGGGCCGGAGGGGAGCAGGGTCGGACCCGGGGCGCCGCGACGGCCGCCGCCGAACCCTTGTCCGCCGAATCGATTCGGCCCGCTCCGCGGCTGGAACGGCCGGCCGCCACCGGGGCGGAAATTGCCCCGGCCGCCAAAGCCGCGCCCGCCTTCGGGCGCGAAGGTGCGCTGCAGCCGCTCGACGAAGTCGTCGCGATAATAGCGCCGCACCACCTCGTCGCGGATGCCGTTGGTGAGATCCTTGATGCGGGCCTCGAGCGCGGCGCGCCGCTCGGGCGTGGCGAAATTGCCGCCTTCGAGCTCGCGCGACCAGATCATGTCGGCGAGCGGACGGGCGGCGGCGATCACCTCCTCGATCGCGCCGCGTCCGCCCGAGCGCACGAGATCGTCAGGGTCCTGCCCTTCCGGCAGCAGCGCAAAGCGAAGACTCTTGCCGGGTGCGAGGAATGGCAAGGCAAGGTCCGCAGCACGATACGCCGCCTTCTGTCCGGCGCGGTCGCCGTCGAAGCAGAGGATCGGCTCGTCCGCCATCTTCCAGAGCAGCGCGAGCTGGCTCTCGGTCAGCGCGGTGCCGAGCGGCGCGACGCTGCCGGCAAAGCCGGCGGTGACCATGGCGATGACGTCGACATAGCCTTCGACCACGATCAGCTGGCTGCCGTCATGGGTGGCTTTGCGCGCGGTCTGGTGGTTGTAGAGATTGTCGCCCTTGTGGAAGAGCGGCGTCTCCGGCGAATTCAGGTACTTTGCCGGAACGTCCTTCTCCAGCGCGCGCCCGCCGAAGGCGATGACGCGGCCGCGCAGATCCGTGATCGGAAACATCACGCGATCGCGGAAGCGGTCGTAAGGCACGGGAATGTCCTCGCCGCCGATGAGCAGCCCGGTCTCGACCATGTCGTCGACGGAGACGCCGAGCTTGCCGAGATGCTCCTTCAGCGCGAATTTCTCGCCCGGCGCATAGCCGAGGCGGAACTGCAATTGCGTCGCCGGCGAGATGGCGCGATCGGCGAGATAGCCGCGCGCCTTCGCGCCCACGCGCGAGGCCAGCGTCTCGGCGAAGAATTTCGCCGCGAGATCCATCACGTCATGCAGCGAGCGCCGCCGCTGCTCTTCGCGCGCCGCGTTGGGCGTCACCGCCGGCAGCGGCAGACCCGCCATGTTGGCGAGACGCTCCACGGCCTCGGCGAACGGCAGGCCGTCGGTCTCCATCACGAAGCTGATGATGTCGCCGTGCTTGCCCGAGGAGAAGTCGTGGTAAAAACCCTTCTGGTCGTTGACGTAGAAGGACGGCGTCTTCTCCTGCTGGAACGGCGACAGCCCCTTCCACTCCCGCCCCGCCTTCTTCAGCTTGACGCGCTTGCCCACGACCTCGGAGACCGAAAGCCGGGCACGAAGCTCGTCGAGGAACTGGGGCGTGAAGCGCATGGGCTCTGTGTAGCGCGAACCGGGGTGAGTCGGGCGAAGGATCAGGGATATAGGTGCGGCGCGGCCAAAGGCCAGGTTTGTCGGGCTTATCCGCGCTGTTCACAGCCCGCGTCATTCCGGGGGCGCGGAGCGCGAACCCGGAATGACGCTCGAGAGGGGCCTTGAACCGCGCCCAGTTCCACGCTTCCATACCGCCATGTTCAGGACCTTTCGAGGCGGCCACAGCGGGGGCTGGCGGGTGACCTCGATTTCGCCAGTGACGGGCGAGCCCCTGCCCTTCGTGCCGGCGCTGTCGGTGACCGACAGCGACGCCGTCTCGTTGCCGCTGGTGCCCTCGCGCAATGCCTGGCGGCTGGTCGGCGTTGCGAGCAGCCTGCGCTACACCGAGCGGGCCGAGAAGCAGCAGCTCGTCGCCGTGCAGGCCGGCCTCGGCCGGCTGGAAGCAACCAGCGCGGCGCTGATCCCGATCCGCAAGTCGCAGGCCTGGTGGGACCTGACCCAGGAAGAGCGCCGCAGGATTTTTGAGGACAAGTCGCACCACATCGCCAGCAGTCTTCGTTTTCTGCCCGCGATCGCACGCCAGCTCTATCATTGCCGCGACCTCGGCGGCCCCTTCGATTTCCTGACCTGGTTCGAATTCGCCCCCGCGCACGCCTCGCTGTTCGAGGAGCTGGTGGCGATGCTGCGGCGGACCGAGGAGTGGAGCTATGTCGAGCGCGAGGTCGACGTGCGCGTGGTCAAGGAAGTGCTGTCGGCATAAAAGGTCTGCTCCCTCTCCCCGCAAGCGGGGAGAGGTGAAAACCGCATTCGCTGTCAGTGCTCCAGGAATCGCCCGGATTCGATGCGCGGCAGATCGGTAACCGGCCAGTTGTAGACATAGGTCCAGGCCTTCTCGGTGGTGCCGCCGGGCAACGTCACCTCGATCATCTGCCGCAGATATTCCGTCGGCTCGGGAAAGCCCTCGCCGCAGGCCTCGTACATGTCGAGCTCGCGCAAGAGCTCGTCCGGCACGCGCAGGTGAAAGAGCTCGCCATGAACGATGTCCGCCGGCGCCTCGGAGAGCAGCAATCCCGGATAGTGCTTCACCAGAACGAGCCGGCCGCGGCAGGTGGCTTTGCCGAGGAATTCGGCATGGCCCGCGAGCAGCCGCGCCATCGGGTGGTCGAAGCCGCGCATCAGGGTGCCGTAAACGAAGAGTCGATCCGAGCTCATGCTGTTCCAACGTTGCGGCGTCGGTGCGATACCGCTACTCCGTTTACACACTTTGTCATTCCATAGGCAAATCAGGATGGCTTTGGATATTGCCGACGTAGCAGATCAATTGCTCGGAGAGGGCGACATTCCGCCCGTACATGAGGTGAATGCGGCAGGGACATCGCCGTTCCTGCTTACCGCGGACCATTACGGACGGGTGCTGCCGCGCGCGCTCGGCGATCTCGGGGTCGCGGAGAGCGATCTCGTCAGGCACATCGGCTGGGACATCGGCATCGCCGGCGTCGCCGAGCGGCTCGCCGCGATGCTCGATGCGCATCTGATCGCGCAGCGCTATTCGCGCCTGGTGATCGACTGCAACCGCCCGCCCGGTGTCGCAAGCTCGATTCCCGTGATCTCCGAGGCAACCGCCATCCCCGGCAATGAGGATCTATCGGCCGCGGCCAAGGAGATGCGCCGGCGCGAGATCTTCGATCCCTATCACCGCCGGATTGGCGCGGCGATCGATGCGCGCGTCAACGCTGGCAAACCGACGGTGCTGGTGGCGCTGCACAGCTTCACGCCGGTCTATTACGGCGAGCCGCGGCCCTGGCACATCGGCACGCTCTATCGGCGCGACACCGTGCTGCCGCGGCTGATGCTGCAGCATTTGCGGGACGAGAGCGCGCTCGTCGTCGGCGACAACCAACCTTACGCGGTGAGCGACATCACCGACTACACCATTCCCGTCCACGGCGAGGCGCGCGGCCTCGTCAACACCGGCATCGAGATCCGCCAGGACCTGATCGCCGAGGCGAGCGGCCAACAGCAATGGGCCGAGCGGCTGGCGCGGATCCTGCGCGAGATCGAGGCAACGCTGCGCAAGCAGGGAGCGGCGTGAGCGGTCACTTCGCCCGCGTCAGCGCCAGCCAGATGCCGCCGCCGATCATGAAGCCGCCGGAGATGCGCGACATCAGCCGCGTGCGCCGCGCCGAGAAGAATTTTCGCGCGCGGCCGGCGGCAATCGCATAGAGCGCATCGGTCAGCACGGCCGTTACCATGAAGGTGACACCCAGCAGCGCGACCTGCGGGAAGTGCGGCTGGCTCATGTCCATGAACTGCGGGATGAAGGCGCCGAAGAACACCAGCACCTTCGGATTCGACAGCAGCACCAGGAATCCCTGCAGGAAGAAGCCGCCGCGCGGCGGCGGTGGCGGCGCGTCGATATCGACGCCCTCGACCGGCGCCCAGATCAGCTTGATGCCGAGCCAGACGAGATATGCGGCGCCGGCAAAGCGCACCCAGTCGAACCAATAGCCCATGGTCGCCATCAGCGAGGTCAGGCCGATCGCGACGATGCCGATGACGATGGCAAGCCCGGCCTGCGCGCCGGCCACGTTGATGAGCGCCGCACGCGTGCCGTGGCGCAAGCCATTGGCGATCACGAGGGTGACGATCGGCCCCGGCAGCAGCGCCAGCGCAATGCAGGCGGCGACGAAGGCGAAATAGGCTTGCATGGACATCATGGAAGGGACTCGCTGACGGCGGTTTCGCCGCATTAATGCATGGCGAGCGTTGGAACGGAAGACGTTCCCTATCTCTCTTCGCCTTCTTGACATGCAACCTTTTGGTTGCCTATTATCTCGACCATGGATGAAGTCTTCAAAGCGCTCGCCGATGCGTCACGACGGTCGCTGCTCGACAGGCTTCACGCCAAGAACGGCCAGACATTGAACGAGCTTTGCGAGGGCCTCGCCATGACGCGGCAGGCCGTCACAAAGCACCTTGTCATTCTCGAAGAGGCCAACCTGGTCACGACCATCAGGCAGGGCCGCGAGAAGCTGCATTATCTCAACCCGGTGCCGATCCATCAGATCGGCGAACGCTGGATCAAGAAGTTCGAGCGCAGCAAGTTAGCCGCGCTCAGCGAACTGAAACGCCAGTTGGAGAAGCGCGATGAGTAAGCCGGAGTTCGTCTACGTGACCTACATCGAGACCACGCCCGAGAAGCTGTGGCAGGCGCTGACGTCGAGCGAGTTCACCAGGCAATATTGGTTCGGCGCCGAGGTTCGCTCGGACTGGAAGGTCGGCTCGCCCTTCGCGCTTCTGCTCGATGGCGCGGTCACCGATTCCGGCGAGATCCTGGAATCCGATCCGCCGCGGCGCCTGTCCTACAGCTTCAAGCACCACAAGTTCGAGGAGCTGCGCAACGAGCCGGCCTCGCGCGTCGTCTTCACGCTCGAACCGTTCGGCCCGCTCGTGCGTTTGACCGTGCTGCATGACGGCTTCGTCGAGGGCGGCAAATATCTCGGCGCCGTCTCCAACGGCTGGCCGGCGATCCTGTCCGGGCTCAAGAGCCTGCTGGAGAGAGGCCAGGTCCTCGCCATCCCGCGCACGGCGCTCAACAAGGGATTCTACGCAAAATGAACCTCGATCAATTCAAGCCGCTGACCGTCTACACCATCTACATCGCCTCGACGCCGGAGAAGGTGTGGGAGGCGCTGACGTCCGCCGAGTTCAGCCGAAAATATTTCTCCGGCTTTGCGGTGGAGATGGAGCCGAAGCTCGGCGGCAGTTTCATTGTGCACGCGCCCGACGGCTCCGAGCACATCCGCGGCGAAGTGTTCGAGTACGATCCGCCGAGGAGGCTCACGGTGAGCTGGAACGTCAATTGGCCGGGCCTCGTGGAAAAGCTCGGCACCACCATTGTCACCTATGAGATCGAGCAGGCCGGCGAAGCCGTCCGCCTCACCATGAGCGAACGTCACGACCGCGAGCTCAGCGACGACATCCTCTCCGGTGGCCGCACCGGCTGGCCCGCGATCCTCTCCGGATTAAAGAGCCTGCTGGAGACGGGCAAGGCGCCGAAGATCGAGATGTCCCCGCCGGTGAGGTTGCTGGAAGCGCTGAAGGCGATGGGCATCAAGACGCCGTGATTGAAGAAGGACAAGCATCTTCCCCTCTCCCCTTGTGGGAGAGGGTGGCTCGCCGCGTAGCGGCGAGACGGGTGAGGGGTTTCTCTCCGCGCGCACTTCTCTCAATGAGTCCGGGGAGAGAGACCCCTCATCCGGCGCTTCGCGCCACCTTCTCCCACAAGGGGAGAAGGAAGAGCGCCGACACTAAGGCACCGGCGCCACCAGCCGCCGGTACAGATGCCACGTCGCATGCCCCAGCACCGGCAACGTCACGATCAGCCCGAGAAAATAGGGCAGCGCCGAGACGATCAGCAGCATCACGATCACGGCGGCCCAACCGATCATCGGCAGCGGGCTCGTCACCACCGCGCGCACGCTCGTCACCATCGCCGTGACGAAATCAACCTCGCGATCGAGCAGCAGCGGGAACGACACCACGGTCAGCGAGAACAGGATCAGCGACAGCACGGCCCCGACCGCATTGCCGATGGCCAGGAACAGCAGGCCCTCGCTGGTCGTCAGCACCACCGTCATGAACTCCTGCAAGCTCGAGAACGAGGCGTTGAGGCCGAGCAGCAGCGCGATCAGGAGCCGCACCTGGTACATCCAGATCACGAACATGAACAACGTCACGAAGGCCATCCAGCCGATCTCGCTGCGCGCGCGGATTGCGAACCAGATCGCAGAGAACGAGACCGGCTCGCCGCGCTCGCGGCGCCGGCTGACTTCGTAAAGGCCGATCGCAACGAACGGACCGATCAGCGCAAAACCGGCAGCGAGGGGATAGACCAGATAGACCATACCGAAGGCGGTGAGACAGAGCATGATGACGATGCCGCCGGCGGCGTAGAGCGCGCCGAAGCAGAGACCATAGAGCGGCAGCGCCTGGAAATCGCGCAGGCCCTCGACCAGCGCCTCGGCGATGTCGGCCGCCGCCACCGGACGCACCACCGGATCGACCTTGCCCGAGATGGACATCAGCTCCCTCCGCACATCGGCGCGATCTTCGTCGCGCGCATGCCGCGATATTAGCGCCGCCGCGCGGCGGCGCAACTCGAGGCCGGCCGGCGCGATCGGGAGCAGCGACGCAACACCGCTCGCACTCGGAAATCTTAAACCTTTCGCGCGATTTTCGCGCCGACGGCTATGGACGGGGCGGATGCTCGTGCCGCAAATTGTACCTCCGAGCACCCTCGCCCGAGAGAGCAGATCACCCACCGATGAGCCTGCGTACCCGGTTACTGATCCTCGTCATCGCGGCCATGCTCGTGCCCGCGATTCTGGTCGGGCTGCGCTTCGTGCAGAACCGGGCCAGCGAGATCGACGCGGCGCTGGCCAATCTCGCCGCATCGGCCGACGACATCGCCAGCGATCTCGGCGAGAAGATCCAGGGCACTGCGCAACTTCATTACGGGCTCGCCCGCGCCCGCGACCTCGACACGCGCGACAAGGCGGCATGCTCGGCGTTTCTGTCGGATGTCCGCGAGGAATATCCGCAGTTCACGGGTATCCTGACCATCGATCCCGACGGCAGGCTGTTCTGTGACTCGCTGCGGACCAACCGCACGCTCGACCTGAACGACCGCAGCTATTTCAAGGAGGTCAAGAATCTCCAAGGCGTCGTCGCGGTGGAGCCGGTGTTCGGCCGCCTCACCGGACTGTCGGTGCTGCAGATCGCCTATCCGGTGCGATCGGATACGGGCGCGCTGAAATTCGTGCTGCTCGCATCGTTTAACCTGAACAAATTCGCGGAGTTTCACCACAAGCGGCTGCTCGCCGAGAAGGACATCCTGTTCGTCGACGCCAAAGGCACGGTCCTGGCCGCGCGCAAGGGTGGCGGCTGGAGCGTACCCGTCGGCGGATCCATTGCGGGCTCCGACCTATTCCGCTTCGCGGCAGCGCCCGATGGCGAGCCATTCCGGGAGATCACCGATCGCGGGGGCCGCACGCAGATCTGGGGCGTTGCCCGCTCGCCGGCGATCCGCAAGGCCGGACTCTACATTTTGGTTGGGCGGTCCAAGGACGGACTGGTCGCGGCAGCGAACCGCCGGCTCTACGAGGACATGGCGATTCTGGCAGTGGCCTCGCTGCTGCTCCTCGCCGGCCTCTGGATTCTCACGACCGTGAGCATCGGACGGCAGGTCGGGCGGCTCGCCGCCATGGCGAAGAACCTCGGGCGGGGCGATCTCAGCGCGCGCATTCCGGAGCCTCACCCGGGCGGCGAGCTCGGCGGATTGATGACCCTGCTCAACAGCACGGCCGAATCGCTCGAGCAGCAGCGCGCCGCCATCGCCGATCTCAGCCACAAGCTCAGCCAGTCCCAGAAGATGGAAGCCATGGGACAGCTCACGGGCGGCGTGGCGCACGATTTCAACAATCTCCTGACCGTCATTCTCGGCAATTCCGAGCACCTCGCCGACAGGCTTGCGGGCAACAAGGAATTGCACCGGATCGCCGACGACATTGCCACCGCCGCCGAGCGCGGCTCCGACCTGACACGGAGCCTGCTCGCCTTCGCGCGCAAGCAGCCGCTGCGGCCGCGAGAGATCGACATCGCCGAGCAGGTGACCGGCATGACGCAGCTTCTGCAGCGGACCCTGGGCGAGCACATCGAATCCAGCTTCGCGTTCGCGCCGGATCTCTGGCTCGCCAGCGTCGATCCCGGCCAATTGGCGACAGCCGTGCTCAATCTCGTGCTCAACGCGCGCGACGCGATGCCTGACGGCGGCAAGCTGACGGTCGAGGTGCGCAATACATCGCTCGGCGAATCCGACCTCGACGTCAACGGCGAGCCGCGCCCCGGCGACTACGTCATGCTGGCCGTGAAGGATACCGGGTCCGGCATGAGCAGCGAGGTGTTGGGGCGCGCATTCGAGCCGTTCTTCACCACCAAGGAGGTCGGCAAGGGGACCGGCCTCGGCCTCAGCATGGTCTACGGCTTTGCGCAACAATCCGGCGGGCTCGTGCAGATGCAGTCCGAACCGGGTCAAGGCAGCGTGGTCCGGCTGTTCTTTCCCCGCCTCGCGACGTCGCCGAACGAGGAGCCGTCACCGGCAGAGCGTGTCGCCGCACCCGAGGGACACGAGACGATCCTCGTCGTCGAGGACGACGACATGGTGCGCGCCTATGTCGAGAACGAGCTGAAGGCGCTCGGCTACCGCGTCATCTCGACGGCGAACGGACCTGCGGCGCTGGACGCGCTGCGCCAGTCCGGGGACATCCAGCTTTTGTTCACCGACGTCGTGATGCCCGGCGGCATGTTCGGGCCGGAGCTGGCGAGACAGGCCGTTCAACTGCGGCCTGGACTCAAGGTGCTCTTCACGTCCGGCTACAGCCAGGATCCGGTCAAGACGCCCGACGGGATCGACGCCCGCATTCTGACCAAGCCGTTCCGGCGCAAGGATCTCGCCGCGATGCTGCGTACGGCCCTGTCGGAGCCGCCGCGGTAGATCAGGACGCGATCGTGAGCTGCAGCGCCACTGCGAGATTGGCCGCGAACAGAGCCGCATCGATGACGAAGATCCGGAGCATCGGGCCCTTCAACACCGGCCAATAGGCCACCCCGACGCGGCCGCCGCGCATCAGCACCGGGACATTGTAGGCGAACTGGCTGAAATGGCAGGCGGCAAAGAACAGAAACAGCGCGAGCTGCGCTTCGACCGGCTGGAAGAAGGACGGACGGGCCGCCAGCAGATAGAGCGACAAGAGCCCGATCGGCAGATTCATACCGCCGAGGAACGCGACGCTCGCCGCAAGGGTCGGCGCGATCGGATTGCTGCGCTCCTCTCGCGGCAGCAGGATCTTCAACGTGTTGGTTTGCGCGATGCTGAACTGGATGAACGCCCCGACGAACCAGAGCGTATTGAGGAGCAGGACGATGTCCGAAAACCGCATGGCTATTTTCCGTAAAAAGCTTCACTGCGCACCACACGGCCCGCATCGTCGAAGTCCATGAATTCGCTGGCGCGCGTATCGCCCAATTGCCACCACACCGTCAGCCGCGCGATCGCCTCGTCCCAGCTCCAGCCCAGGATCTTCAGGTCGGCAGTTTCGATGTGGCCATAGGCTTTGCGCCAGTAGGCGCGGATGTTCTCGGCGCCGGTGACGGTCGGAGACCCCGTCAGGGTGAGAGCGAGAGGGCTGCGCATCTGCGCATCGTCGGCGAAATGGGCGACGACCGCGTCGATATCGACCCTGCACCAATTCGCGCACCATGCCGCGACGAAGCTTGCGGCGGTCGCGCGGTTCATTGCCTGTCCGCTCACGACACGGATCCTCCCCTTGGCTCGTGGCCGGGAAGGTGGCAAAGCGCACGCCTCATGTCAACTATGTTGACTTGAGATTTCCATCAATTGTTGTCGGCGATCGCCTCCATCACGCCGATCCATCCCGCCGCACCGCTCGCCCCGACGCGCTCGAACGCCTCGCGCAGGACCTGGCGCTCGTGGTCCGAGGCCCGTTGCTCGATGCGCCGCCCCGCTTCGGTCAGGCGCAGCAGTTTCGAGCGGTGCTGCTCCGGCGCGCGCTTCGAGGTCAGGAGCTTGCGCTCCACGAGCAGATTGAGCGGCCGGTTGAGGGCCTGCTTGGAAATGCCGAGGATCTCGATGAGCGCGCCGATGGCGATGTCGGGCCGGCGCGCCACCACGTAGAGGATGCGATGGTGCGGACGCGACAGGCCCTGCTTGGCAAGATATGCGTCGGCCTCCAGCGTCATGCCGCGCCAGCCGTAGTACATGAGCTCCAGCGCCGCATCGAGCTCGTGCAGCTTTGCAAGCGAGGCGCGGTGAAGCCCCGCGGCTTGAGACGTCTTTGCCATGGTCGGAAGCCAGCCCTTGTAAGAAGTCAGCCTTTGGCCCGCAGCTCGCGGCGCAGTACCTTGCCGGTCGCTGTCATCGGCAGCGTCTCGGCGAACTCGACGAAGCGCGGATATTCGTGCGCGGCGAGCTGCACCTTGACGAAGTCCTGGATCTCGCGCGCCAGCGCGTCGCTGCCGGCAAAGCCCGGACGCAGCACGATCCAGGCCTTGATCGATTCGGTGCGGATCGGATCGGGAATGCCGACCACCGCAGCCATTGCCACCGACGGATGTTTCATCAGCGTGTGCTCGATCTCGGAAGGGCCGACGCGGTAGCCGGCCGTGGTGATGACGTCGTCCTCGCGACTGACGTACCAGAAATAGCCGTCCTCGTCCTGCACGCCGAGATCGCCGGTGAGCAGGAAGTCGCCGGCATATTTCTTCGCCGTCGCCTCCGGATTACGCCAATATTCCAGCATGGTGACGGGACATGGCTGGCGCACGCCGATGATGCCGCGCTGACCGCGCGGCAATTCCTCGCCCTTGTCGTTGACGATGCGGACGTCGAAGCCGGGCGTCGCCTTGCCCATCGAACCCGGGCGGATCGGAAACAGGTTGGGATTGCTGCCGATCACGAGGTTGCACTCGGTCTGGCCGAACACCTCATGCGCATCGATACCAAACGTCTCGCGCACCCAGCCGAGCAATTCACCGCCGAGCGACTCCCCGCCGGTGAAGATGCTGCGCAGCTTCACGCCGGAATGCCTGACGCCGGCCTGCCGCATCAGCTTCAGGGCCGTCGGCGGCAGAAAGACGTTGCGGACGGAAAGATCGGCCATCATCTGCATCGCTGCCTGCGGCTCGAATTTTCGCGCGCGATGGCCGACCAGCGGAATGCCGTGGTACCAGAACGCGAGCAGGCCGTTGATGAGCCCGCCGATCCAGGCCCAGTCCGCCGGCGTCCACATGAGATCGCCGGGCTTGGGTAAGAAGTTGTGGCACATCTCCACATTCGGCAGATGGCCGAGCACGACGCGATGCGCATGCAGAGCGCCCTTGGGATTACCCGTCGTGCCCGAGGTGTAGATGATCAGCGCGGGATCGTCGGCCGAGGTATCCGCGCGCGCGAAGTCGGGCGAAGCGGCTTTCACCGAAGCCCAGAACGATTTCGTGCCGGCGGGGGCGCGCGCGCCAACGATGTAGACGTTCCTCAGCTCCGGCAGGCGGTCGCGGATCTTCGACAGCTTTTCCCAGCCGCCCTCGTCGGTGACGATCGCCTTGGCCTCGGAGTTCGACAGGCGGAACTCCAGCGCGTCCTCGCCGAACAGGGCGAACAGCGGGATCGAGATCATGGCGGAGCGAAACGCCGCCATGTGCACGATCGGCAATTCCAGCGACTGCGACAGGAAGACCGCGACGCGGTCGCCGCGGACAAGTCCGTCGGCCTTAAGCACATTGGCGAAACGGCGCGACATCTCCGCGACCTCGTCGAACGAGGTGCGGCTGGTGGCGCCGTTCTCGTCGACATAGATCAGCGCAAGCCGGCCGCTGCCGTCGGCATGGCGATCGCAGCACGCCTCCGCCATGTTGAAGCGCGCGGGGATGTCCCAACGGAAGTTGCGGACGAGCTCGTCGTAGGTTGCAGCTTCGGTGAGCATGGGCTTGGTCGTTTCCCGGTGTGTTGTTATGGCCCAGTCTAGAGCTGTGAATGCTCGGAACAAGAGCTCGGGACGTCATTCCGGGGCGACGCGTCAGCGTCGAGCCCGGAATCCATTGCGTAGCGTTTGCCGCGGCCCAATGGATTCCGGGTTCGCCCTGCGGGCGCCCCGGAATGACAGGGGTCACCGCACCGTCGCAAAGAACTTCCTGACATCGCGCACGAACAGCTCCGGCTGCTCGAAGGCGGCGAAGTGACCGCCCTTCTCCATCTCGCTCCAATGCGTGATGTTGGGGAAGTTCGGTTCCATCCAGCACCGCACCGGCGTGATGATCTCCTTCGGAAACACCGCGACGCCCGTCGGCACCTTCACCACCGGCGTGGTGCGGCGCTTGCCGAAGCTCTCCCAATAGAGCCGCGCCGACGACGTCGCCGTCTGCGTCGCCCAATAGAGCATGACGTTGTCGAGCAGCTCGTCCTTGCTGAAGATGTTCTCGGGATGGCCATTGCAATCGGTCCAGGCCCAGAACTTTTCCAGGATCCAGGCCGCCTGGCCGCTCGGCGAATCCGTCAGGCCATAGCCGAGCGTCTGCGGCCGCGTCGATTGCTGCTTGGAGTAGCCGGAATCGAGATCGACATAATGCTTGAGGCCGGCAAGCGCGCGCTTCTCCTCTGCCGTCGGCTCACCCTCGACCTTCGGCGCCGCGTTGAAGGCGAGCGTGATATGGATGCCGGCGCAATGAGCGGGGTCATGCGCGCCGAGCGAGGTCGTCACCGCCGAGCCCCAGTCGCCGCCTTGCGCGGCATAGCGCGCGTAGCCCAGCCGCTCCATCAGCTTGGCCCAGGTCGCGGCGATGCGATCGACGCCCCAGCCGGTAGTCCTTGGCTTGCCCGAGAAGCCGAAGCCCGGCAGCGAGGGGCAGATCACGTGGAAGGCATCGGCGGGATTGCCGCCATGCGCGGCGGGATCGGTGAGCGGCGCGATCACCTTCTGGAACTCGACGATCGAGCCGGGCCAGCCATGGGTGATGATCAACGGCAGCGCCGACGGCTCCTTCGAGCGCGCATGGATGAAGTGGATGTCGAGCCCGTCGATCCCGGTGGTGAACTGCGCGAAGCGATTGAGCTTTGCCTCGCGGGCCCGCCAGTCGTAATCGTCGGCCCAGTAGGTGCAGATCTCCTGGATCCATTTCAGCGGCGCGCCCTGGCTCCAGTCGTCGACCAGCTCCGCCTCCGGCCAGCGCGTGCGGGCGAGGCGCGACTTCAGGTCGGCGAGGATGTCGTCACCGATGGCGATGCGAAATGGATTGATGGCGGTCATCGTGCCTCCCCATTTTTCTTGTTGTCATTCCGGGGCGCGTCTCTTGGCGCGAGCCCGGAATCCATTTCGCAACAGAGCCGGCAGCACGATGGATTCCGGGCTCGACGCTTCGCGTCGCCCCGGAATGACGGCTAACCCGACAGCGCGGCCTTCACCAAACCGCTGGCCTTGCCGAAATCCATCTGCCCTGCGTATTTCGCACGCAGCACGGCGATCACCTTGCCCATGTCCTTCATGCCGGCTGCGCCGGTCTCGGCGATCGCGTCCGCAATCGCCTTCTTCACGTCGTCCTCGGACATCTGCTTCGGCAGATACGCCGAGATCACCGCGATCTCCTCGCGCTCCTGCGCGGCAAGCTCGGCGCGGCCGCCCTTGTCGTAGAGCTCGACCGCCTCCTGGCGCTGCTTGATCATCTTCTGTAGCACCGCGAGAATGTCGCCATCCGACAGCGGCGGCTTGCCGCTACCGCGCGCGTCGATGTCGGCATTCTTGATGGTCGAGTTGACCATGCGCAGCGTGGACAGCTTGCGCTCGTCCTTGGCCTTCATGGCCTCCTTGACCGCATTGTTGATGTCGTCGCGCAGCATGATCGGCCTCGTTTGGAAACAGTCCGGAAAGACTCGTGGTCTACAACAAGATGTCGCGTCAATATAGGTGCTTGGATGAAGACCGGAAAGCATCTCGCCATGTTGGCAGTCTGCCTCGTGGTGCTCTGGGCAAGCCGTTTCGGCCCCTACACCTGCGGCTCGCTTCCGGCCTTCACCGGAGAAACCGGATCGTCCTGGCTTGCGATCGCGGCGAACGGCCTCTTTCTGGTCCTTCTGATGTACCTGCCGGTCTACGACTTCATAGCCCTGCTGACCTACAAGCTCGGCTGGGAGCTAAAGTTCGATCCGCTCGTGGTCTACGAGGGCGAATTCTCGACGAATCCGGTCTCCACGAAGACCCGGCGCGTGCTTTACGCGGTGGATATCGCCGTGGTTGGCTTCTTCCTCGTGCCGCTATGGACCAAGGCCGCCTATTGCGGGTGAGTGCTTAGCTCGCGAGCCATTCGGTGAGCGCCCGCACCGTCGCCTCCGGCTGTTCGGCTTGCGGCAGGTGTCCGCAGCGATCGAGGATCACGAGCCTCGCGCCGGCGATGCCCTCGGCCATCTCCTTGGAGAACGCGTTGGGGATGGTGTTGTCGGTATCGCCCGTCAGCACCAGCGTCGGGCACTTGATCGTCGCCAGCAAGGGGCACGAATCCACCCGGGCGATGATCGCGGTCTGCTGCCGCAGATAGGCTTCGACGCCAACGTCCTCGTCTTGCGCATGCACGAGCTCGAGAATCTCAGCGTCATCGCGCCGCGACGGATGCACGAGCTCCGGAAAGCTCTCCTCGCGGACGGCGCGGAGCTCGCCGCGCCTGGCGCGCTCCATCTGGGCACGGCGGCGCGCGGTTGCCTCCGGCGTGTCGGGCCGCGCCTGCGTGTTGATCAGCGCGAGCTTCGTCACGCGCTCGCTGGCCTGGCGCATGATCTCGAACGCGATGTAGCCACCCATGGAATGGCCGGCGAGGGCGAAGCGCGGCGGCGCCTCGGCGAGGATGCGGCGGGCGATCGCCGCCATGCTGTCGTCGCGGATGTGGTTGGCAACCGTCACCGGTCCGAAACGCCAGAGCGCGGGGATCACGGGCGCATAGATGCGGGCCGAGGACGCCAGCCCCGGAACCAGCACAATCGGGGTCGTCCGGTCCATTATTGCCTCGCAAGCCCCAAGATTTGCCGGAAATTAGCCGGCCGAGCTTAAGGGCGGGAGGAGGCCTGTCAAATATGCAAAAACGCATGTGAATCCGGCCTCTCCCGCTTTGACGGGCGCGCGCGGGGGGACTATGAAACGCGCTCATGACACAACATGACAACGATCCCGCCTGGCCGGACCATAAACCGACCGCGCTCCTCGTGCTTGCCGACGGCACGGTACTCGAGGGCTTTGGCCTCGGCGCCGAAGGCCACGCCGTCGGTGAGGTCTGCTTCAACACGGCGATGACCGGCTATGAGGAGATCCTGACCGATCCCTCCTATGCCGGCCAGCTCATCACCTTCACTTTCCCGCATATCGGCAATGTCGGCACCAACGAGGACGACATCGAGACGGTGAATATGGCGGCGACGCCGGGCGCGCGCGGCGTGATCCTGCGCACCGCGATCACCGATCCCTCGAACTATCGCGCCACCAAGCATCTCGACGCCTGGCTCAAGGCCCGCGGCATCATCGGCCTCTCCGGCATCGACACCCGCGCGCTGACCGCGCTGATCCGCTCCAAGGGCATGCCCAACGCCGTGATCGCGCACTCGAAGACCGGCGAGTTCGATCTGCATGGCCTCAAGGAAGAGGCGCGCGAGTGGCCGGGCCTCGAAGGCATGGACCTCGTGCCGATGGTGACGAGCGGCCAGCGCTTCACCTGGGACGAGACGCCTTGGGCCTGGGACAAGGGCTTCGGCCGGCAGGACAAGCCCGAGTTCAACGTCGTCGCCATCGATTACGGCATCAAGCGCAACATCCTGCGCCTGCTCGCCGGCGTCGGCTGCAAGGTGACGGTGGTGCCGGCAACGACCTCGTCCGAAGACATCCTGGCGCTGAAGCCGGATGGGGTGTTCCTGTCGAACGGGCCCGGCGATCCGGCTGCGACCGGCAAATATGCGGTGCCCGTGATCCGCGACGTGATCAAGTCGGGCACGCCGACCTTCGGCATCTGCCTCGGCCACCAGATGCTGGGGCTCGCCGTCGGCGCTCGAACCAAGAAGATGCATCAGGGTCATCACGGCGCCAATCACCCGGTCAAGGACGAGACCACCGGCAAGGTCGAGATCACCTCGATGAACCACGGCTTTGCGGTGGACGAGACGACGCTGCCGAAGGGCGCGACGCAAACCCACATCTCGCTGTTCGACGGCTCCAATTGCGGCATCCAGCTCGACGGCAAGCCGGTGTTCTCGGTGCAGTACCACCCCGAGGCCTCACCCGGCCCGCGCGACTCGCACTATCTGTTCCAGCGTTTCGCCGATCTGATGCGGCAGAAGAAGAGCGCGTAAGACGCGTTCTCCTCGGATACTTCACGACAAAGCCTGGGCTTTTTCGTCATTCCGGGGCGCGCGTAGCGCGAGCCCGGAATCCATCGGCCAACAGACTCTGCAGCACGATGGATTCCGGGCTCGACGCTGCGCGTCGCCCCGGAATGACAGAACCAGGAACGCCGCCTCACTGTTCTCGTTGATTCCTGCTACCCTGACGCAGGAGCCCAGCCATGTCCGTCGTCCGCGACAAGGCCGAGCCGCTCGCCATCGTGTTCGAGGATGACGGGCTCGTGCCGAACAACATCCTTCCGTTCCTGGTCTACCAGGGCGCGGTGAAGCTCGATCCGAAGCGCCCGGAAGAGACGATCGAACTTCTGTTCGAAGCGAACGGCTGGGGCGGGACGTGGCGCAACGGCGTCTACGATTATCTGCATTATCATGCGACGGTGCATGAGGTGCTCGGCGTCGCGCGCGGCAGCGCCCGCGTCCGCTTCGGCGGCGACCATGGCCAGGAGCTTCAGATCCAGGCCGGCGACGTTGCGATCCTGCCCGCCGGCACCGGGCATCAATGCATCAAGGCGAGCGATGATTTCTGCGTGATCGGCGCCTATCCACCGGGCGCGAAGATGGAGATCACGCGGGCAACGCCGGAGAATCATGTCAAAGCGCTGAAGACGATTCCACGCGTCGCGCTGGCGCCGGCTGATCCCGTGACGGGGAAGGATGGGGCATTGATGCGGTTGTGGCGGTAGCTGCGAGCGCGGCGCAGCGGTGCGGTAGGGTGGGCAAAGGCGCGCCGTTGCGCGCCGTGCCCACCACTCCATCCGTACAATCCAGTTGGTGGGCACGCTTCGCTTTGCCCACCCTACCGCCCTGTGTCCTACGCCTCGTTGCCACCTTCCTGCCGGGTCGCTTCGAACAGGAACCAGGTCCGCCGCTCGGTCTCGTCGATGAAGTTTTCCAAAATGCTGGCGCTGGCGACGTCGCCGGCCTCGTCGCAGACATCGTGCGCCTTGCGCATCGCGGCCGCGACGAGCTTGTTGTCCTGCATCAGCTCGCGCAGCATCTCGCGCGGCGGGACGTAGTCCTCGTTGTTGTCCTTGATGGTCTGGAGCTTTGCGACCTGGCCGATCGACTTCAGCGTGGTGCCGCCGATCTTGCGGACACGCTCGGCGAGCTGGTCGGTGGTGGCGAAGATCTGGTCGGACTGCTCGTCGAGCAGCAGGTGGTAATCCCGGAAGTGGCGCCCGCTGATGTGCCAGTGGAAATTCTTGGTCTTGAGATAAAGCGCGAAGGCGTCGGCCAGAAGCACGTTGAGCGCCTCCGAGACCTTCTTGACCCCGTCGGGCGACAGATCGGTGGGGGTATCGAGTTCGGGCGAGACCTTGTTGTTGGTTTTGCTCACGGGAGACCTTCCTGTTAGGACGCGGACATTGACGGCACGCCGTCGCACCCCTAACGCAAGGCGGACAGCGCCGGTTCCGCTAGCGGAACCGTTAGGCCGGGACCTTCGAATACCATGGACGATTGGATCGATTATTACGACTCGACGCATACGATCTATGTCAGCAAGCTGCATCGCGACTTGCACTTCCAGATCATTGCGCGGGACATCATCGGCTACATCCCCTCGCCCGATGCGACAGTGCTGGACTATGCCTGCGGGGAAGCGCTGTCGGCGAACCAGGTGGCAGCCGCCTGCGGCAAGCTGATCCTGGCCGAGCCCGCGCCCGGCGTGCGCGGCCGGCTGATCGCGCGCTTTGCCCCGAACACCAAGATCCGCGTCCGCTCGCTCGACGACGTCCGCAAGATGCAGGACCAATCGATCGACCTCGTCGTGATGAACTCGGTCGCGCAATACATGACGCCGGACGAGCTCGATGCGGCGCTCTTGAACATCCGCCGGATCCTGAAACCCTCCGGCAAGCTGGTGCTCGGCGATATTCTCCAGCCGCAGGTCGGCATGGCCAGGGACGTGATGGCGCTGCTCGGCTTCGGCCTGCGCCATGGCTTTCTGAAGGACGCGCTGATCGGGCTGATAAGCACCGCGCTGTCGGATTATCGCCAGCTGCGCTCGAAGATCGGGCTGCAGCGCTACAGCGAGGACGAGGTCACGGCCAAGCTGAAGGTGGCGGGCTTCGCGGCCCAGCGCGCCCACAGCAATATCGGCCACAACCGCTGGCGCATGACCTTCATCGCCAGGCCGCCTCTGATCCGTTAAGCATAACAATTAGCCGTTGTGGCTTGTCGCACTGCAATCGGTAATGATCGCCGCGGCCCGGTGGCGGAAGCGTCTACGCGAGGGCGGTGCAACGCTCTACATCCTGGTTCAAATCCAGGCCGGGTCTCCAGCCTTCGCTGCCATCGCAGCTTCGGCTCGGCAAGCCAGCCTTGCCGCGCCATAGCTCGCAGAGCGGCGGCGGGGCAACCGTCTCATTTTCGGTCGACCTCGATCAAGTCGCAGCCGGACACGAGCGGAAGCCGGTCGGCATCCTTGGCTGCGGAGCTGAGCACCGCATCGAGCAGGCCCGGGAAGCGCGCCTCCAGATCCTCTCGTCGCAGCCGCATGAAGCGGTTGGTGCCGGCGATGCGCGTCTGCATCAGGCCGCATTCGCGCAGCTTGGCGAAGTGATAGGCGAGGTTGGACTTGCCGCTCAGCGCGCTGAAGTCGCTGCAGCGGAGTTCGCTGCTGACACGTTCCTGCTGGGCGAGCTGGTAGACGATCGCCAGACGGATCGGATCGCTCAGGCAATCCAGGACCATCGGCAGTTCGATCTGCTCGCGGGTGGGATGGTGCGGCGTGCGGCTCATGGTGCGGGAATCATAACGATGCGCCGGCAATGTTCAATAGTTCTTGAACCAATTGACAGCGAAATCGCCTCGTTCGATAGTTCAATGAATCTTGAACATAAGGAGCGTTTCCGATGAGCGTGCTCTGGCTGGCCCTGGCGGCCTTTGCGATCGGCACTGAAGGTTTTGTCATTGCAGGGCTTTTGCCGGCGATCGCTTCCGACCTGTCGATTTCCGTCTCGGCCGCAGGCCAATTGGTCACGGCCTACGCCCTCACCTATGCGGTGGGGTCGCCCATCCTCGCAGTCGTGCTGAACAATATCGATCGCCGGACCGTGCTGGCTCTGGCGCTATCGACCTTCATCGCCGGCAACCTCGCCGCGATGGTCGCATCCAACTACGCCCTGCTGCTGGCCTCCCGAATGCTGATGGCGCTGGGCTCGGGGCTGTGCATGCCGACGGCGCTTGCCGTGTCCGTGGCGGTCGCCGCGCCCGAAAGGCGCGGCCGTGCGGTGGCGCTCGTCACCGCCGGCCTCACGGTTGCGACCGTGATCGGCGTTCCCTTCGGCAATCTCGTCGGCAGCCTGTTCGGCTGGCGTGCAACCTTCGCCATGGTCGCCCTGATCGGCGCTGTTGCGCTCGCCGGCCTGCTGCTCGGGCTGCCGCGCGGCCTGCCGCGCAATACGGCCTCTCTCGGCGAGAGGCTGGCGGTGGCGCGCCATCGCAACGTCGTGGTCGCGCTGCTGATCACGATGTTGTGGGCCCTGGGCGGCTTCACGGTGTTCACTTATTTCGCAGTCCCGCTGCGCGGCCTCGGCTTCGACGCCTCGCAGATCAGCCTTGCTCTGCTGGTGTTCGGCGGCGCGGCGGCGATCGGGAACATGTTCGGCGGCGTCCTGGCCGACCGGCTCGGCACGCTCGCGACCGCAGGCCTCGGGCTCGCCGGCATGGCGGGCGCCCTGATCCTGCATTCGCTGGTCCTGAAGCTGATGCCCGCACAGGCGCATTATGCGGTGCTCGGCACGATCTTCCTCTGGGGACTCTCGGGCTGGGCGTTCTATCCGGCCCAGATCGCCAGCATCATCCGGATCGAGCCGCAGGCCTCGATGATCGCGCTCTCGCTCAACGCCTCGTCGATGTATCTCGGCTTCGCCATTGGTGGAGCGCTGGGCGGCGCGGTGCTGGCCACCCTCTCGCCTGATGACCTCGGCTGGATCGGCGGAACGAGCGTTGCGGCCTCGCTTCTGGTGCACCTCGCCCGCGGCTGGCAGGCACGGCCAAAACCGGTCAAAATTGCCGGTTGATGGGCGTTTTTCGGGGTTTCGCCGCTCCGAAAACTGGTCTAAGACCCACCCGCGCGCGAGGGAAGACCCCGCGCTCTCGCAAAAGGGACGCGCGGCAAGCGCGCCCTTTTTTTGTGCCCAAATTCCACTTCGGCGAGAGTTGATGCCCAAACGTACAGACATCACCACCATCCTGATCATCGGCGCCGGCCCCATCGTGATCGGCCAAGCCTGCGAGTTCGACTATTCGGGCACGCAGGCGGTGAAGACGCTGAAGGAAGAGGGCTATCGCATCGTCCTCGTCAATTCCAACCCGGCCACCATCATGACCGACCCGGAATTGGCGGATGCGACCTATATCGAGCCGATCACGCCCGAGATCGTCGCCAAGATCATCGAGAAGGAACGTCACGTCATTCCCGGCGGTTTCGCGCTGCTGCCGACCATGGGCGGCCAGACCGCGCTGAACTGCGCGCTGTCGCTGCGCCGGCAGGGCACGCTGGAGAAGTTCGGCGTCGAGATGATCGGCGCCACCGCCGATGCCATCGACAAGGCCGAAGACCGCCAGCTGTTCCGCAACGCCATGACCAAGATCGGGCTGCAGACGCCGAAGTCGCGGCTTGCCAACGCCTCGGAGCTGAAGAAGTCGTTCCGCGACAAGTATCACGCCGAACGCGAGAAGCTGTCGGGCGCGGCGCTCGAAGAGCTCGACCGGCAATGGACCCTCGGCGAAGGCGACCGCCGCAAGCGCTATCAGGAATATGCGCTGGGCCAAGCGATGATGGCGCTGTCCGAGATCGGCCTGCCCGCGATCATCCGTCCCTCCTTCACCATGGGCGGCACCGGCGGCGGCATCGCCTACAACAAGGAAGAGTTCCTCGACATCATCGAGCGCGGCCTCGATGCGTCTCCCACCAACGAAGTGCTGATCGAAGAATCCGTGCTCGGCTGGAAAGAGTACGAGATGGAGGTGGTGCGCGACAAGAAGGACAATTGCATCATCGTCTGCTCGATCGAGAACCTCGATCCGATGGGCGTGCACACCGGCGATTCCATCACGGTGGCGCCGGCGCTGACGCTGACGGACAAGGAATACCAGATCATGCGCGACGCCTCGCTGGCGGTGCTGCGCGAGATCGGGGTCGAGACCGGCGGCTCCAACGTGCAGTTCGGCGTCAATCCCGAGGACGGCCGCATGGTCGTCATCGAGATGAATCCGCGCGTGTCGCGCTCCTCCGCGCTGGCCTCGAAAGCCACCGGCTTTCCGATCGCCAAGGTCGCCGCCAAGCTCGCGGTCGGCTACACGCTCGACGAGATCGCCAACGACATCACCGGCGGCGCAACACCGGCCTCGTTCGAGCCGACCATCGACTACGTGGTCACCAAGGTGCCGCGTTTTGCCTTCGAGAAGTTCCCGGGCGCCTCGACCACGCTGACCACCTCGATGAAGTCGGTCGGCGAAGTCATGGCGATCGGCCGCACCTTCCAGGAAAGCCTGCAAAAGGCCCTGCGCGGGCTCGAGACCGGATTGACCGGCCTCGACGAGATTGAGATCGAGGGCCTCGGCCGCGACGACGACAAGAACGCGATCCGTGCCGCGCTCGGCACGCCGACGCCGAACCGCATTCTCCAGGTCGCCCAGGCCATGCGGCTCGGCTGGTCGAACGAAGACATCTTCAACTCCTGCAAGATCGATCCGTGGTTCCTTGCCGAGATGCGCGGCATCGTCGAGATGGAGGAGAAGGTCAGGAAGAATGGCCTGCCTGGCAACGCCTTCGGCATGCGCACCCTGAAGGCCATGGGCTTCTCCGACGCGCGGCTCGCCGTGCTGGCCGAGACGACGGAGGCCGAGGTCAAGGCGAAGCGCCACGCGCTCGGCGTTCACCCGGTGTACAAGCGCATCGACACCTGCGCGGCCGAGTTCGCCTCGCCGACCGCCTACATGTACTCGACCTACGAGGCGCCGTTCGCGGGCCTACCCGCGGACGAGAGCACGCCGTCCGACAAGAAGAAGGTCATCATTCTCGGCGGCGGTCCCAACCGCATCGGCCAGGGCATCGAGTTCGACTATTGCTGCTGTCACGCCTGCTTCGCGCTGCATGACGCCGGCTACGAATCCATCATGGTCAACTGCAATCCCGAGACGGTGTCGACCGACTACGACACCGCCGACCGGCTCTATTTCGAGCCGCTCACCGCCGAGGATGTGCTGGAGATCATTGCCAAGGAACGCAGCAAGGGCACGCTGCACGGCGTCATCGTGCAGTTTGGCGGCCAGACGCCGCTGAAGCTGGCGCGCGCGCTGGAAGCCGCCGAAGTGCCGATCCTCGGCACCTCGCCCGACGCCATCGACCTCGCCGAGGACCGCGACCGCTTCAAGCGCGTGCTCGACAAGCTTCGCCTCAAGCAGCCGAAGAACGGCATCGCCTATTCGGTCGAGCAGGCTCGCCTCGTCTCTGCCGATCTCGGCCTGCCGCTGGTGGTGCGCCCGTCCTACGTGCTCGGCGGCCGCGCGATGCAGATCATCCGCGAGGAGAACCAGCTCAACGATTATCTGCTCGGCACGCTGCCGGAGCTGGTGCCGGCCGACGTCAAGGCGCGCTATCCGAACGACAAGACCGGGCAGATCAACACCGTGCTCGGCAAGAACCCACTGCTGTTCGACCGCTATCTGTCTGACGCCACGGAAATCGACGTCGACTGCCTCTGCGACGGCAAGGACACCTTCATCGTCGGCATCATGGAGCACATCGAGGAAGCCGGCATCCATTCCGGCGACAGCGCCTGCTCGCTTCCGCCGCACTCGCTCGATGCGAAGATGATCGAGGAACTGGAGCGGCAGACGCGCGAGCTCGCGCTCGGCCTCGACGTCATCGGCCTGATGAACGTGCAATACGCCATCAAGGACGGCGAGATCTACGTGCTCGAGGTCAATCCGCGCGCCTCGCGCACCGTGCCGTTCGTCGCCAAGGTGGTCGGCACGCCGGTCGCCAAGATCGCCGCGCGCATCATGGCCGGCGAGAAGCTCGCCGATTTCAAGCTGAAGAAGGCGACGCTCAAGCACGTCGGCGTCAAGGAATCGGTCTTCCCGTTCGCACGCTTCCCCGGCGTCGACACCGTGCTCGGTCCGGAGATGCGCTCGACCGGCGAGGTCATGGGCATCGACCGCTCGTTTGCGGTGGCCTTCGCCAAGAGTCAGCTCGGCGGCGGAACGCGGGTGCCGCGCAAGGGCACGGTGTTCGTCTCGGTGCGCGAAAGCGACAAGACGCGCATTGCGGATGCCGTCCGCGAATTGCATTCGCTCGGCTTCAAGGTGCTGGCGACCTCGGGCACCGCACGCTTCCTGACCGACCAGGGCATCCCGACCGAGAAGGTGAACAAGGTGCTGGAGGGGCGGCCGCACATCGTCGATGCCATCACCAATGGCGACGTCCAGCTCGTCTTCAACACCACCGAAGGCCCGCAGGCACTGGCCGACAGCCGCTCGCTGCGGCGCGCGGCCCTCTTGCATAAAGTGCCATATTACACCACTCTTTCCGGGGCCGTGGCGGCCGCGCAGGGCATCCGCGCCTATCTGGGCGGGGACCTTGAGGTTCGTACCCTGCAGAGCTACTTTTCGGAAACCTGATCGCTAGCGGCAGCGAAGCTTCCGCTAAGTGATTGGCAATGAAGCCACAATGGCCGGAGGAACTGTCCGGCCAGGTGGCAGTTCTGTTCCGGCGCTAAAGCCCATATCTGTCAAGGTCCGGAAGCCCCTCTTTGGGCTCTGGAGGACTGACGAATCAAGGTTGCGGCGCCCATCCGCATTCTGGGGCGCACGATCGAAGGACGAGAGAGACGATGGAAAAGGTTCCGATGACCCAGGCCGGCTTTGTCGCGCTCGGGGAAGAATTGAAGCAGCGCCAGTCCGTGGACCGTCCGCGGATCATCGAGCATATCGCCGAGGCGCGCTCGCACGGAGACCTGTCGGAGAACGCGGAATATCATGCCGCGAAGGAAGAGCAGTCGCACAATGAGGGCCGCATTGCCGAGCTCGAGGACAAGCTCGCGCGCGCCGACATCATCGACATCTCCAAGCTCTCCGGCGACACCATCAAGTTCGGCGCCACCGTGACGCTGGTCGATGAGGACACCGAGAAGAAGACGGTGTGGCAGATCGTCGGCGAGGTCGAGGCGGACGCCAAGAAGGGCCGCATCTCGATCACCTCGCCGCTCGCACGCGCCTTGATCGGCAAGAAGAAGGGCGCCACGGTCGAGGTCAACACGCCTGGCGGCGCCAAGGCGTACGAGATCACCAAGGTTGAGTGGCGGTAAGGATTTGCCGCTGCGCTGACGTTTCGAAAAGGCCGCGCGACGCGCGGCCTTTTTGCTTCTCTTCACCTCTCCCCGTAAGAACGGGAGAGGGAGAAGACCCTCACCGCCGCCCCTTCACCTCCAGCGGCACCGCCGCCTCGTATTTCGAATTGTGCAGCACCAATGACGTACGCACGTTGCGCACATGCGGTGCGGCGGTTAGGTGCGTGACGAAATCCTGGAAGGTCGCCATGTCGGGGGCGACGCATTTCAGGATGAAATCGACCTCGCCGGACAGCATCCAGCATTCCCGCACCAAAGGCTCGGCGCGGACGAACTCCTCGAACGCGCGCAAATCCGCCTCGGCCTGACTGGACAGGTGCACGGCGGCGAAAACGGTGACGTCGAAGCCCAGCTTGCGTGCGTCCAGGAGGCCGCGATAGCCGTGGACATAGCCCTCCTCCTCCAGCGCCCGGACGCGGCGCAGACAGGGGGGCGGCGAGATGCCGACGCGCTTGGCCAACTCGACATTGGTGATTCGACCGTCGGCCTGAATCTCGGCGAGAATTTTGAGGTCGATCTCGTCTAGGTTCCGCGACACGTGATTGGAACTCCTGGCCTTTGCGGCGGTATTGGGTGATTTGTCGAAATCCTCATAGCCTAACCAGCACAGCTAGCGCAATTTTATTGCGCGTGCAGCGCAATCGACTTTTGTTCCCTGTTGGAAAAATCCGCCGAGAGGGAATGCAATTCTTGCATGGCTCGCCAGAAGGCTTAGATTAGCTCTGATATTTCAGCGCCTCCGCGAGGCCTCCCGGCACATTCCGCGCCCGCGCTGCAAATCCCCCGTGAAAGGCGTCCATCGAAATGTCCGCTCCTGTTCATGCAAAGGTCGTCATCATCGGCTCCGGCCCGGCCGGCTATACCGCCGCGATCTACGCCGCGCGCGCGATGCTGGAGCCGATCCTGATCCAGGGCATCCAGCCCGGCGGACAGCTCACCATCACCACCGACGTCGAGAACTATCCCGGCTTCGCCGACGTGATCCAGGGCCCCTGGCTGATGGAGCAAATGGAGAAGCAGGCGGTCCATGTCGGCACCAAGATCGTCACCGACCTGGTCACCAAGCTGGAGACGGCGCGGCGGCCGTTCCGCCTCACCTGCGACAGCGGCGACGTCTATCTCGCCGAGACCGTGATCCTGGCCACCGGCGCGCAAGCGCGCTGGCTCGGGCTGCCGTCGGAAGCCAAGTTCCAGGGCGGCGGCGTGTCGGCCTGCGCCACCTGCGACGGCTTCTTCTACCGCGGCAAGGAGGTGATCGTGGTCGGCGGCGGCAACACCGCGGTCGAGGAAGCCCTGTACCTCACCAACCATGCCTCGCAGGTCACGATCGTTCATCGTCGCGATCACTTCCGGGCCGAGCGCATCCTGCAGGAGCGTCTGTTCAAGCATCCGAAGATCAAGGTGATCTGGGACGCCGCCGTCGACGAGATCTGCGGCACCGAGAACCCCAACAAGGTCACCCATGTCCGGCTCAAGAACGTCAAGACCGGCGCGCTCACGGACGTGAAGGCCGACGGCATCTTCATCGCCATCGGCCATGCGCCGGCGACCGAGCTCGTCAAGGATCAGGTCAAGCTGAAACCCTCGGGCTATATCGAGGTCGCCCCGAACTCGACCGCGACCTCGGTGCCCGGCCTGTTCGCCGCCGGCGACGTCGCCGACGAAACCTATCGCCAGGCCGTGACGGCCGCCGGCCTCGGCTGCATGGCCGCACTCGAAGCCGAACGTTTCTTGGCCCTTCGCGCCAGCGAGCGCGCGGCAGCGGAATAGAATCATGCCCCGAACACGCGACGGATTTACGGATATGGACTGGGACAAGCTGAAGGTGTTTCACGCCGCGGCGGAAGCGGGCAGCTTCACGCATGCGGGCGAGCAGCTCGGCCTGTCGCAATCGGCGGTATCGCGCCAGGTCTCGGCGCTGGAGCAGGAGCTCTCGGTCTCGCTGTTCCACCGCCACGCCCGCGGCCTGATCCTCACCGAGCAGGGCGACCTGTTGTTCCGCACCGCGCATGACGTGTTCATGCAGCTGCAGGCGGCGCGCGCCAAGCTGACCGACAGCCGCGAGCGGCCGAGCGGCGATCTCAAGATCACCACCACGCCCGGCGTCGGCATCAACTGGCTGATCCCGCGGCTCGGCGAATTCACCGCGCTCTATCCCGAGATCCGCATCTCGTTGATCGTCACCGACGAGGAGCTCGATCTGTCGATGCGCGAGGCGGACGTTGCGATCCGCACCCGCAAGCCGACGCAGCCGGATCTGATCCAGCGCAAGCTGTTCGCGATGGGCTTCCACGCCTATTGCTCGCCGGAATACATCAAGCGCTTCGGCACGCCGCGCACGCTGGAGGAGCTCGACTCCCACCGCATCATCACGCTGTCGGACGGCAACTTCGCGCCGCACCTGCAGAACCGCAACTGGCTGATCGAAGCCGGGCGCAACGGCTCGGGTCCGCGCGAAGCCTATTTCAAGGTCAACAACATCCTCGGTCTCGTGCGCGCCTGCGCGCAGGGCCTCGGCATCGCCGCCCTGCCCGATTACCTGGTCGAGGAGCAGAGCAAGCTCGTGCAGCTGTTCGGCGAGTCGGATTCGATCCAGCTCGACACCTACTTCGTCTATCCCGAGGAGTTGAAGACGGTCGCGCGCGTGCAGGTGTTCCGCGACTTCGTGGTGAGCAAGGCGCAACGCTGGCCGTCCTGATTTCCGCATGTCTGACATGCGGCCTCGGCTGTTGCTGCAAGGCACTCGGCAAGCTCATAATGTTTGCACGCTGAGCCTTCGCGTTGCGCATTTGTCCCCCTCCTCCAGTGGCGCGGGAGTTCAGTAATCCCTCTTGGAAGGTGATTGTGTCGGCCTCACGTGGCCAATACCTAAGCCGGGCCCTCGGGTCCGGCTTTTTTTCGTCAAAATGTGGCTTCGCGCTCCGCGTGTATTGACAGTTCCACCTATCCCCCGCATCATTTCCGAATGATCACGAAGTCGTGCGCAATCTCGTTCGAGGCCATCGTCTCGAAAAAAGGCCCCCATCCCGGGGCCTCGGATCTTTGCGCTCGCTAGCTGACTTCGTCATCGCTGCAAATCTTCGAAAACCCCGCCGCCTGGACGGGGTTTTTTCATGTGCCCTCCGTCTCAGGCTTTTTCCCGAGAAGGAGATGGAAACATGACCGGACTTCGAGATCATTTGCACGGGCTGTGGCTGCCGCTGGTGACGCCGCTCCAGGACGGCGCGCTGGACGAGAGGTCGCTGCGGCGGCTGACCCGGCACTACGGCGCGCACGGCATCGACGGCTTCATCCTGGGCGCGACCTCCGGTGAAGGCATGACGCTGCGCGCGGCCGAGCTCGAACGCCTCGTCGCCGTGGTGCGCGAGGAGATGGCGGCCGGCGGCGGCAACCTGCCGATCTGCCTCGGTCTGTCCGGCGCCGACACCTCGCGCCTGCAGGAGCGCCTCGACAAGACCGCGGACTGGCCGATCGACGGTTACCTGATCGCCAGCCCCTACTATGTGCGGCCGTCGCAGCGCGGCCTGCTGGCGCATTTCGAGACGCTCGCCGACCACGCGGCATGGCCGATCGCGCTCTACAACATTCCCTATCGCTGCGCGGTCAACATCACCAACCAGACCATGCTGCGGCTTGCCGAGCACAAGAACATCATCGGCCTGAAGGATTGCGGCGCGAGCCGCGAGCAATCGATCGCGCTCTTGCGCGACCGGCCGAAGGGTTTTCGCGTGCTCACCGGCGAGGACGCCAATTATCTCGAGGCGCTCGGTGACGGCGCCGACGGCGGCATCGTGCTCTCGGCCCATGTCGAGACCGCGACGTTCGCAGCCGTGTACACGGAGGCGAAGCGCGGCAACCACGATGCGGCGCAGGCGCGCTGGCACGAGGTCGCCGAGCTGACGCGGCTGTTGTTCGCCGAGCCGAGCCCCGCGCCGGCGAAGTACTGGCTGTGGCGATCAGGCCTGATCGACAGCCCGGAGGTGCGCCTGCCGATGGTGGAAGTGAGCAGCGAGCTCGCGGCGACGATCGATCGCGAGATCGAGCGACGGATGAAGGTCGCGGCGTAGTGCTCTCTCTCTCTCTCTCTACGCGCGAGTTCTTCCTTCTCCCCTTGCGGGAGAAGGTGGCGCGAAGCGCCGGATGAGGGGTTCTCTCGACGCGCAACACTGTTCGTGAGGAGAGAGACCCCTCACCCGTCTCGCCGCTACGCGGCGAGCCACCCTCTCCCGCAAGGGGAGAGGGTTGAGGCCCGCGTGGTTAACCGCGCCCCAACGACGTTCGCAGCTGCCGCAATCCGCATCCACGTCTCGTTTACGTGACCGCGCCTATCGTTCCCTTCAAAGTCACCGAAGGGGGAATGACCATGGGGTATCGCAACCGGCCTACGGCCGCGAGCCAGTTCGCGCCCGCCGATCTCTTGCGGGGAATTCTCGTCGTCTCGTCGTTCGGGTTCTGGGCCGTGATGCTCGGCCTGATGCCGGTATTGCTGTTTCGCGTCTGGCTGGTCGGCTGAGGCCGGCGCGCGGGATGGTTAATCCGTGGTAGCACCTGTGTTCAAAATCCACGGACCGATGCGATCCGGATCTTAAAACATCGCTGCTATCACTGATGCCCATAAGCGAAGAAATCGCGGGGGCGTTTGTGAATAGTCAGAATGAAATGGCGTCGCATTTCGACGCAGAACAGCAGGGCTTTACCACCGAGGACATTCTCTGGGCCGTCGGCATCTGGTCGGTGATCCTGACCCTGTCGCCGGTCATCGTGTTCTACATGCTGATGGTGGCGTGAGGGAAAGCCCGGAAACGAAAAACGCGCGGACTTCCCGCGCGTTTTTCGCCGCTCGAAATGAAACAATGAAAAATCAAGCAGCCTGCTTGTGCATCGCGCCGGATGCCGACGCCGTGCCGCGAATAGCCTTCACCGAACGCTCGATCGCCGCCCAGAGCCTTGCGATTTCCTGAGCCGCACGGCTCTCGGCCTGATACTCGCGCGCGCCTTCGCCGTGGCTCAGCGCCATCAGCAAATCCGAACGATTGGTGATCTGGCCGCCCCACACCGGAGCGCGGAATTTCGCCAGCGCTTCGCGGGCGATGGTGACGATCGGGCTTTCGGCTTCGTCGCGCTTGGCCGGAGCACCGTTGAGGACGACCGCGTAGGGCTTGCGCGCCGCGCGGCACATCTGGATGGTTTCCTGCACGGCGTTGACGTCGAACACGCCGGGACGCGCCGGGATGACCACCATGGTGGCGTTCTTGATCGCGTCGTCGACGACGGCCGACAGGTTCGGCGGCGTGTCGATCAACACCCATTCATAACCGTCGCGCTTGGCAGCGGAGACGATGCCGCTGACGGAGTTGACGGCCGCCTTGATCGGCGGCTCGTTGGTGCCGCGCAGCTTGTGCCACAGCGTGAGCGAGCCCTGCGGATCGGCGTCCACGAGCATGACCTGCTTGCTTGCCTTGATCTGCGCAGCAAGATGTGCAGCTAGGGTACTCTTGCCCGAGCCGCCTTTACGCGATGCAAAAACAATGACGTTCATACCTTCGGCCTCCAGATTGACCCCAGGCCGCGAAAATGAATCACGCCGCTGATTCGGGAAAGAAAAATTTGTCGGGGGCTGCGCGACAGCCACGAAATAACAAGACGTGTTGGCTTTTGAGTCACACTGCTTCGCAGCATAAAGACACGGGCCGCAACGAAAGGCCGCTCGTGGGGGGCGTCTGTGTGTTTTTTGAGCAACGAGGCGGAAAGTGAAATGCAACCTTGCCGCGCAAACCCGCCAGCGATTCTTTTCAAGCGCCCACGCGCGTCAATCGGCTGAGGCCTGCCGGCGTCGTGCGAACAAAACGAGTCCGGCTGTCGCTCAGCCTTGGCCGCTAGGCGCTTAGCCTTGGCTGGATTTCTTCTTCGTCGCCGGCTTGCTGTTCTTCTTGGCGGTCTTCGGCGCGATGCTGGTCGGCTTGCCGGCACGGGCCTGGCCAGGCTCCGGTCCACGGCGGAAGAACACCGCGCATTGCGGCGAGAGCTGCGCCTTCTTCTTGATCATGCAGGCGGTGATGGCATCGACGTTCGGGACGAACTCGCCGCACAGCCGCATCGCATCCGGCGTGCAGGCCTGCTGCTCCTCCTGGGTGTAGGCGAAACCGGCGCGCGGCAGCGCCAGGACGGCCAGGGCAAGCGCGAGGCTTGCAACGGCCGAGGGCTTAGCAAAGGACTTCAAGCGAAACGCCGGCATCGATCCCCCCACATGACGAGTCGGTTGCGAATAGTGGGTGAACGGCGGTTCGTTGGCAACCGAGGGGGTTGCGAAAGCCGACACGTGTGCGGTCTCGGCAACAGGGCGGGGTCAGGAGCCTCGGCAGTTCCGGGGGAACGCGACGACGACCCCGCCGTCGGGGCCTCAAACAAAAAACTGCGAAAACAACCCCATGCACAGTAGCCAAGTCATTGCAAACACTCACGTCGCCAAATTTTAGGATTTTTCGAAGACCGGTTTGACTCGTCGGGCAAAACAGGGGCAAGATGTCACCATCAAAATGCGCGTGGATGGTGCTCGTTCTCCCGCGCTGATCAGAAGCGAGCGGGAGTGGAGGCGGTCACATGACGGGGAATGAGGCGGAGCTGCCGCTGTCGGGTGTGACGGTGGTTTCGCTGGAGCAGGCGATCGCCGCGCCGCTGGCGAGCCGGCACCTCGCCGATTGGGGCGCGCGGGTGATCAAGATCGAGCGGCCAGGGACCGGGGATTTCTGCCGCGACTACGACCACGTGATGAACGGCATGTCGAGCCAGTTCGTCTGGACCAACCGTTCCAAGGAAAGCCTCGCCATCGACATCAAGAGCCCCGAGGGGCGCAAGGTGCTCGACGCCCTGCTGCCGCGGGCGGACGTGTTCATCCAGAATCTCGCGCCTGGCGCAGCGGAGCGGCTCGGCCTCGATGCCGCATCGCTGCTGCGCAAATATCCGCGCCTGATCGCCTGCGACGTCTCCGGCTATGGCCTAGGGGGCCCCTACAGCGACAAGAAGGCCTATGATCTGCTGGTGCAGTGCGAGGCCGGCGTGCTCGCCATCAACGGCACCGAAGCGGAGCCCGCCAAGGTCGGGCTTTCGGTGGTCGATATCGCCACCGGCATGTACATCCTGAACGGCGTGCTGATGGCGCTGTACGCCCGCGAGCGGACCGGCAAGGGCACGGCGTTCCAGGCCTCGCTGTTCGATTCCATCACGGACTGGATGAGCTATCCCGCGTTCTACACTGAGAGTACCGGCAAGCCGCTGCCGCGCACCGGCGCCAGGCACGCGACGATCGCGCCTTACGGCCCGTTCCGGGTCGGCGACGGAACGACCGTCTTCTTCGGCATCCAGAACGACCGGGAATGGCGGTCGCTGTGCCGCGTCGTGCTCGGCGATGCCGCACTTGCCGACGACCTGCGCTTCCGCACCAATCCGCTGCGCATGCAGAACCGCGACGATCTGCAATCCCATATCGAGCGGCGCTTTGCATCCATGACCAGCGAGGAGGTGCTGCGGCTGCTGGACCAAGCCGCGATTGCCAATGCGCATCTGAACTCGGTCGAGGCTTTCCTGCAGCATGAGCAGCTTCACGCCCGCGCGCGGGTGAGAAGCGTGGGATCACCGTGCGGCCCGGTGATGAGCTTCCTGCCCGCGCTCACCCTTCCCGGCGTGACGCCGCGGATGGATCCGGTGCCTGATGTCGGCGAGCACAACGCGTCGATCCTCGGCGAACTCGGCCTCAGCAAGGGAACGTGAGCATGGTGTCGCTTCGGCCGACGCGGGCCTATCTCGCCGTTCCCGCGCATCGCGCCCGTCTCGTCGCCAAGGCGGCGGCATCATTGGCGGATGCGGTGTTCATGGACCTCGAAGACGCCGTGCCGCCCAACGAGAAGGCGCTCGCGCTGGAGGAAGCCGCCCGCGCGCTGTCCTCGCTTCATTGGGGCAACAAGCACGTTGCGGTCAGGCTCAACGCGGTCGACAGCTCGTTCATCGCCGAGGAGATCCGCACCCTGGCGGCCCTGCCCCGGCTGGATGCGGTGATCGTGCCGAAGGCGGAGCGCGTGAGCGACATCGTCGCCATTGCCGACCAGTTGCACGCGGCCGCGCCGGATCGCGCCGCGCCGCTCGCGCTCGAGCTGCTGATCGAGACCGCGCTCGGTCTCGTCAATGTCGACGCCCTCGCCGCGTGCCACGACAGCGTCGCGGCGCTGCATCTCGGCGTCGGCGACCTCGCGGCCTCGCTCGGCGCCCGCACCTCCGACATCGGCATCTCGCCGGATGGCTACCGCCACGTCGGCTCCGCGCAGAGCGGCTACGCCGCCGCGCCGCTCGACCTGTTCGCCTATCCGATGATGCGCCTCCTCGTCGCGGCTCGCGCGCGGGGCCTGCGCGCGATCGACGGCCCCTGCGGCGCGTTCCGCGATGCCAGGCTGACCGAGGCCAGCGCGCAAAAGGCCGCGGCGATGGGTTTTGACGGCAAGCAGGTGATCCATCCCGACCAGATCGAGCCGACGCTGCGCGCGTTCACGCCCTCGGCCGAGGAGCTGGCCCAGGCGCGGCGGGTGGTCGAGGCCATGGAGCAGGCCGAAGCGCTGGGACAGGGTGCGGTGACGCTGGACGGCAAGATGATCGACTATGCCAACGTGCGGATGGCGCGGCGGATCATCGAGCTGGGGTCGTAGCGGCGTTGAGGCTGAGTCCCCTGCGGCGCATCCTTCGAGACGCCCGCTTCGCGGGCCCTCAGGATGAGGACGGCATGCGCGGCAACAGTTTCGATGCGCAGCCATGCAGGTGAGCCTCATCCTGAGAGGCTGCGAAGCAGCTTACTGCTTCGGCTCAGCTCGCGCTTCCAGCCCGCGAAGCTGTGTCCCGACAGTCAAGTCACCGATCTTACGGCCCATGTCCTTTCCGACCTCCGTCGAGAAACGGTAATGGAAACCGGCATAGATGCGGGCATTTGCGACCTCATCGCTATAATCCTGGAGCTTGGTCCATTTGCGAGTCACCCCTGGCGCAGTAGGGCTGGTCATCGTTAGCTCTCCGACCTCGTCGCCGGCGATGGACCGGAGAACTGTGGAAACCGCCGCCGATACGATGCAGTGGGCGCAGGGGTATTCGGGATGCAACGGCGTTTCACCCAGCGGCAACCAGGACGGTTCGCGTGGCGTCATCGGGTTGTGCGTGATGTCCGCGTTGCGTATGGCCGTTACAGGCCGCCAGAAGTTGTAATGATACTTCGCATCAAGGACGGCAACGATTGCGTCGTTCGCAGCGATCTCGGTGAGGGCGAAGAGGCGCGAGCAGTCAACGACGTCCATGTGCTTGGCCGAGGCGACCTGCCGGACGATTGGATTGAAGCTGGGAGGCCCGACCAGGAACCAGACTCGTCCGATCGCGGTCTGCTCTGCCGTTCGGGTGGTGCTGTTGCGAGCGCCGAGCTCCCGAATTTCATTGACGTCTCTGGTCCAGGTCTCGGAATCAAGCGCCGGTGGTGGCGCTGGACGGAATTGTGAGACCGATGTCATGACCCAAGGGGACATTCTTCCAGCCGTCGTGCCGATCGGCACCACCGTCGGCACATAGGCCCCCGGGGCTGTATAGGGACGATAAGTCTCCTGGACGTCACTGCCGTCATCCCTGCGCAACGCTATCACGCCGGAAGCGGCAATCTTTCCAAGCTCGATTCCATTCGCCTTTCCCTCCGTGTCCGGAATGCCGGAAAGCGATGCAATCAATGCCGCATCAAGGGCAGATTTCTGGTCCGGATAGATCGTCAGAAGAATGTTGTAAGCCGCAGTCGATGCTGCGGCTTCCTTGGACGTGGAGCGGTCTGCTACGAGATCCAGCTTGTATGGAGTGTATCGCCTGTCGATCGCGTTGACGGCCTCGAACATGGCAACGTGAAGCATCGACATCGTGCGGGCCTGTGGCACAGGCAGCACCTTCTTTTCGGCGGCAATCGCATCTGCTTTCGCGTTCCAGTCCATGATGACATCGGCACGCGCAGTGCCGATGCAGACTGCGAGAGTGGCGACGATCAGGAATGGAGATCTCGTTGCAAGAAACGTCTTCATCTTCATGCTCCTCGTTGTTTCAACAGAGAGCGACATCTTGTACGGATGAGCCGCGCAAGAACGTAGAAGTGCAGAACGATCTTAAGATTGCAGCAAGCCCGCTGCTGTGAAACAGTTTACACCTGTCCTCGCTTTCGTCGAAAAGAGTTTGAGGCCGCGCCCCAAAGAGTAAGATCGACTGCCTTACGTGATGCACGACCTGCAATCTCGGCAGTCTTCCGAGCAATCATCACACCGTTTGCGCACTCAGACTCGCCGCCGGCGCTGATCAAGCTCGGCATCTATTCGTTTCGCGCGAGGTGAAGAGCGAGCGGCTGAGCATTTTGGTGATGCCGCTCCAGCTTTCGGCAATGCCAGTCGCTGCGTTCGTCTGGCAAGATTGCTCGACCCTGTCGGCGTCATCGTGCTGTTCGCGGCGATGCCGACCGGCGCGAATGCGTACATTTTTGCCGTATCAGCGGCTGGTGAACCCGGTGTCGGGCGCAGTGACGCTGGGGACGCTGCTGGCCGCGGTGACGTTGCCGGTGGTGGTGTGGGTGGTGGCGAGGTGAGGTAGCGCAGCACGGTTCCAATCATTTTGCCTTTGCACGCAAAGGTCGCTAGGCTGCCCCGATACACATTGCAGGGAGGGGGCCCATGGCACAGCGCGAAGAGATCCTCGCATTGATCAGGACCGCCTACGCCGCGCGCGGCAAGGGCGACATCGAAGGCCTGGTGACGGCTTTTCATCCCGAGGGCCACTTCACCTTGATGGGCGACAAGGGCGCGCTCGAACTGACGGGGCGCATGGAGGGGCACCCGACCCTGCGCGCCGCTTTCACTCAGTTCACCGACACCTTCGGCTTCGAAAGCCACGAAATCCTGGCTGAACTCGTCGACGGGGATCGCGTCGCAGTCCATTCCCGGGTTCTCGTTCGGTATAATCCAGGCGGAAAGACTTTCAGCACCGAGATCCTGGACCTGTTCAGATTTCAGGACGGCAAGATCGCCGAGTTGATCGAGTTTGCGGATACGGCGCAGATCAAGGCGGTGATTGCGTGAGGCGGGATGAGACTGAATTGAGGCTCGTCTGCCGACGATCGCGGTGGCCGGCGCGACCGCGTACAGTGTAAATCGGTACGCGACCCTCGCTTGTGCTGACTCAGAACAGCTGCGGCTCTTAACATCAAGCGATGGAGGAGAGCATGCCGTGGACATCCAGAACGCTCATTGAGGCGAAGCAGGAGTTTGTCGCTTTAGCCAATTCGCCTCACGCAAACATCCGAGCCCTCTGTCGCAAGTTCAACGTCAGCCCCAAAACGGCTTACAAGCTGCTCGCGCGTGTTCGTACAATGGGGTCTGATGGGTATCAGGATCGCTCCCGGCGGCCTCGGCACCATCCTTCGAGAACGCCAGCAGAAATCGAGGACGAAGTCTTGTCGGTCCGGGCGTTTCATCCGCTCTGGGGCGCCCGGCGGATCGCGGGCGAACTTCGCAAAAGCGGTCGAGCAAGAATCCCGGCTCCATCGACAATCTCAACTATCCTCTCACGAAGAGGTGCACTGAGCTCTGCGGACGCTATGGCCGCGATCGCCCGTCTCGCGGGCGACCCAGCCGGCGAGCTGCCCGCGTGCTGGAAGGCGAAGATGCCTCCCACTATCGACAGATTCGATCTCCGCATTGTCGGCGAGCATTTGCTGAGCGGACGGATACTCGACCGCAGGCGAGCCATAGTGCTAATAACACATTGGCTCGGTGTTCGACAAAGCAAGTTGTGTGGACTGATCGGGCTAAGTCCTGTCACTTGGCGGCGGTGTCTTCGCATCTACACGGAAGGAGGTGCGGATGCATTGTTCGCGCGGCGCCGAAGTCCTGCGCGAAAATTTGATAGAGAAGAACTCAAGAACGCCCTTTTTGACACCCTGCACCGGCCGCCAAGCGGATTCGGGATCAACCGCACCACATGGAGGGTTGTCGATCTTGCTGGTGTCCTCACGCTGCAAGGACAGCCAGTGAGCGAGGATACGGTCCGCAAGATCATAAACTCTTCGGGTTACAAGTGGCGCAAAGCCCGCGTCGTGCTGACCTCGAACGACCCGGAATTTTCTCAGAAGCTCGATCGCATCAAGTCGATCTTAAGCAACCTTGCCCCCGACGAAGCATTCTTCTCAATCGACGAGTTTGGGCCCTTTGCCATCAAGCACCAGCCCGGGAAATCGCTTACGGGTCCCGGCGAACGGCCGCTCGTTCAGCAATGGCAAAAATCTCGGGGAAAGGTCACGCTGACGGCGGCAATCGAGCTTTCGTCCAATCAGGTAACGCACTTCTATAGCGAGAAGAAGAACACGGCCGAAATGATCCGGATGATGAAGATTCTGCTCGATCAATACGAGAATTGCAGATGCATCTATCTGTCTTGGGACGCCGCCTCTTGGCACATCTCGAAGGAGCTGAGCCAAGCGGTAGAGGATCACAACAGCCGGATCGTCGGGCCTACAGTAGTGATCGCACCGTTGCCCGCTCGGGCGCAGTTTCTCAACGTCATTGAATCGGTCTTTAGCGGCATGGCACGCGCCATCATTCACAATAGCAACTACCATTCGCCTGACGAGGCAAGAGCGGCGATCGACCGATATTTTGAGGAAAGGAATGAGCATTTCCGCGCGAATCCGCGAAGGGCTGGCAACAAAATCTGGGGGAAAGAGCGAGTCCCTGCAGAATTCTTCCAGTCGCACAACTGCAAGGACCCGCAGCTCGGTTGATACGCACGGAAGCGCAATTAGGATGACGGTCTACCAAATTGATCTTGACCAACGCCCCAAGCACGCGCTCTGCAGCATCGGGGTTTATGTACTGCCACCCGATCACCTAGTTCTTGATCCCTTCCGCGCGAAGTAGGTCGTTGAAACTGAGGTGGATCACACCTTCCTTGTCGCAAATATCAGGGATCTTTTGTCGTTTGCTGCTATCCTGATCTACGTTCGTTTTCTTTTCACTGCTGATAACAGGAAGTCCAAGAGTCTTCGCCAGGGCAATGATCGTTAGATCGTTCAATCCGATAGTACCCTTCCGATTGCCATTGTACTCAGAGATGGCGGCCGCGTGTCGGACCTTCATCTCCTCGTAGTGAGCCACATACGTCTTCCAGTCCCAGCTCTCTTCCTCTATTTCCATCTGAAGTGCGATTGCGTTATTCTTGATGCACTCTCCAATCGGACCGGGAAGGTGTTCGAGCTCTTCGAATATCTCGACGGTCACAGCAAACGTCCCGTCTACAACTAATCCAGCGATTTTCGCCCATATAGTTGGATGGATGTCCTCTGGCATGAACTCCAGAGGGTTGCTCAACCCCGATGTGTCGAGGCAATATCTCTTCATCAGGTTCTAAAATGATTTCGGATGTCATCGAGGTGGGCAAGATTTTTGATGCCCATAAATTCTGCCGCATTGTGGTTCGTGATCATTCCGTTGGACCACGCCTCAAGGACAAGTCCAGTGTAAAGATCACCACGGGATGACCGAAATCTTGAACCATAGTATTCGGGACGACCGCCGCCCTTGAATTCCTTCTCTTGCTGAAGGAATTGAGGTCTCTTTACGCGCCAGTAGAAATCTTGATCGACGTAACCGAGCTCAACGAGCCGAACTAGTGCAGCGTGTCGACTCACACAGAATGCGTTAGCCACGGCTGCAATCTTTCCGTCGTCTATGCTGCGCTCTGGTCGACGCGGCACTGGCTGGAGTAGCCGAACGACTTCGGTTTTGGGCATTAGGAATGCGCCCGCAAAGCCGTCGCACCAATCCTCTACCGACCGCGCCCGCGTCTTGCTTGGCGCTGATCCTATTGGACCACTGATCCCACTCTCCTTAAGGACCACGTGTCCGAGCTCATGTGCAAGCGTGAAAGCCTGTGCGGTTGGAGCTTCCTTGCTGAAGACGAGTACGGGCAGAGGACTTGCAAAGAGACACATGCCTCTCGCGCCGAAGGCCGCTAGACCCGAATTCTTCATAGTTATGATGCCCGCGCGTTCTAGGTAGTCCCGGAATGCGCTGACGAACTTGGCCTTATCGTTACCCTTGCGCGAATACTGCTCATCCATCGGTAGCTTCAGCGCTTCGCGAACAGTCGCCGCCGCCGCTTCATGGTTTTTCCCAAGGGGCCAGTAGAATGAGCTGTCAAGGACGAGCGGTTTGATTCCCAGAATTTCGTAGAGGTCGAGCGCATTGAGGCGTGTCTGTTCGGCCTCTGCCTGGATTAGTAGAAGTTCGTATTGCTCATTTGGAGCCTCGGCTTCTGAATGGAGCCGAAAATCCGGAACCAGTTGCAGCTCCTTTATCTGCGGCTGCTCCTTGGACAGAAGCTCCATAAACGGCACGTCGTAGACATTCGCTAGCTTACGGGCTTGCTTCACGGTTGGGAGGTCTGCGCCTGCCTCCCATCGCTGTATGTGATCGGGCGTTACCCCGGCTCCTTTCGCAGCGCTCTCCACGGACAGACGCACGCGCTTCCGCGCCCATTGAAGGACGTCGCGATTGAACGGCGCTCTTTCTTTTTTCTGGGCGATAGCCATTGCGCGTCACCTTAGCGCAAAATGTAAACTGAATGATGTGAGTTTCAACGCTTCGCGCCATGGTTGCGGAGAAAGCGCCCGCAGCGCGAACGCAACCAAAGGGCGGCGTTCTTCACCCTAGCCCGATATTGGGGTCACTTCTGCTAGGGATTTGATCCCGCTGGTACAGTTGGGTGGGCTCGAACCACCGACCTCCTGTTCCACAGACAGGCGCTCTAACCAACTGAGCTACAACTGCATCCTTGCGAGCCGCGCCTTGGGCTGCCTGAAAAGGCCTGACGCCTGAGGGGGGCTGGACGGGGCGGAAACTAGGTGCAACGGCCCGGTTTGGCAAGGCCGCAAAACCCGATATTTCCCCTCTTAAACACCAGGAAACCAGGTCGATCGGCCGGGCGGGATCACCTCTCCCTCCGGGAGAGGTGGACGGAGTGCTGGGCGCGAGCGGAGCAAACCCATTGCAAAAGAAAAACCCGGGCCTTTCGGGCCCGGGCTTCCTATCTCACACCAATCCGACCGCTCAGGCGGCGGACGGATAGTACTTCGAGGCGCTGGCCTTGATCGGCTCGGCGGTCTCGGCGGCGACGCGCTGGGTGAGCTCGACCAGCTCCTTGGCCTGGGCCTGGTAGGTCTCGAGCTGCTTGCGGGCGTGGCCGGTCCACAGCTCCATCGCTTCCGTCGGCGACTTGGCGCCGAACAGCTGCTGGGCGAAGTCGAGCTGGGCGCTCGAATTGGCCTTCATGAACTCGACCAGCTTGGCGGTGTACTCGCTCGCGCCCTTGGAGGCGGAGGTGAAGACGGCCTCGACGGTGCCGTTGTGGGTCTCGGCGGCGTCCTTGAACTTGGCGTAGTTCTCGCGGGCCTGCGCCGCGCCCTTCTCGGCGAACGCACGCATCTGCTCGGGAACCTCGAACGGGATGATCGAGGCAGAAAACGGATCAGTCGCACCTGTCATGTTGGTCCCTCACGCTAATTGAAAAAATGGAGTGAGCCTTCTGGCGCGCCCGCCGGCCCCCATCATGGGCCTCGCATTGAGCGGGAACGAAGACTGGAAACGCGAAACAATCGAGATGGCTCGCCCAGCGCCAAGCACTATGACTGCCTATCATGTCAACATTGTGCATCGCAACGCGGCAGAGACGTGCGGTGCGAAATTTAATCTCGGGGAGGATGAGGTTCCGGGGGTGGGGAACCGGGGGTTGAAGTGAAGAGGCACGGAGGCGAGCGGCTTTCTTACCCTCCCCTGGAGGGTCCGGGACGAGCGTAGCTCGCCCGTGGGTCGCTCGCGCAAAGCGCGGGCGGGGTGGGGTGATCTCTCCACTCGGGGACCGCCCGTGGGGAGAGACTGTCACCCCACCTCGGTTCGCTCTCCGCTTCGCTGCGTGCGAACCGATCCTCCCCCTCCAGGGGAGGATGGCAGCGCGCATGCCGCGCGCCCCTCCCCAACCCACGAATCCCTTGGATGCAACATCGGCTCGGCTTGCGGGGGTGGCGGGATTAAGGTTATCGCCGCTTGGGGGGCGCTTGCGGGCTTTGGGCCGTGGACCTGGTCGCGCCTTCCGGGCGATACTAACCCTTTCTTAAGGCTGTCATTCCCGGCAGCCGCCACACGTGAAGCGTGAGATGCAGCCGGCCTGATGACGCGTTCGGATTTCCAGTTGCGAGGGGTGGGCGATCCGCGGCTGGCCGTGCATGCGACCTCTGCCCTGCCGGCCTGGCTGTGGTCGACCGACGGCGCGCGCGTGCTGTGGGCCAATCCGGTCGGCGCAAAACTGTTCGGCGCGGCCAACAGCGCCGGCCTTGCGGACAAGGTGTTCGGCCCCGCCGACAGCCATCGCCGCCAGGTGGTCCGGCTCGCCCGACAGCTGCCGGCGAACGGCGCGGTGCGGCTCGAGCGGCTGCGCGGCTTCGGCGCCCGGTTAGGGGCGCTGATGACCTGTGCTTGCGCGCGGCTCGACTTTGCCGATGGCGGCCATGCCGTGCTCGTCATCGCGATGGACCCGACGCTGCGCACGATGCCGTTGGTCGAGCGGCTGCATCGGCTGGTCGCCGGCGCCAAGGTGCCGATGGCGGCGTTCGCGCCGGACGGGCTGTTCGTCGGTGCGAGCGAGGCTGCGCACGCCCTGCTCGGCTTCCGCGATCTGTTCGAGGCCGGGCTCGACCGGGCGCGCAGCGATGCGCTGGCAACCGGTCGGGCCGCGACGCCGATCGGCATCGGCCAGATGGTGCTGCAACGGGTCGGCCAAGGCGCCGATGTCGGCCTGGTCGCGCTGATCGAGCCGGGCGCCACCACAGCGGCGCGCGATGCCGCGCCGGAGGTCACGCCCGTCGAACAGCCGGCCCCAGTGCCGGATCACGCGCAGCCTGCGCTGCCGGACGAGGCGCCGTCTGCGATCGCGCTGTTCGATGCTTTCGCCGAGCCGGCCGAGGCACCGGTCGAGACGAACGCGCCTGATGTCCCCGAGGCGCCCAAAACTCCGGTTGAAAACCAGCCGCAAGCCATTGTGTCGCCGCAGCCCGCGCCGATCAATGCGGGCATGGTCGAGCCGACTTCGGGCCAGCACTCTTCGGGCCAGCACTCTTCAGGCCATGATTCTTCGGGCCAGCAAGAGCCGGCCGCACCGCGTCAGCATCCGCTGCGCTTCCTCTGGCAGATGGATGAAGAGGGCCGCTTTGCGCTCGGCTCCGATGACTTCATCCGCCTGATGGGCACGCACACGGCCGCCGGCTTCGGCCGCCCCTGGCGCGAGATCGCCGAGGCGTTTTCGCTCGATCCCGAAGGGCGCGTGGCCAAGGCGCTCGACAGCCAGGACACCTGGGCCGGCATCACAGTGAACTGGCCGGCCGACGGCGACGAGCACATTCCGGTTGAGCTCGCGGGCCTGCCGGTCTACGACCGCAACCGCAACTTCGCCGGCTTCCGCGGCTTTGGCGTCTGCCGCGATCTCGACGCGCTCAACCGGCTCGAGGCGCTCAGGCGCTTCGAGCTGCTCGTCGACCCGCCGGCGCAGGATCGCTCCACTGAGGCCGTCGCGCTCGATGCGGAGGCCGAGCCGCAAGCCAAGCCTGAAGCGGCGGCGGAAGCAGAGGTTGAGGGCGAAGCAGTGGCGGCGCCGCCGCCGATCGCGCCATCCGAGCCCGAGCCTCAAGCCGAGCCCGACCTGCCAGAGCCCACAAGCGAGACGACTTCACACCCAACCGAACTGGACACGCCCGTGGAAACGCCTCCCAATGTCGTGCCGTTCCGCCCGCACGGCGATGCGCGGTCTCCGACGCTGACGCCGGTCGAGAACAGCGCGTTCAACGAGCTCGCGCGGCAATTGTCCGAGCGGCTCGAACGCGAGCGCGAGAGCATCGCCACCGACGCGGCCGAGCCGGTTGCGGAGATCACAGCCGAAGCGCCCGAGCCGGAGGCGCCGCAGGCCGCAGCCGAATGGCTGACCGAGCCCGCACCGCCAGCCCGCGGGATGAGCGCGCGCGACCGCACGCTGCTCGACCTGTTGCCGACGGGCATCCTGATCTACCGGCTCGACCGCCTGCTCTACGCCAATCCCGCCTTCCTCGCGCGCATGGGCTATGACAGCCTGACCGCGCTGGAGCATGCCGGCGGGCTGGATGCGCTCTATGTCGAGCCGGGCGTGTCGGCGGCCAGCAGCACCTCGCAAGGCGGCACGCCTGTGACGATCAGCGCGGCGGTTGCGAATGGCGACGCACCGCTTCCGACGACGGAAGCGCATCTGCACACCATCGACTGGGACGGTGACGGCGCGCATGCGCTGATCTGCGCGCTGCCGGAGGCGGCACCGATCGCCGCGCCTGCCGTTGCGGACACCGTGGTGGCAGCAGAATCTGACGCAGCTGACGCGGAGCCAGCGGCCGGCGAAGCCGAGGCCGAGGATCTCGCCGCCATCCTCGACACCACGGCCGAGGGCATCGTGATGTTCGATGCCGAAGGCAACATCCACGCCTGCAATCGTAGCGCGGAGGCGCTGTTCGGCTATGACGGCGAGGCGCTGCTGCAGCAGAATCTGCTGACGCTGTTCGCGCCCGAGAGCCAGCAAATCGTCGCCGATTATCTGCAAAGCCTGAAGAGCCAGGACATCTCCAGCCTGCTCGATCACGGCCGCGAGGTGCTGGGCCGCGAGAAGAAGGGCGGCGTGCTTCCGCTCGCGATGATCATGGGCCGCACGCGCCCCGAAGGGCCGAACTTCTTCGCCGTGTTCCGCGATCTCTCGCACGCCAAGAAGGGCGAGAGCGAATTGACCCAGGCCCGCCGCCTCGTCGACGGTGCGGCGAATGCCAAGGCCGACATGCTGGCGCGGATCAGCCACGAGATCCGCACGCCGCTCAACGCCATCATCGGCTTTGCCGAGGTGATGATCTCCGAGCGCTTCGGCACGCTCGGCAACGAGCGCTACGGCGAATACATGAAGGACATCCGCGCGTCCGGCGAGCGCGTCATCGCCATCATCGACGATTTGCTGGAGCTGTCGCGGATCGAGACCGGCAAGCTCGACCTGAATTTTTCGAATCTGAACCTCAACGACCTGGTCGAAGCCTGCGTGACGGTGATGCAGCCGCAGGCCAACCGCGAGCGCATCATCATCCGCACCTCGCTCGCCCATGCGCTGCCGCAGGTGAGCGTGGATGCGCGCGCGATGCGGCAGATCACCATGAACCTGATCTCGAACTCGATCCGGCTTGCCAGCGCCGGCGGCCAGGTCATCGTCTCGACCGCGCTGACCGACCGCGGCGAGATCGCGCTTCGCATCCGCGACACCGGCCATGGCCTTTCCGAGCGCGAGGTCGCCGCCGCCATGGAGCCGTTCCGCACCCCGCCGCCGGGCGACGCCGCCGACAGCTCGGCACTGAGCCTGTCGCTGACGAAAGCGCTGGTCGAAGCCAACCGCGCGCGGTTCAACATCAAGAGCGCCGGCCACGGCACGCTGATCGAGGTGGTGCTCGCACCGGCGCTGGCGGGGGCGTAGGGCTCCGCCGTCATTGCGAGCGGAGCGAAGCAATCCAGACTGCCGCCGCGGAAAGACTCTGGATTGCTTCGCTGCGCTCGCAATGACGAAGGGCACGGCTTGCGCCGTGCCCTTCGCAATTCAGGCGATGCTTCGGATCAGCTGTAGATCTCGAACAGGCCGGCGCCGCCCTGGCCGCCGCCGATGCACATCGTCACCACGCCCCACTTGGCCTTGCGGCGGGCGCCTTCCTGCAGCAGATGGCCGGTGAGACGGGCGCCGGTCATGCCGAAGGGATGGCCGATCGCGATCGAGCCGCCGTTGACGTTGTACTTGGCGGGATCGATGCCGAGCTGGTCGCGGCAATACAGGCACTGGCTGGCAAAGGCCTCGTTGAGCTCCCACAGGTCGATGTCGTCGATCTTGAGCCCGGTGCGCTTCAAGAGCTTCGGAATCGCGAAGACAGGGCCGATGCCCATCTCGTCCGGCTCGCAGCCGGCGGTCGCCCAGGCGACGAAGCGGCCGAGCGGCTTGAGGCCGCGCTTCTCGGCGTCCTTGGCTTCCATCAGCACCACGGCGGCGGCGCCGTCGGAGAGCTGGCTGGCATTGCCGGCGGTGACGAACTTGCCCGGGCCCTTCACCGGCTCGAGCTTTGCCAGACCTTCCATCGTGGTGTCGGGGCGATTGCATTCGTCGCGATCGACGACGTAGTCGACGATCGATTCGGCCTTGGTCTGCTTGTCGACGACCTTCATCTTGGTCTTCATCGGGACGATCTCGTCCTTGAACTTGTTCGCCTGCTGCGCCGCGGCCATGCGGCGCTGCGATTCCAGCGAGAACTCGTCCTGATATTCACGGCTGAGCTTGTAGCGCTCGGCGACGATGTCGGCGGTGTCGATCATCGCCATGAAAATGTCGGGGGCGACCTTGAGCAGCTCCGGATCGATCGATTCCTTCGGCGAGCCGCCGCCCGGAATCGAGATGCTCTCGACGCCGCCGGCGACGATGCAATCGGCGCCGTCGGAGCGGATCGAGTTCGCGGCCATCGCGATGGTCTGCAGGCCCGAGGAGCAGAAGCGGTTCACCGACACGCCGGCGGTGGTCTTCGGCAGGCCGGCGAGCAGCGCGGCCTGACGGCCGATGTTCGGCGCGCCATGGGCGCAATTGCCGAGATAGCAATCCTCGACATAGTCCTTCTCGACGCCGGCGCGGTCCACCGCGTGGTGAATGGCGTGCGCCGCAAGCGACATCGGCGGCGTGATGTTGAACCCGCCGCGGCCGGATTTTGCGAGGCCCGTGCGCGCATAGGAAACGATGACGGCTTCACGCATTGTTTTCTCCCTTGTCGAACGATTTTGAACGGAGCGTATTTACGAGGCGTTCTGGCGCCATTGGTACACAGTTTGGCAGGCGCGGGGAAAATAAAACGCCGCCTCCCGGCGAAGGAAGCGGCGTTGTTCCGCGGGTCGGAATATGTCTGTAGAAGGCGAAGGAATTCGACTCTGTTGGCCTGCTGTGTCACCTCTCCCCAGCGGGGAGAGGTCGGATTGCGCCAGCAATCCGGGTGAGGGGCCGCAGCAATCGGTGAGAGCCTAACCCCTCACCCGGATCGCATCTCGCGATGCGATCCGACCTCTCCCTTCGGGAGAGGTGAAGATCAAAACGTCAGCGCCTTGGCCTGCTTGACCTGCGGCAGGGCCTGCACCTTGGCGAGCACGTCGGCCGGTACCACACCGTCGACCTCGACCAGCGCAATGGCATCGCTGCCGGGGGCGACGCGGCCGAGATGGAAGGTCGCGATGTTGATCTTGGCGTCGCCCAGAAGCCCCGCGAACTTGCCGATGAAGCCGGGCTTGTCCTCGTTGGTGACGTAGATCATCGACTTGCCGAACTCGGCGTCGACCCGGATGCCCTTAACGTCGACGAGGCGCGGCTTGCCGTCGTGATAGACGGTACCGGAGACCGAGCGCTCCTGGCGTTCGGTCGCGACGGTGACGGTGATCAGGCTCTCATAGTCGCTTTGGGCGGCGCGGACGATCTCGTCCACCACCATGCCGCGCTCCTTGGCGACGACCGGCGCCGACACGACGTTGACCTCGCCGAGCATCGGGCGCAGCAGACCCGACAGCACGGCGGAGGTGATCGCCTTGATCTTCATCTCGGCGACGTGGCCCTCATAGGTGATCTCGACCTTGAGGATGCCGCTCTCGGTGAGCTGGCCGGCGAACGAGCCGAGCTTCTCGGCAAGCGCGATGAACGGCTTCAGCTTCGGCGCCTCTTCCGCCGTGATCGAGGGGAAGTTGACCGCGTTCGAGATCGCGCCGGTGAGCAGGTAATCCGACATCTGCTCGGCGACTTGCAGCGCGACGTTCTCCTGGGCTTCCGTGGTGGAAGCGCCGAGATGCGGCGTGCAGATCACGTTGGGATGGCCGAACAGCACGTTCTTGGTCGCGGGCTCCTCGACGAAGACGTCGAAGGCGGCGCCCGCAATGTGCTTGGCGTTGAGCGCTTCGACCACCGCCTGCTCGTCGACGAGACCGCCGCGGGCGCAGTTGATCAGGCGGACGCCCTTCTTCATCTTGGCGATCGCGGCCGCATCGATGATGTTCCTGGTCTTCTCGGTCAGCGGCGTGTGCAGCGTGATGAAGTCGGCGCGCTTGAGCAGATCGTCGAGCTCGACCTTCTCGACCCCGATGTCCTTGGCGCGCTCCGGCGACAGGAACGGGTCGAACGCGATCACCTTCATGCGCAGGCCAAGCGCGCGGTCGGCGACGATCGAGCCGATATTGCCGCAGCCGACGACGCCCAGCACCTTGCCGGTGATCTCGACGCCCATGAAGCGGTTCTTCTCCCACTTGCCGGCTTGGGTCGAGGCGTCGGCCTGCGGGATCTCGCGGGCGAGCGCCAGCATCAGCGTGATGGCGTGCTCGGCGGTCGTGATCGAATTGCCGAACGGCGTGTTCATCACGATGATGCCCTTGGCCGTGGCGGCCGGGATCTCGACATTGTCGACGCCGATGCCGGCGCGGCCGATCACCTTCAGCTTCGTCGCCTTCTCGAGGATCTTGGCGGTCGCCTTGGTCGCGGAGCGGATCGCAAGGCCGTCGTAATTGCCGATGATCTCGGCGAGCTTGTCCTTGTCCTTGCCGAGATTGGGCTGGAAGTCGACCTCGACGCCGCGGTCCTTGAAGATCTGCACGGCAGCGGGCGAGAGGGCGTCGGAAATGAGAACTTTGGGTTTGGTCATGGGGATGTGTCCTTCACACCCTCCCCTGGAGGGGGAGGGTCGGCGCGAAGCGCCGGGGTGGGGTGAAGCTGCAACAAAGAAAATTGCCGGTGCGCCGTGTGGAGAGATCACCCCACCCCGCCGCACCTGACGGTGCGTCGACCGCCTTGGCTAGCGTGGCCTTGGTCTCGGCGAAGGCCCAGTCGATCCACTGCGTCAGCAGCTCGACGTCCTTTGCTTCCACCGTGGCGCCGCACCAGATGCGCAGGCCCGCCGGCGCATCGCGGTAATAAGCGAAGTCGTAGCCTGCGCCTTCCTTCTCGACGAGGGCCACCAGCTTCTTGCTGAACTCCGCCTGCGCGTCCTCGGAGAGCGAGGTGATCGCGGGATCGGTGAACTTCAGGCACACCGAGGTGTTGGAGCGGATCGAGGCGTCCTTGGCCAGGAAGTCGATCCAGGGCGTCTTCGCCTTCCAGTCGGCGAGCACCTTGGTGTTGGCGTCGGCGCGCGCGATCAGCGCCTTGAGACCGCCGATCGACTTGGCCCAGTTCAGCGCATCGAGATAATCCTCGACGCAGAGCATCGACGGCGTGTTGATGGTCTCGCCGACGAAGATGCCTTCATTGAGCTTGCCGCCCTTGGTCATGCGGAAGATCTTCGGCAGCGGCCAGGCCGGCTTGTAGGTCTCGAGCCGCTCCACCGCACGGGGCGAGAGGATCAGCATCCCGTGCGCGGCCTCGCCGCCGAGCGCCTTCTGCCAGGAGAAGGTGACGACGTCGAGCTTGGCCCAGTCGAGAGCTTGCGCAAACGCGGCGGACGTCGCATCGCAGATGGTCAGGCCTTCGCGGCTCGCGCTGATCCAGTTGGCATCAGGCACGCGCACGCCGGAGGTGGTGCCGTTCCAGGTGAAGACGACGTCGGTCTTGGGATCGACCTTCGACAGATCGGGGATCTCACCGTAAGCCGCATTGAGCTTGGTGACGTCCTTGAGCTTCAATTCCTTGACGATATCGCTGACCCAGCCCTCGCCGAAGGATTCCCAGGCGAGCGTGGTGACGGGCCGTGCGCCGAGCAGCGACCACAGCGCCATCTCGACCGCGCCGGTATCGGAGGCCGGCACGATGCCGATGCGGTAATCGGCGGGGACCTCGAGCACTTCGCGGGTGAGGTCGATGGCGAGCTTGAGCTTGGTCTTGCCGATCTTCGCGCGATGCGAGCGGCCGAGGGCTGCGTCCTTGAGATTTTGGGCGTTCCAGCCGGGGCGCTTGGCGCAGGGGCCGGAGGAGAAATGCGGCACGTTCGGCCGCGAAGCGGGCTTCGCTACAGTCATGATCTACCCTTCCAGATAGTAAGCCTCCCGTTGGGGGGAGGTGTCCCGCCGCGGCTGATACGGGAATCGGGAAGGTCCGTCAAGGAAGTTCGGGGGCCTCACGCGCCATTGATGGCGCTTCCGGTGCAATATCAGGGGACTGGACAACGGCGAGTGCGTTCAGCAAGTCCGTGGCATCGCTGATCAATTGCGCGGCCTTGCGGCGGCTGCCGACCTTCAAAATGCATTTGTCATTGGCCTGCACGACGTAATCGTTGCCGACCTTGATGATGGAATAGCTTGTCATCGAAATCCCCGAACCGACCGAGCTCGGTGCCTGACGCTGCGTAGCACCGTTCGTTCCTTCATCAACGTGAACGACGGCTGGGTAGTTTACCGGCTCTTAACATGAACGAACGCGCGATCCGATTTCGCTGATTGCGCAACGGCCGCGTGGTGCTGCGTCAAAAGCGGACAGTCATGCCGACGTGACTCGCCGCAAAACCGAGCCGCTCGTAGAAGCGCTGCGCATCGACGCGCGTCTGATGCGTCAGAAGCTCGACGAGATTGCAGCCCCGCGCCTTTGCTTCCGTCACGGCCCATTGCACCAATCGCTCGCCGATGCCGCGGCTGCGACAATCAGCGGCAACGCGAACGTCCTCGAGCAGGCCGCGCGATCCGCCTTGCGAGCTCAGGCCCGGCAGGATCGCGAGCTGCAGGCAGCCGACCACCCTGCCCTCGCTCTCGGCAACCACCAGCGTGAGATTCGGATCGCGCTCGACCCGCGCGAATGCGTCGTAATAGACGGCGGGCAACGGATCCTCCACGCGCTCGCGCGCGCGGCCGAGATGATCGTCGGCGAGCATCGCAACGATCGCGGCGACGTCCTCGCGGCGCGCGGGACGGATGGAGACCGTTTCGGCACTCATGTCAGATAGCTCCGGATTCAACGCGCCGGCGGTAGGCCGAGAAACGCTTCGACTTCGCCGATCCAGCGGCGGACGGACGCATAGCGGCCGAGGTCGAAGGCGCCTTCATGCGCGAGGCGGGTATAGGCGAGCAGCGACACGTCGGCGAGCGACACCTCGTCACCGGCGAAGAAGCGGCTGGATGAGAGATGTTGCTCCATGCGATCGAGCGCCGCATAGCCGCGCTTGACCTTTTCAGGATCGAGCTCGGAGGCGTCCTTGCCGAGATAGACCATGAGGAAGCGGCACACCGCGATGTAGGGCTCGTGGCTGTACTGCTCCCAGAACAGCCATTCGTCCATCTTGGCCGCCGTGAAGGCGTCGCGCGGAACGAGCGCGCTGTCGCGGGCGAGATAGCGGATGATGGCGTTGGACTGCGCCAGCGTGCGGCCGTCGCCGAATGCAACGGTCGGCACCTGGCCGGCGCCGTTCATCTTCAGGAATTGCGGCGTGCGCGTCTCGCCCTTGCGCGTGTCGATCTCGATCCACTGGTAGGGCAATGCGAGCTTGTCGCAGACCCACTTCACCTTGAGACAGTTTCCGGAATTGCTGTCGCCATAGATCTTCATCGCTGCCGCCCCGCTTTCGGAACGACAGAGCATCAGGGGGCGAGAAACTTGTCAACCAGGCAGGAAGGGCTCAAAACTTGTAGCCGAGGCCGACATGCGCGTTGTTCAGCGTCACCGACGTGTTCATGACGGGCGAGAACTGCACGTACTCATATTCAATTCGCGCGAACAAGCCACCCCACAGGCAATATTCGAGTCCGATGCCGGCGGTCCAGCCGACCACGAAGGCGTTGGTCTTGTGCTGACCCTGCGTTTGCGACTGAGCTGGAACGGGATTAGTCGTTCCTGGCACGATTATGGTGTTACCTAATAGGTCTGTCGTGGTCGTATCGGTACGCAGGGTTACGTTGCTGGATACCGTGCGGGAAACATCCATACGGCCGACGGCAGCGCCGCCGAAGACATACGGCATGAAGTCACCACCATCCCAGCCCATGCGCCCACGCAACGTGACCATATCTTTGACTTGAGCCGTGGCGGCCCCGGTCAGAGTCACGTTCCAATGATTGAAGGCACCTGGCGGCACCGTGTCGCCAGGCGGGTTGATGATGTCGAGAGCGTTGGAGCCGGTCGACGCGGTCTTGAGGTTGTTGAAGTAGGTGTAGGTACCTTCGAGACCAAGCACCGCGTCGTACCATTGCCAGTTGCGGCCAACGAACCCACCGAAATTCGTGCTCTGTGCCGTGTTCTTGCTGAGGAGCGACCATGACGCGGTCGGCTGCTGAAGCACGCTGTCACGAAAGATGTAGTTGGTCAGGCCGACCACGCTCTGGCCGAAATCGGTCGAGTCGGTCGTGTAACCGAAGTGACCGCCAGCGTAGGGGCCATCCCAATTACGGGTCGTCTTCGACAGACCGTCGGTGAAGCCGCCGCGCAGCACGGGCAGGTCCGGCATGTCAGCCGCTTGCGCGGCCGATACCGTCCCCAACATCGCCGCTGCCAACACCAGCCTACGCATCACCACGCTCCATCGGACTCGAACTGTTGCGATGATCATCGCCCGTTAACCTTAACCAATGGTTGCGGCGGGCGCTTTGGTCGATGCTCGCCATGAAAAATACGCAAAGCAAAACGGCGCGGGATAATCCCGCGCCGTTAAGAAGTCCTAACCGATCCGCCTTCCGATCAGCCCTTGGTGACCAGCGGCGGCGGCGGCACGTAGGCCGGCGGGCTGTTGAGATCCCAGCGCACGCCGAGCTTGACGTCGTGCGAGGTGAGCTCCTTGATCTTGATCGAGGTCGGGCCGGAGGCGCTGTTGTCGAACAAGCGGAAGTTGCCGGGCGCCGCATCGCCGAGATTCATGTAGCTGTAGGCCAGTTCGACGGTGAACCCGGGATTGACCTTGTAGGCGAGACCGGCATGAGCGGCCCAGGCGAAGTTCCACTTTCCGTTATCGGCGAAGTAGGCGACGCTGTTGCTGAGCAACGGGTTGAAGGACACGCCGTCGTCCCGGAAGCCGCTGATCTTGTTGTAGGAGCCGCCGACGCCCGCGCCGATGAACGGCGTGACGCACCACCAGGTGCCGAGATCGACATAGGCGTTGGCCATCACGACCCACTCGGACTTGCTGCCGGTGTAGTTGTTGACGCCCACGAAGCCGGGCCCAACGACGTTATCGCTGCCGTGCAGATTGGCTTTGCCGCGGTACTGGCCGATCACGTCGGCGCGGAACCAGTTGTTGAAGCGATAGCCGACGCCGAGATCGAACAGCGGGGATGAGTCGAAGCCGAGGCCCTCTGTCGTCTTCGTGAACCCTGCCGGCAGGGTGCTCTCGATGCGCTTGGCGCTCTGGTTGGTCATGCCGATGTCGCCGCGCAGATACCAGCCGCCGAAGTCGGCGGGCGGAGCCGGCGGCGCGTACATGGGAGGGGGAGCGGCGATCGGCATGTCGGCGGCGAACGCCATCGACGAGATCAGGGTCGCCGCACCCGCGGCAAGGAGAGACTTAACGCTACGCATTGGCTTCGTCCTTATGGCCGGTGAGGCAAAATACGGGCGCCTCACGTTCTGGAAACTCACGGGGAGGACGATGCCAGCAAATGCTTAAGCGCCACTTAACCCTAATTTTTAAGGTTGATTTTTTCTGACCCTACACGCGCGCGCCGCGCGAGCGTTGCAAAATTGCCGCGCAAAATGCGACATCGGCGCCGCATTCCCTAGCGATGTGTGAAGTCGCAACGCGGCAAGAGAGGATGCGTTAACGCACGTGCCGCGGCAGCTTGGGCAGGAATACCGCGAGCAACCCGATCGCCGGCAGCCAGGCGCAGACCTGGTAGACGAACTCGATCGAGGTGTGGTCGGCGAGCTTGCCGAGCACGGCCGCACCCAGGCCCCCGATGCCGAAGGCGACGCCGAAGAACACGCCGGAGATCATGCCGAAGCGATGCGGCACCAGCTCCTGCGCGAACACGATGATCGACGACGTCGTCGAGGAGATGATCAGGCCGATCGCGACGCTGAGCACGGCGCTGGCAGCGAGCCCGGCATAGGGCAGCGCCAGGGTGAACGGCAGCGCGCCGAGGATCGAGATCCAGATCACGATCTTGCGGCCGAAGCGGTCGCCCAGGGGACCGCCGAGAAACGCACCGACCGCGTTCGCCGCGAGGAAGACGAAGAGATAGATCTGGGCCGCCTGCGTCGACACGCCGAAACGGTCGATCAGGTAGAAAATGTAATAGCTCGACAGGCTCGAGACGTAGAGCTGCTTGGAGAACAACAGCGCGACCAGCACGAGAAGCGCGAGCGCGACGCGACGCGAGCTCGGCGCGCCGGGATGGGTGTCGGCGGCCGCCGCCTGCTTCGTCGTGATCTGCGGCGCGTACCAGCGCCCGATGCGCCAGAGAATGAGGATCGCGAGAAACGCGATCGATGAGAACCAGGCGATGCTGCCCTGCCCGAACGGCACCACGATCAACGCAGCGAGCACCGGCCCCATCGAGGTACCGAAACTGCCGCCGAGCTGAAACACCGATTGCGCAAAACCATAGCGGCCGCCGGAAGCGAGCCGCGCGATGCGCGCCGATTCCGGGTGAAACACCGCCGAGCCGAGTCCGACCAGCGCGGCGGCAACGAGAATGACGAGATATTGGTGCGCGACGCTGAGCAGCAGCAGGCCGAAGAAGGTCGAGGCCATGCCGACCGCCAGCGAATAGGGCTGCGCCTTCTTGTCGGTGTAGTGCCCGACCACCGGCTGCAGCAGCGAGGCCGTGAACTGGAACGCCAGCGTGATCATGCCGATCTGCGCGAAGTCGAGCGCGTAGGTGTCCTTCAGGATCGGATACACCGAGGCGATCAGCGACTGCATGGTGTCGTTGAGGAAGTGCGAGACGCTGATGCCGGCGAGCACGAGGTAAGCCGGCCCCGCCGCCTTGACGGCAGCCGGCGCCACGTCGGCGACGACGACGGGCTCGGTCAGCGTTTCCTCTGAGACGACGACAGGCTTGTTCAAGGCGGCAATCCCGGCAGGCGCGGCGAACCGCAGCAACCGCTCATTACGATGCAAGCCGCGGTGAAACCACCGTCAATCGCAAATGGCTGGGATGCGCGAGGCCCTCTCCGCGAGTCGGATATAGTAGGGTGGGCAAAGGCGCCCTTGCGCCGTGCCCACGATCTTTCCGATACGGCGACAGACGCGTGGGCACGCTTCGCTTTGCCCACCCTACGATGCTCTGCGCTCCATCCGGTCTACGATCGCGCCTTACGCCGCCGCCTGCCCCAGCGCCGAAACGATGGTGTCGACGACGTCCTCGACGAGGTGACGGTCCTCGCCTTCGCCCATGACGCGGATCACGGGCTCGGTGCCGGAGGAGCGGATCAAGAGACGGCCGTGGCCGTTGAGGCGCTTCTCGCCGTCGGAGATCGCCGACTTGACGTCGGAATCGTCGAGCGGCTTGCCGCCCTTGTGGCGGACATTCTTGAGGATCTGCGGCAGCGGATCGAAGCGGTGGCAGACTTCCGACACCGGACGACGCAGCTTCTGCACCACGGCGAGCACCTGCAACGCCGCGACAAAACCGTCGCCCGTCGTGGCGTAATCGGACAGGATGATGTGGCCGGACTGCTCGCCGCCGAGATTGTAGCCGCCGTTCAGCATCTGCTCGAGCACGTAGCGGTCGCCGACCGGCGTGCGCACGAGATCGAGCCCCTGCCCTTTGAGGAAGCGCTCGAGGCCGAGATTGGACATCACGGTGGCGACGATGCCGGGACGCGACAGCCGCCCGTCCTCCTTCCAGCTCTGCGCGATCACCGCGAGCAGCTGGTCGCCGTCGACGACATGGCCGCGCTCGTCGACCAGGATGACGCGATCGGCGTCGCCGTCCAGCGCGATGCCGATGTCGGCGCGCATCTCGCGTACCTTCTTCGACAGCGCCTCCGGCGAGGTCGAGCCGCAATCCTTGTTGATGTTGAAACCGTCGGGTTCGACGCCGATCGGCACCACGTCGGCGCCCAATTCCCACAGCGCTTCGGGCACCACCTTGTAGGCGGCCCCGTTGGCGCAATCGATCACGACGCGCAGGCCCTCGAGCGAAAGGTCGCGCGGCAGCGTGCGCTTGGCGAACTCGATGTAGCGGTCATGCACGCCGTCGATACGGCGGGCGCGGCCCAAGCTCGCGCTCTGCGCGAGCCGCTTGTCGAGGGATTCGTCGAGCAGCTGCTCGATCTGCCGCTCGACATCGTCGGAGAGCTTGAAGCCCTGCGGGCCGAACAGCTTGATGCCGTTGTCCTCGAACAGATTGTGCGAGGCGGAGATCATGACGCCGAGATCGGCGCGCATCGACTTGGTCAGCATCGCGACCGCCGGCGTCGGCATCGGGCCGACCAGCAGCACGTCCATGCCGACCGAGGTGAAGCCTGCGACCATGGCGTATTCGATCATGTAGCCGGACAGGCGGGTGTCCTTGCCGATCACGACCCGGTGGCGGTGGTCGCCGCGCTGAAACGCAAGGCCCGCGGCCTGGCCGACCTTGAGCGCGAGCTCCGGCGTGATCAGTCCGTTGGCGCGGCCCCTAATCCCGTCCGTCCCGAAATATTTGCGGCTCATATCGTCCCCCAAGCAACAACCAGGGAGTCCCCTCTACAACCACGGGCTGCCCCAACGGGACCCGCATCCCTGATTTGCCGAGGTCTTATAAAGCTATCGCGGCTAACTTGGCTTCAAAAAATATGATGAATCGTTACGGAACCGGCGCCGCGACCGCCCCGATAACATATTGTTAACATTGTAATTCCTGCGTGACCAGCGAAAAGCGGCGGAACTCGCCTAATCCGAGCGCTTCACATGGCTGTCGGCGCGGCTAGGGGCCGGCTGGGTGACATTGACTGGATCTGAGCCCGGGAAGGTCTCCTCCAGTCCCTCTTCCAGCGCCTCCTCGAGATCGTGCTTCTCCTTGATCTCTTCCGGCGAAGGTGGCGCGTGCGGCTTCGTCATGACGCTCTCCTTGGCGCTCTCCTTCCAAAACGTTCTGCAAACGATTTGGCTGTGCATCCAACCATGCTAGATGACCCCGAAATCTTCCGATGCAAGACTGTTGGGACATGACGGGCCGGGGAAACGACATGAAGCATATTACCTGTATCGACGATCTTCGCACGCTGCATCAGCGCCGCGTGCCGAAGGCGTTCTTCGACTATTGCGACCGCGGCTCCTATGCCGAGGAGACGCTGCGCGCCAACCGCGAGGACATGCAGGCGATCAAGTTCCGCCAGCGCATCCTGGTCGACGTCTCCAAGCGCGATACCTCGACCACGATCCTCGGCGAGCCCTCGACCATGCCGCTGATCCTCGCGCCGGTCGGCCTGCTCGGCATGCAGCACGGCGACGGCGAGATCCACGCCTGCCGCGCCGCGCAGGCCGCCGGCATCCCGTTCACGCAATCGACCATGTCGATCTGCTCGATCGAGGACATCGCCGCCAGTGTCGAGAAGCCGTTCTGGTTCCAGCTCTACGTGATGAAGGACCGCGGCTTCATCAAGGAATTGATCCAGCGCGCGATGGCTGCCAAGTGCAGCGCGCTGGTGCTCACGGTCGACCTGCAGGTGATCGGCCAGCGCCACGCCGACATCAAGAACGGCATGACGGTGCCGCCCGAATGGTCGCTGTCGAAGCTGCTCGACTTCGCCAGCAAGCCGGCCTGGGTTTCCGGCGTGCTGCAGGGCAAGCGCCGTACCTTCGGCAACATCGCGGGACACGTGAAGAACACCGAGGATCTCAACCGCCTCGCCGAGTGGACCGCCTCGCAGTTCGACACCTCGTTGAACTGGAAGGACGTCGAGTGGGTCCGCAGCATCTGGCCGGGCAAGCTCATCATCAAGGGCATCCTCGACGTCGAGGACGCCGAGGAAGCCGCCAAGACCGGCGCGCAGGCGCTCGTCGTCTCCAACCATGGTGGCCGCCAGCTCGACGGCGCGCCGTCCTCGATCGAGGTCCTACCGGAGATTGCGGACGCGGTCGGCGACAGGATGGAGATCATGTTCGACGGCGGCATCCGCTCCGGCCAGGACGTGATGCGCGCGCTCGCGCTCGGCGCGAAGTCCTGCATGATCGGCCGCGCCTATGCCTACGGTCTCGGTGCCGGCGGCCAGGCCGGCGTCGCCAAGGCGATCGACATCATCCAGAAGGAGCTGCTCACCACGATGGGCCTGTGCGGCGTCAACCGGATCGACGAGATCGACGATCACGTCATTGCAGTGTGAGTGCGCGGCGGTGCCGTAGGGTGGGCAAAGCGGAAGCGTGCCCACCATTGGTGCGCGAATGAGCGAGAGAGAGCGTGGGCACGGCGCAAGCGCGCCTTTGCCCACCCTACGAATTCAACGCTCGATCATTCACATCGGCGGCGTCAGGCCGTCGCGGCCGACGCTGACACGGCTGGTCTCGAAGGAGCCGTCCGGCAATTGCTTCAGGAAGGCGATCACCTTGGCGCCGGCCTTCAGCTCGGATTTGTCGCCGGGCACGAAGGTCACGACCGGCGTGTCGTCGGCGACGAACACCTTCTTCTCGCCGTCCTTGTACTTGACCAGCAGCGTGTGACCGTCATTGCCGACGACGCTCTCGGCCACCGTCGCATTGGTCATGCTGGAATTGGGCTTGAGGTCCCAGGGCCGCGAGCCTTCGCCGGTGCCGCGCATGGCTTCCGGAAACACGTGCACCTCGACGGCGTTCTGGCTGCCGTCCGGCCCCGGCACGGTGGTCGCGCCGATGAACGAGCCCGGCTTGATGTCGGCGAGCGAGATCTTGGTAACGCCCGACACGTTCACGTCGGAGGCGAGGCGAAGCTTGACCTCTTCACCGCTGCGCGACTTGACCTGCATGGTGTCGCCATTGACGCTTTCGATGGTGCCGCGCACGCGCGTCGGCACCGGCGCCTTCTGGGCGAAGGCGCAATAGGTCGAGACGGCCACCATCGCGACGGCGATCAGCGGACGTGTGAAAGTTGCACGTTGAACAGACATGACGGTCTCCGATTGTCCCCAGGAAGAGAGAACTCCGAAAGACCCCGCACTATTCTCTCAAGACTTCGTGAGATCGGCCTCGATTAACGCGCGCAGCTCGGCCGTGACCTCGGGCCGCCGCCCGAACCACAGCTCGAAACCGCGCACCGCCTGATGCAGCAGCATGCCGAGCCCGTCGGCGGTCTTCAGGCCGCGCGCCATGGCCGCGGCGAGCAGGGGGGTCACCAGGGGAACATAGACGAGGTCGGCGACGACGGCGTCTTGCGGCAGGCGCGCGACGTCGATATCGAGCGAAGGCTGGCCATGCATGCCGAGCGAGGTCGTGTTCACGAGAAGTCTTGCGCCCGGCAGCACGTCCCCGATCGCATCCCACGGCAGCGGATGCACATTCGATCCGAACTGCCTTGCCAGCGTCCCGGCTCGTGCAAGGGTGCGATTGGCGACATGAACGCAGCTGATGCCGCGCTCCAGCAGGCCGAACACGACCGCACGCGCGGCGCCGCCAGCGCCCAACACCAGCGCCTCCTTGGCCATGTCCCAGCCGGGCGCGCTGGCGTCGAGATTGTTGATGAAGCCTTCGACATCGGTGTTGGTCGAGCGCAGCTCGCCCTCGGCGAACCACAGCGTGTTCGCAGCGCCGACGGCCCGGGCGCGCGCGTCGGGGGTCGACAGCGCCAGCACGGCTTCCTTGTGCGGGATGGTGACGTTGGCACCGACGAAGCCGCGCAGCGACAGCCGCAGCACGAAATCGCGCAGATCCTCCGGCGGCACCGCCTCGATGACATAGCCGCCCTCAATGCCGAGCGTGCGCAGCCAGTGACGGTGGATCAGCGGCGAGCGCGAATGCGCGGCCGGCCATCCGATCAGACAGGCTGCGGGGATCCTGGACGCGGTCATCTTTCCCTCGGGTCGTTTCCGAGGCGATCCATTTCGCGTCGCGCCCGCTCTGTCAAGCGCGCGGTCAGCTCGCAGCGGACTCGTCGGCGGCCCGGCCCTTGATGTCGGCGATGGCCCGCTCGAGGCTCGTGCGGTAGCGCGCCCGCGGCGGCGTGACGCCATGGGTGAGCAGCGCGCGCCGGACCGCGGGCGAGGCCCCCGTGATGAACAGCCGGATGCCCTGGCGGTGCGCCTTGGCGGCGACGCGGCCGAGCACGTTGGCCGCGGTCGAATCCAGGAACGGCACCGCCGCGAAATCGACCACGAAGGCCTTGCGCTTGTCGGCGATGCCGTCGAGCACGCCGCCGATCGCCGAGGCCGCGCCGAAGAAGAACGCGCCGGTGATGCGATAGACCAGCACGTCGCGGTCGACCGCAAGCGCGGGATCGTAACGCACGCGGTCGCCGTTGCCGTCGTCGGGACGATCATCCGCAACCAGCGGCGAGCGCTCCTCGATGCCCGTCATCTCCGCCATGCGATGGATGAACAGCACCGCACCCAGCGCGAAGCCGACCAGGATGCCCTCGGTGAGATCGCGGAAGATCGTGAGCAGGAAGGTCGCGAGCAGCACCACGGCATCGCCCCATGACGAGCGCACGAGCGTGGCGAATTCGTGCTTCTCCGCCATGGTCCAGGCCACCACGACCAGCACCGCGGCGAGCGCGGCCAGCGGAATGTAGCTCGCGAGCGGGGCCGCGATCAGCATGAACAGCAGCAGGAACACCGAATGCAGCATGCCCGCGAGCGGCCCGCGCGCGCCGGCGCGGATGTTGGTCGCCGTGCGCGCGATCAGCCCGGTGACGCAGATGCCGCCGAACAGCGCCGAGCCGATATTGGCCGCGCCCTGCGCCACCAGCTCGCAATTGGAGCGGTGACGGCGGCCGGTCATGCCGTCGGCCACAACCGCCGACAGCAGCGATTCGATCGCCGCCAGCAGCGCAAACGCGATCGCATCCGGCAGCACGGCCCGTGCCTTCTCCAGCGAGAACGCGGGCAGCGCCGGCGATGGCAATTCGCGCGGGATGCCGCCGAAGCGCGAGCCGATCGTTTCCACCGGCAGCGCGAATATTGCACAAACGAATGCGGCGAAGACGACCGCGATCAGGATGCCGGGCCAGGAGGGACGCCAGACCCGCAAGGATGCGATGATGGCGATGCTGACGATCGCGACCAGCACTGCGGATGGATTGATCGTGCTGAGGCCGCCGGCGAGCGCGGCGAGCTTCGGCACGAACTCGCTGGGCTCCTTCCCCGCGAGCGTGATGCCGAAGAGATCGCGGAGCTGGCTCGCAAGGATGATGACGGCGATGCCGGCGGTGAAGCCGACCGTGACGGGATAGGGAATGAACTTGATGTAGGTGCCGACCCTGAGCAGCCCCGCGCCGATCAGGAACAGGCCCGCCATCATGGTGGCGAGGATGACTCCGTCGACGCCGTGGCGCTCCGCGGTCGCCGCGACCAGAACGATGAACGCACCTGCCGGGCCGCCGATCTGGAACCGGCTGCCGCCGAGCATGGAGGCGATGAAGCCGCCGGCGACGGCGGTGTAGAGGCCGCGGTCCGGCGTCACGCCCGAGGCGATCGCGATCGCCATCGACAGCGGCAGCGCGACGATCGCAACCGTCAGGCCGGCGAAGACGTCGGCGCGGAAATCCGCGAGGCCGTAGCCTTCACGAAATACGGTGACGAGCTTCGGCAGATACAATTCGGCAAAGGTCGGCTGACGCAGCTGGTGCAGCCGGCCTGCCTGATCGCCTGTGATGCTCATGTCAGCAAAGTGCTCCGCTGGCCCCACGATGCTCCGAAGCATCGTGCGTCCCAAGGTGCGACGATGCGCTAGCCCAACTTGATGCCGGGCACGATCAACGCGCGATCATGCTCCGACGCGGCGCGGCGGCCCGGGCTCCTTCAAGCGAACGCCACGTCCGCCGCTGTCGCTTCGGGCCTGCTCGCCGATCAGCTCGACGCCGGCCCGGTCGAACGCCTCGACCACCTTGATCAGGGTCTCGACCACGCCACGAACATTGCCGGTCGAAGCCTCCATCCGCTGGATGGTCGGCAGCGACACGCCGGCGAGCTCGGCCAGGGTTTTCTGGTCGATGCCGAGCAACGCGCGGGCTGCCCGCATCTGGAACGAGGTGATCACCTTGGCCTCACGTATCAGAGTTTATATGTGATATTCTGTACATATACAATGATGTAAAATACATCATCATGAGGCTGGTGCAAGCGTCTCCTCCGTCATTGCGAGCGAAGCGAAGCAATCCAGAATCCCTCCGCGGAAAGACTCTGGATTGTTTCGCTGCGCTCGCAATGACGCGTGGAGAGACAGCGCCGCACATCCCTCTCCCCGTAAGAACGGGGAGAGGGCGTGAGAGAGCGTGCGTCCCTCACTGCGCGAGAGACGGACTCACGCCGCGTGCTGATGTGCGGCGATGATCTGGTCGGCGGCGCGGCCGGTGACTTCGGCCATGTGGTCGAACTGGCGCGTGAAGCTGCCGGCGCCGGCGGTGGCCGAGCGCAGCTCCACGATCAGCTCGCCGATCTCCGCTTCCGGCATCATGGCGCGGACACAGTCCCAGCCGGTCCAGCCATCGCGGGTGTCGAAGCCGAGGATCTGGCCGCGCCGCGCCGACAGGATCGCGTTGATCTTGGCGGTGGCGTCGGTCGGGCAGACGATCTCGACCATGTGGATCGGCTCCAGCAGCACCGGCTGGCATTGCGGCAGGCCTTCGTTGAGCCCGACCCGCGCCGCCGTGCGGAAGGCGAGATCGGAGCTATCGACGCTGTGATAGGAGCCGTCGGTCAGCGTCACCTGCACGTCGGTGACGGGGAAGCCGAGCGGGCCGCGCGTCAAGCCATCGACGACGCCCTCCTCCACCGCCGGGATGTAATTGCGCGGCACCGCGCCGCCCACCACCTTCTCGGCGAACTTGAAGCCGTCGCCGCGCGGCAGCGGCTTGATGTCGAGCACGACATCGCCGAACTGGCCGTGGCCGCCGGACTGCTTCTTGTGGCGGCCGCGCTGGGTGATCGGCTTGCGGATGGTCTCCTGATAGCCGATCGCGGGCGGATGCGAGGTGACCTTGACGCCGAAGCGGTCGCGCAAGCGCTCGCTGGCGACACGCAGGTGCATCTCGCCCTGGCCCCACAGCACGGTGTCGTGGGTCTGGGCGTTCTGCACGATCATGAGCGAGGGATCCTCCTCGTGCAGGCGCGTCAGCGCCTGGCCGAGCTTGACGTCGTCCTTGCGGTCGGTGGCCGCGACCGAGATCGCGAGCACCGGCGGCGTCGGCTCGATCGTGATCAATGCCGCGGGCGCCGTCTTGCCGTTCGAAACCGTGTCACCGGTCTTGACCGGATCGAGCTTGGCGAGCGCCACGGTGTCGCCGGCTTCGGCCGAGGCCCGCTTGGTGTCGTAGGCGCCGTTGACGGCGAGGATGCCGGAGATGCGCCCTGCGCCGCCGGAGGAGGATTGCAGCGTGGCGCCGTCGTCGAGATGGCCGGCAAGCAGCCGCGTCAGCGACAGCTTTCCGCCGTGCTGCGAATGCAGCGTCTTGAAGACGTAGCCGAGCGCGTCCTTGGTCTCGGGAACGCCGAGACGTTTTGCGGTCTCCGCAACACCGGGCGCCTCGTGACGCAACGCCTTCATCAGGCGCAACACGCCGTTCTCGCGCGCGGCGGCGCCAAGCAGCACCGGGCAGATCAGCCCTTCCCGCAATTCGCGGGCGAGATCGTCGAAGACGGCATCGCGCGGCGGCTGGATGTCCTCGAGCAGCTGCTCCATCAGCGCATCGTCGTGATCGGCGAGCTTCTCCAGCATCGAGAAGCGGGCTTCCTTCTCGCGATCGAGATCGCCGCCTTCGAGCGCGATCACCTCGGAGGCCTTGTGCTCGCGATAGATGAAGGCGCGCTCCAGCGCGAGATCGACGAAGCCCTCGATCAGCTCGCCCTTCCAGATCGGGATCTGGCGCAGCACCAGCGGCACGCACGAGGCGGGCTGCAGCATCGCGAGGGTTTCGCGGATGCGCTCGCTGGCGCGGTCGATCTTGTTGAGGAACAGGAAACGCGGGATCTTCAGCTGTTCCAGCTCGCGCAGGATGATCTGAAGCTGCGGCAGCTTCTTCTCGTCGGCCTCGCAGACCACGATTGCGGCGTCGACCGCAGGCAACGCGGCGCGCATGTCGTGGGCAAACTCGACGGAACCGGGACAATCGAGGAAGGTGTAGCTGTCGCCCATGAAACTCGTGGTGGCGGCAGTGAGGCCGACGGTCATCTTGTGATGACGGGCCTCCGGCGTGGCATCGCCGACGGACGTTCCGGCGTCCACGCTGCCGGCGCGCGGGATTGCGCCCGTTCGCGCCAATATTGCTTCCAGAAGTGTGGTTTTACCGCTTTGGAAAGGGCCCACCAGCGCGATGCACCGTGGACCTCGGGGACTTCTGACGTCTTGTCCCATTCGCCGCCTCCTTCTTGTGGAGCTCGGCCCATGATTGGGTCGGCAAACGCCGATGCTCTGCCCCTCCCCGAGATTTGGCAAGCAACAAACGTCGCTGCGGTGCGTCGTCCGTAAAATCGCGCCGCTTCGCGCGGCGCGATCACACGCAAAAGTGTTACCGGCCCGGACGGAGTTCCAGGCTCTCGAGGCCCGCAGCGATATTGAGGCCGACCTGGCCCTGCACGCTGAGCGGCTGGAGCGCGATCGAATTGTTGGAGCCGCCGACCAGCACGTTGCCGCCGAGGCCGACGCCGATCGAGGCGCTGCCCTGCGCGCCGGCGTAATTGCCGGCGAGGTCGCCGGGGCCGAGCCGGTCGACCGGTGCGAACACGCCCCAGGCCAAAGCCGTCTCCTGGGTGATGCCGATGTCGAGACCGACCTTGCGGATGGTCGCGACGTAGCGATCGTCGGGCAAGCCGTCGGCGCGCAGCACGCAGCCGAGATGGGTCACCGACCCCACGATGAAGCCGACGCTGGCGCCGCCGCGGCATTCGAGCACGCCGACCCGCGCCATCCGCTGCTGCGCACCAGTGCTCACGACGGAAGCAATGAGGCCGGCAGCGGTGAGTCCGGCGAAGAGGAACGAACGGCGCATGAATATCTCCGGCGATGATGTGATGCGAGCAGAGAGAGCGCCCCACCCGTGTTGCGCGTCTATGCCACAAGTGCCGCAGCCGTGCCAGATCATGCACGGGGATGAACACGCAAACAATAAAAGGCCCGCCGGCGGCGGGCCATTTCGCAGATTTCGTAGGGTGGGCAAAGCGAAGCGTGCCCACGCATCTTTGCGATCGAGAGAGATGGTGGGCACGGCGCGAGTGCGCCTTTGCCCACCCTACGATTCCAGACTCGCGGAGAGAAATCCCATCCCACAAGAGCGGGAAGAGGACATCGCATGCCGCGACAGTCTTACCGAAGATTGCCACAGAAGCGCTGGATGCGCTTGCAGGCGTCTTCGAGGTCCGAGGTCTTGGTCGCGTAAGAGATGCGGAACGCCGGTCCAAGGCCGAAGGCCGACCCTTGCACCACGGCGACGCCTTCGGTCTCCAGGAGCTCGGTGACGAACGTCTCGTCATTGTCGATCACCTTGCCCGACGGCGCGGTCTTGCCGATCGTGCCGGCGCAGGACGGGTAGACATAGAAGGCGCCCTCGGGGCGCGGACACTCGATGCCCTTGGCCTGATTGAGCATGGAGACGACGAGGTCACGGCGCTCCTTGAACACCTTGTTGTTGGCGGGGATAAAGTCCTGCGGCCCGTTCAGCGCTTCCACCGCAGCCCATTGCGCGATCGACGACGGGTTCGAGGTCGATTGCGACTGGATCGTCGACATCGCCTTGATGAGCTGCGCCGGGCCGCCGGCATAGCCGATACGCCAGCCGGTCATGCAATAGGCCTTGGAGACGCCATTCACCGTGAGCGTGCGGTCGTAGAGACCGGGCTCGACCTGCGCGACGGTGGTGAATTGGAAGTCGTCATAGACGAGATGCTCGTACATGTCGTCGGTCATCACCCAGACGTGGGGATGCTTCATCAGCACGTCGGTGAGCGCTTTCAGTTCCGAGCGCGTGTAGGCAGCTCCGGTCGGGTTCGACGGCGAGCACAGGATGACCCATTTGGTCTTCGGCGTGATCGCGCGCTCGAGCGCCTCGGCCTGGAGCTTGAAGCCGGTCGCGGCGGTGCAGACCACCGGCACCGGCTCACCGCCCGCGAGCGCAACCATCTCGGGATAGCTGACCCAATAGGGCGCGGGAATGATCACCTCGTCGCCCGGATTGATGGTCGCCATCAACGCGTTGTAGAGCACCTGCTTGCCGCCGGTGCCGACGATGATCTGGTTCGGCTTGTAGGCGACGCCGTTCTCGCGCTGAAACTTCGCGATGATGGCTTCCTTCAGCTCGGGGATGCCGTCGACCGCGGTGTACTTGGTCTTGCCGGCCTCGATGGCGCGGATCGCCGCCAGCTTGATGTTGGCGGGCGTGTCGAAGTCGGGCTCGCCGGCTCCGAGGCCGATGACGTTGCGGCCCGCCGCTTTCAGCGCACGTGCTTTATCCGTGACCGCGATGGTCGCGGACGGCTTCACACGGTCGAGCGCAGCGGCAAGGAAGGACATCATCATCTCCTGGCGAGCGTCGTGAAGCCCTTCGCCTCACGACTCTGATTGTGGGAATGGGCCACCCTAAAACGTGTGCCGCTGCGCCGCAAGAAACTTCGGCCCGATCCCGGAAAAGTTTACGATTTGGAGCGGTTCAAGCCGCGATTTCCCGCAATTTTGCGCAACTTTGCCTCCGGAATTGCTCATATCCGGCAAAGCGTGTCCTCGGAGCAATTTTGCGTGTTGCGAGTCAGGTTCTTCTCCGTCATGGCCGGGCTTGTCCCGGCCATCCACGTCTGGCCGCGCAGCACGAAGAACGTGGATGCCCGGGACAAGCCCGGGCATGACGACGCGGGAGCGTGCGCGATCGTCCCCCGACTTGACGACTATCCGACGCGCCCCGCTCCGCGTTGACGCAAGCGTGAACTAAATTGCATCGTCGCGGAAATGATCTTCCCAGGCATCGCAATGCGGTAGGGTTTTCGAGTTTTTCTATCGGCCGGCTCTTGCGGCGGATTCGCATCGGCATCATTGTTTAGCCGCCTCGCGGGGCAACGAGCGCCGCGTCTTCTCGTCCTCGGATTCGAACGCCAGAATGTACAAGCTCTATTCGATGCAACGCTCGGGCAACAGCTACAAGGTCCGCCTTGCGCTGGCGCTGCTCAACCTGCCTTACGAAGCGGTGGAGGTGGACATTCTGCGCGGCGAGAGCCGCACGCCGGATTTCCTGTCCAAGAACCCGTCGGGCCAGGTGCCGCTGCTCGAGGTCGGCGAGGACCGCTATCTCGCCGAATCCAATGCCATCCTCTGGTACGTTGCCGTCGGCACGCCGCTCGCGCCGGAGAACCGCATCGACCGCGCCGAGGCGCTGCAATGGATGTTCTTCGAGCAGCACGCGCTCGAGCCGAATATCGGCGCGGCCTATTTCTGGCTGTCGCTGGTCAAGGGTGGTCGCGACCTGCAGACCCATTCGCTGGAGGACTGGATGGAGCGCGGCTACGGCGCGCTCCAGGTGATGGAGAACCACCTCAAGACCACCCCCTATTTCGCCGCGCGCCAGCTCACGGTCGCGGACATCGCGTTGTACGGCTACACCCACCTCGCCGAACGCTGCGACTTCGACCTCCAGGCCTTCCCGGCGATCCGGGACTGGCTGAAACGCGTCGAAGCCACGCCCGGCTTCGTGACGATGGACTGGCGCCCGGCCGACATCGACGACCCCGCCAGCATCGCCGCGAGCGCCTGACGGCGCGCCCGCTGCGGCGAATAGCGGGCATAACGGCCGTCTTTGCCGCAATCCCGCCACTTTCGGCGCGGGCGCCGCCGCAATATTGCCGGTTGAAACTGGGAAATTCTGGAAAGTCGCGGGTGATTCGCTCGCGTGTTGAAGGATTTAGACCATGATGCGGGCGTCCGGCACGGCGGGCTTTCAGAGCCCATCCGCTACCGTCGCGTCTTCCCGGCTCACCCATGCGGTCGTGGCCTCTCTCGCCGTCGCCGCGCTCTCGCTGTGCCTGATCGTCACCCTCACGGTGCTGTCGACCAAGGCGACCATGGCGATGGGCCTGCCGGTCTGATTCCCGTTTCATCCTGGACCAGCCTTCAGGGCGCCGTGCGGCCCGCGCCGACCGGCATCGCGACAGGACGTCGATGAAATCACCTGTGGTAGTCGTTGCAATCACCCTGACTGCGGCCATCCTGGTCGCGGCCTCGCTGCTGATCATCGTCGGCACGCGCAAGGGCGCAGGCACGTCGACGCTGAACGCGCCGACGCTGCAGCACCGCGTCAAGCACGCGCAGATGGTCTAAAATCTTCCGAAAGCCTTACGCTTGCAGACAAGCGCGTCTTAAGCACGCCGCATGAAATCGCAGCGCGGTCACGCAACGATCAGCCAGTGTTGCGGCCTTACCTCGTTCGGGAGGAGCGAGACAGGTCCATGCGGTTCGGATGGCGTGCGATCTCCGGTCCGGCGCTGACGGCAGCGGCCCTGCTGCCGGCGATGCTGCTCGATCGCCTCGTCCCCGCGCCCTCGCCCGCCCCGCTGTTCGTCGGCATCGTGGCCCTCGCCGGCGCGCTCGCAGGACTCGCCTCCGCCGCGACGACCGCGATTGTCGCGGTGATCGGCGCGGCACTGTTCTTCCTCCATCGCCACGGCGTTTCCGGCCATGGTGCCGCCGATCTGGTGCCGCTCGGCCTCCTGGCCGTCACGGCTTTCGGCACCGCCGGCATCACCGGGCTGATGCGCGAGCGGCTGCTCGGCAGCTTCGCCGCCGAGCGCCGCAGCCACGCCACTGCCGCGCGGCTGTCGGCCGCGCTCGACAAGGTCGATATCGGCATCGTGCTGCTCGATGCCGAGACCCGGGCCGAATTCATCAACCGCGCATTCCGCGATTATTTTGCGGTGCCGGACGAGATCGCCGACGCCAAGCCGCCCTTCATCGCGCTGATGTATCACGGCCGCGACACCGGCGCGTTCGAGCTGCCCGAGGACGAGCTCGGCACCTTCATCGCGCAGCGCATGGAGATGGTGCGGGTCGGCGATGCGCCGCCGATCAACATCAAGCTGCGCAACGGCGAGGTGCTGCGCTTCGTCTGCACCGCACTGCCCGACGGCGGGCGGATGCTGAGCTACACGCCCGTGACCGACCTCGTGCGCCACACCGATGCGCCGGCAAGTGCCGACTACCACCGCTCGCTGCGCGATCCGACCGGCCGCAAGCTGATCCGGTACTTGCGCGCTGCGGAATGAGGCGAGTGTGCGATTGATCGGCAATACGATCATCACGTATGAAGGACATCCCTTCGTCGCGCACCCCCGAGATCGCGGAAATTCACATGTCGCTCATCATTCGCGCCGTCACCAGGCAGGACTACGATCAATGGCTGCCGCTGTGGGACGGCTACAACGCCTTTTACGGCCGCTCCGGTCCGACCGCGCTCGCGCCCGAGATCACTGGGATGACGTGGCAGCGCTTCTTTGATGCCTATGAGCCGATGCATGGGCTGGTCGCCGAGGACAACGGCCGCCTGCTCGGCCTGACGCATTATCTGTTCCATCGCAGCACCACCGCGATCGAGCCGTCCTGCTATTTGCAGGACCTGTTCACGTCCGAGGCCGCGCGCGGCAAGGGCGTCGGCTCGGCGCTGATCCATGGCGTCTACGAGCGCGCGAAGCTGGCGGGATCGCCGCGTGTCTACTGGCAGACGCACGAGACCAATCTCACGGCGCAGCGCCTGTACGACAAGGTCGCCGAGCGCTCCGGCTTCATCGTCTATCGCAAGATCTTCTGAGCCCCGGCCTGTGGATAACTCCGCCTGTCACCCGCGCGTAACATAGCAAGACTAGGCTGCCCCTGCGTCTGGTCAGGCCCCCGTCACCGATCATGCGCCCCAAGCGGTCCCCGTCAGTCGCCGCGTCTGACAGGGGCCGCATTTTTTTGTCCGCGCTGCCGGCATGGCAGCAGCGCGGCCGCCCGCTTGCTGCTGCGGCGCGTGGTGGTCAGAATATCCGCCGCTCATCTCCGACAGGATCTTGCATGGAAATTCGCAATCTCGGCGCCTCCGGCCTTCGCGTGTCCGCGGTCGGGCTCGGCTGCAACAATTTCGGCCAACGCACCGACCTCGAGACCTCGCGCAAGGTGATCCATCGCGCGCTCGACCTCGGCATCACGCTATTCGACACCGCCGACATCTATTCGAACATGGGCGGCTCGGAGACCGTGCTCGGCACCGTGCTCGGCGATAGCCGCAAGGACATCGTGCTGGCGACGAAATACGCCAAGCCAATGGCCGAGGACGGCACCAAGCAGGGCGCCTCGCGCCGCTACATCATGGAGGCCGTGGAGGCGAGCCTGAAAAGGCTGAAGACCGATTACATCGACCTCTATCAGCAGCACGATTACGACCCGCTGACGCCGATCGAGGAGAGCCTGCGCGCGCTCGACGATCTCGTGCGCCAAGGCAAGGTCCGCTACATCGGCAACTCGAACTTTCCGGCCTGGCGGATCGCGGAAGCCGAATACGTCGCGCGTGCGATGAATGTCAGCCGCTTCGTCTCCTGTCAGGACGAATATTCCCTGCTGGTGCGCGACATTGAGAAGGACCTGCTGCCGGCCGCGACGGAATACAAGCTCGGCCTGTTGCCGTTCTTCCCGCTCGCGAGCGGCCTGTTGACCGGCAAATACCGGAAGGGCGAGGCCGCGCCTGCGGACACCCGTTTCGGCAAGGTGCCGCGGCTGCGCGATCGCTACGTCACACCGCGCAACGAGGACATCGTCGAGAAGCTCGCCGCCTTCGCCAAGGCACGCGGCCATTCGATGCTGGAGCTCGCCTTCTCCTGGCTCGCTGCGCGCCCGCAGGTCTCAAGCGTGATCGCGGGCGCGACCCGCGTCGAGCAGATCGAGGAGAACGTCAAGGCGATCGCCTGGAAGCTCAGCGCGGAGGAGACGGCGGAGATCGACAGGATCACGCTGGATTGATTTTGCGACGACCGACCTTTGCGGCGCGGCGCTATTTCGCGCCGCGCCCCACCGTCTGCATCACCTCGAAACCTTCGAACTGGGGATGGCCGAGATAAAGCGGCTTGTTGTCGCCCGCCCTATGATGCGCGGCGCGAAACGTCTCCGACTTGGTCCAGGCCTCGAACGCCGCATAATTCGCCCATACGGTGTGCGAGGCGTACAGCGTGTGGTCCTCGGCTTCCGGCCCGCGCAGCAGATGAAACTCGACGAAGCCCGGCACCTTGTCGAGATGGGTGTCGCGGGTGAGCCAGACCTGCTCGAAAGCGGATTCGGAGCCTTTGGCGACGCGGAAGCGGTTCATGGCGATGTACATGGGGTGGTGTCTCCTGATGTTCGGCTCATCATGTCGTCATTCCGGGACGCGCCGCAAGGCGCGGGCCCGGAATCCATTTTGCGGCGAAATCTGGATAAATGGATTCTCAGATGCGCAATTGCGCATCATAGCTCGCGCCAAGAGGCCCGCCCCGGAATGACAGCGGCTGTGGGTTAGGTAACTAGCCCCTTCATCGGCCTTGCGCTTGGGCTGTCGGGGAACACCGTCTCTGCCAGCACACGGTCCGACAGGCCGAACTGGTCCTGCAGCACGCCTTTGATCACCGAGCGCAGATCCGTCGTCGGCTTGAGGTCGCGGCCCTCATACAGGCTTGCGAGCTTGAGGCCTGGCCAGTCCGAAATGACGCGGCCGCCTTTCACCGCGCCGCCGGCGAGCAAGGCGATCGTGCCGGTGCCGTGATCGGTGCCCTCGGTGCCGTTGATGCGCGCGGTGCGGCCGAACTCGGTGGCGACGACCACGACAGTGTCGCGCCAGCGATTCCCGAGGCCGCTCTCGAACTCGGCGAGCGCGCCGTCGAGACCGCCGAGCAGGAAGGCGAGACGCCCCACAGGGCCGCCTTCATTGGCATGCGTGTCCCAGCCGTCGAAGGCGAGCGCGGCGATGCGCGGGCCATCATCGGCCGCCATCAGCTTTGCAGCGCCGCGCGCGACCTGCCGCATCTGCGTGACGGCGTTGCCGCGTGTCGCTTTCATATCGTCGCCGCTCGCCGCCTTGTCGAGCTGGAGGCCTTGCGACAACGCGGAGGCCAAGGCGGGATCGCGGTGACGGTAGAGCTCGACGAGGCGCATCGCGGTGTCGTCATCGGCCTGCGGCAGCGCGACCGGCGCCCAGCCCACGGTCGGCGCGCTGCCGCGCAGCACCAGCGGCGTAGTGGGACCGACCGCAAGCCCGCTCGACACGCGCTCGCCGCGCGGCAGCGCTTCGAGCGCGCGATTGAGCCAGCCGGACTGCACGCGGCCCGGGCCGGCATAGCCGCTTTCGAGCACGTCCTGGCCGTCGAAATGCGAGCGGTCGCGATAGGGCGTCGCGATCGCATGGATCACCGCCGTGCTTGTCGCGATACATGCGCGCGAATTCCGGCATCGCCGGATGCAGGCCGAAGAACGAGTCCAGCATGATCGCGGGATGCGCACCATCGGCCGCAAGCGCAATCGATCCGTGCAGGCCGGCATAATCGGGGTCGCCGATCGGCGCGACGGTCGAGAGCCCGTCCAGCGCGCCGCGCAAGATCACCACGACCAACCGCGGATCGCGCCCGTCGGCCGCGCGGGCGAATTTCGGCAGGTAGGCCCAGGCTGCAAACGAGGCGCCGCCGAGCAGCAGACCACGGCGGGACGTGAGGAGCCGGTTCTCGACGCAGTCGGTCATCATCATCTCCTCTGCATTTCCGGCGACATCAACAGCAGCGCCAGCGCCTGCTGCCGCGACTCCGCGCGCTCGATGGTCCGCCGCGTCTCGGCCGAGGCGGCATCGGCGGCGGCAAACTCCAGGAGATCGAGCGGATCGATGTTGTTGCCGAGCCGCGCGCCGATCTGCGCCGCGATGTCGAGCCTGAGCTTGATGCCTTCAGGCGCGGCCCAGGCGGCATTGGTATCAGGAAAGCCGTTGGGGCCCGGCGGCGACCACAGCGGCTGGCCGAGCAGATTGAGGTTGTTCAGATAGGCGCCGGGATCCTCGGGCACGCGTGCCAGCAGCCGGCCGCTCGCAACCAGGAAATCGTATGGCGAGCGCATCTTGGTGAGCGGCGCCTTCCAGGCTTCATCGGAATCGACCAGCGCCGTCGCCAGCGCCTTGAGATCACCGTCGGTCTTGACGAAGACGTCGCGCAGGCGCGCAACGAGCGCCGGCGGCGGATCGTCCGCGACGAAGTGACGGACGAACTTGGCGGCGATGAAGCTCGCGGTCGAGGGATGCCGCGCGAGATCGGCGAGCGCGGTTTCGCCCTGTGCGAGGCCGGCCTGATCGTAGGTCTTGCCGAGCAGGACTTGCGGCCCGGGCTGATGGGCATTGACGTTGAAGACGAAGGAGCCGGGAACCCCGAGCTGCCCTTGCCTGCCGGCAAAGGTCCAGCCGGTGATGATGCGCGCGAGCGAGGTGACGTCGCCTTGCGCGTAGCCGCCGCCGACGCCGAGCGTATGCAGCTCCATGATCTCGCGCGCGAGATTTTCGTTCAGCCCACGCTTGCGGTTTTGGCCAGCGCGCGAGTCAGGGCCGAGCGATTGCTGGTTGTCGAGGAAGAACAGCATGGCCGGATGCTGCTCGACCGCCCTCAGCATGTCGGCGAAGCGCCCGAGCACGTGCGGCCTGATCGCCTCGCGCTCGAACGCGCCGGCCCAGATCCGCGCCAGCTCGCCCTTGCTGGCGGAGATGCAGAAATGATTGGACCAGAACGCGACGAGGCGCTCGGTGAAGCCGCACTCGACGAGCGTTGCGCGCTGCAACCGCGCCAGCGCCTCGGCGCGAAAGGTTTTCTGGATCACATTGAGCGGCTGGGGCGCGGGCTTGGCGGCGGGCTGCGGCGCGGGTGCGCTCGGCTGCATGGTCTCAGGCTTCGGTGCGCCGTCGGCGGGCTGCGCATCGGCCATTTGGCCGGTGATCTCCGCCGCGGCATTCAGCGAGAGATTGCGGCGCAAGGGCGGCTTCTGATCGGCAGGCGCTTGGGCCGGCGTCTCGACGGGCGCGGCGGCCTTCGCCGCCTCACGCGCCTGCTTGACCTCGTCCTGATAGGCAAACACGGCCTGACCGAGTTGCGGCGTCGACTGCAGACCCGGCGCTTCCAGCAGCACGCCATTGGGACGCGAAAGCTCCGCCTTCACGAAGCCGCGCGGGTCGGAGCTTGCATTGATGAGATCGCCCGATGCACCGCCGCGGGCGCCGAAGCCGAAGCGGTTGAGCGCGACGAGGGCGGCTTGCGAATCGCGGGCCATCGATGATTGTCCTTCGCGCGTTGGGAGGTGCTTTCCTGCGACGCGGGCGGCGCGTAATATACCGCAGCGACAGATGAACCCGACATGAAAATGACGGCGAAGCTTCGACGTAAATCATGACAAATCCGAAAGAAATGCCGTCAGCGCCGGCACTTGCGCGCCGTCTCACCTGTTCCCGCTGCGGCAGCGAATTCGGCTGCGATCTCTCCGGCAATTGCTGGTGCGCGGAGGAGACGGCACGGCTGCCGATGCCGCTCGAGGGCGAGGACTGCCTGTGCCGGGAGTGTTTAAGGAAAGCGGCGGCGGAGGCAGTCTCGTAGTATCGTAGGGTGGGCAAAGCGAAGCGTGCCCACCATTCTTGGCGATCGAGAGAGATGGTGGGCACGGCGCTTTGCGCCTTTGCCCACCCTACGAAACTACGTGCGTTACACCGCAAATCCCGGCGACTTGCGCGCCATGCCGTCGAACGCATCCAGCAGCTTTTCGCGCCAGGCATAGACCGGATCATCCGCTTCGAGCAGCTTGAACGGGCTGACCACGCGCGCCCATTGGAATCCGCCGAACACGATGTAGTCGGCGTAGTTCGGTGCCTGCCCGCCGAGAAAAGGCTGCATCTTGAAGGTCTGACGCATGATCTCAAGCGATTTGCGGAACGCGATGACGCCGGCATCGCGGCTCGCCTGGACCTCTTCCAGGCTCTTGCCGAACCGCGCCTCGCGCGACTTGCGGAAATAGGCGGCATCGACCTCATTCAGATTCTTCGGGATGTCGGCGATAACAAGCGGAGAGAGACCGCCGACGATCGCGATGTCGCCCCACGCATTGATCATGCGCGCCATGGCGCGGCCGCCCTCGCCGCCGAACAGCGACGGGCGATCCGGAAATTTATCCTCGAGATAGTTCGCGATGGTCCAGGAATCGACCACCGGCTTGTCGAGATGCAGCAGCACCGGGACCCTCTCCGAGCCGTGCGGCGCGATGGCGCTCTTCTCGGTGAAGCGCCAGGGCAGCGTCTCCGCCGCAAGGCCCTTGTGCGCCAGCGCCATCCGCGTGCGCCAGCAATACGGGCTGAAGGGGCGCGTGGGATCGGTGCCGACGAGTTCGTAGAGCTTGAGTGACATTGGCTGGTGCTCCGTCATTGCGAGCGCAGCGAAGCAATCCAGACTGCCGCCGCAGAAACATTCTGGATTGCTTCGCTGGCGCTCGCAATGACGTTTGTGGAGGCAGAAGTGGGTCTCACCGCCCGTTGGCGCGCAGCAGCCTCTCGCCGCCTTCCGTCACCGCGATCACCAGCCCGATTCCGGCAATCGTCTCGCGCGCGACGTAGCCGCGCTCGGCGGCGTCTTCCCAGATGGTAAGGCGCGGGCACGAGGTCTTCCAGGTCGCGAGCACCTCGGCGTAGGCGCGCGGCTCGCGCGCCACCCATTCGACGAAGTCCAGCACCAGCGGATCGGCCGTCTCGCTCATTGCAAACCTCCCTTGTCGAAGGCGGCCAGCACCGGCGCACGCAGCAACAGCCAGCCGCCATAGGCGATGTAGTAGCAGGCGATGGTGGTGATCAGCTTGTTGGACCAGGCGATGAACTGCTGGTCAGTCATGGCTTCGAGGATGCGCCGCGCCAGCGTGGTGCCGAGCATCGAGGCTGCGATCGCGACCGCAGCGAGCACGGGATCGAGGCTCGCGGCCTGGTCGATGATGCCGCCGAAATAAATCAGCTTGGTGAAATGGCTGATGAGCTGGCACATCGCTTTCGTCGCCACCTTCTCGCGCCGGCCGAAATCGCCGCCGAGGAAGAAGGTGTCGAGCAGCGGGCCGGAGACGCCGGTCATCAGCATCAGGCCCATGCAGATCGTGCCGTAGACCGTGCCCTGCCAGAGCCTGTCAGGATCCGGCTTGATGTTCGCGGGCAGGAGCCGCGCCATGAACGGCGTGGCGCCGAGCAGCAGCAGCGCCGTCGGCTTGTCCGGCACGTAGCGGGTCAGCGACCAGGCGGCGAGCGCCACTGTCGCGCCGACCATGTAGTTCGCAACCGGCCGCCAGCGGATATGCGCCCGCCACAGGAACGCCCGCCAGCCGTTCGAGGCCATCTGCGTGATCGCATGCAGCACCATCGCGGTCGGCAGCGGCATCAAGGCCAGCAGCACGCCGATCAAGATCAGCCCGCCCGCCATGCCGAACAGCCCCGACAGGAACGCGGTGGCCACCATCAGCAATCCGAGGGCAGCGATCATGATGGGCGTCACGAGGGTCTCCGGGGTAGCGAGCAAGGGACGCAAGGCTGTCTGCTCCCTCTCCCCGTTCTTACGGGGAGAGGGTGGGGTGAGGGGCTATATCCGCGATCACCGTAACAGTCGGATTCGCGGAGAGTCCCCCTCACCCGCCGCGCTTCGCGCGTCGGCCTCTCCCCGCAAGCGGGGAGAGGCGAAGAGGAACGTGCCTTGCTTGCCGCTCTCGCGCAAACTGAGTTATCTTGCCCTGGCATCAGCTTTCCTGAGGGTGGGTCATTTGCGGCGGCTGCTGTTTCTCAACGGCATCAAGGCGTTCGAGGCGGCGGCGCGGACCGGCAGCTTTGCTGCGGCCGGGCTGGAGCTGAGCGTATCGGCGGCCGCCGTCAGCCGCATGGTGCACCTGCTCGAAGAACGGCTCGGCGTCGCCCTGTTCGAGCGCAAGGCCAATCGCCTGGTGCTGACGCAGGCGGGCCGCGCCTATCAAGGCGGGCTGACCCCGATCTTCGATGCGCTGGCGAGCCTCACGGCACAGGTGACGGCGCCCGCCAGCGTGCGCGTGCTCACCATCGGCGTCGGCCACACCTTTGCGATGCGCTGGCTGATCCCGCGCCTGTCGGAGTTTCGCAGCGAGGAGCCCGACATCGAGGTGCGCTTCACCACCGGCGGCGCCGCGGTGCCGTTCGGCGAGGACTGGAGCTGCGGCATCAAGCTCGGCACCGGCGACTGGCCCGGCCTCGTCGCCGAGCCGCTGTTCGCGGGCGACCTCACCCCCGTCTGCGTGCCGCGCCTCGCCGGCGGATTGAAGCGTCCGGCCGACCTGAAGGGACCGAGCCTGATCCGCGTCGCGCACTCACCCGAGGACTGGCCGATCTGGCTGAAGGCGGCGGGCACGGCGAGGATCAACGCGCGCGGGCCCGAGTTCCAGTTCTACGGCCAGGCGCTGCAGGCCGCGGCCGACGGGCTCGGCATCGCCATGGGCATCCGCCCCTATATCGACGACGATCTCGCGGCCGGCCGGCTGGTGGCGCCATTCGACCTCTCGGTGCCCAAGGGCATGCGCTGGTACCTGCTCTATCGCAGCTTCCAGACCGAGCAGCGCGACTTTGCCGCGTTCCGCCGCTGGATCATGCGGGCGGCATCGGAACCCGCTGCCCGCCCGCGCAAGATCGGCCGCGCTGCAGCGCGGAACTGAAGGCGGGCAAAAAAGCCGCCTGCTTGTGAACGGCTTCACATCCCAAAATCCGCAAATGTGGTCCCCTGACCCTCCGAAAAGAAACGTGGGACCTACACTCATGACGACCCTCTACGACGGCTTTGACATCGAATCCTTCGAAGCTGGCAAGGGGCTGTGGCACGCGCGGATCCGCCGTGCCGATCTCAGCCCGGTGGCCATCGACGGCGTGCTGTTTCCGGCCATGGAAGTCGGCTTCGCCTGGCCCGATCGCGATGCCGCGATTGCCGATGCCAAGCACCACATCGATCGTTTCCGCCTGCGGGCCGACAGCGACGACGAATAGGCGGTCCGCAGGCGGACCAGGGCGGCGAAAAAAGGGGGCAAACCGGTCATGTCCATCATCGAAACCGATGCAGCTCGGCCGCGAATCTACGCCCGCTCAGTGCTGTCCAATTGCCCGGAATGCGACGGCGATCTCACAGTGCTCCGCGTGATCGGCGGCCGCGCCGGATGCGAGTACTGGACCATGCGCTGCACCGATTGCGGCGGCATTCATCTCGACATCCTCGAGCCGAATGTCGCCGCCGGGAACGACGACGGGCCGCTGCCGGCGGCGTGAACGGAAGGCTGCTGCCAACCTGCTGTCAGCGGCCTGCATGGCCACGGGCCTTCACCCTTTATTGCGGGGCGGACTCGTCCCATATTCGCCTCATGGCGAAGAAACCTGCTCCCCCCAAATCCCCCAAAACCAAGGCTCCGAACTCGAAGGCGCATCGCCCCGATGTGCAGCCGATCGGGCCGGCGCTCGCCGAATTGCTCAATCCCGCGATCAATCGCGGCGATGCGGGCTTGGGATCAGGCACAGGCCTGCAGCCGCCGCCGGACAATTCGCGCGACCGCCGCGCCGGGGGCGAAGCCGCCGCGCATCGCGCGCGGGCTTCGACGCCGAAGGAATTTCCGCAAGATGCGGCGCGGCCGATGCCACTGCGGCCCAATCCGCAGCCGCCGGGCGCTCGTCAGTCCAGTGAGCTTGCTGGGCTGGAGGAGGCGCCGCAAGCCAATTACGGAACCGCGGCCACGATTCCGACGCTCGATCCGGAACTGGCGCGACAGCTCGGCCTGCCCACCGAGGAGGACGATGCCGAAGCGCTGGCGCGTCCGCCGCGTTCCAAGATGGAGGCACTGGGCGTCAAGGCCACCGCGGATGCGCTGGAATCGCTGATCCGCGAGGGCCGGCCGGAGTTCCGCAAGAACGACGGCTCCATGAAGGTGTGGACGCCGCACCGGCCGCCGCGGCCGGAAAAGTCCGAAGGCGGCGTGCGCTTCGAGATCAAGTCGTCCTACGAGCCCAAGGGCGACCAGCCGACGGCGATCGCCGAACTGGTCGAGGGCATCGACCGCAACGACCGTTCGCAGGTGCTGCTCGGGGTCACCGGCTCGGGCAAGACCTACACCATGGCCAAGGTGATCGAGGCGACGCAGCGCCCGGCCCTGATCCTGGCGCCGAACAAGACGCTCGCCGCGCAGCTCTATGGCGAGTTCAAGAACTTTTTTCCCGACAACGCGGTCGAGTATTTCGTCAGCTATTACGACTACTACCAGCCGGAAGCGTATGTGCCCCGCACGGACACGTACATCGAAAAGGATTCGTCGATCAACGAGCAGATCGACCGCATGCGCCACTCGGCGACGCGCGCGCTGCTCGAGCGCGACGACGTCATCATCGTCGCCTCGGTGTCCTGCATCTATGGTATCGGCTCGGTCGAGACCTACACCGCGATGACCTTCGCGCTGAAGAAGGGCGAGCGCATCGACCAGCGCCAGCTGATCGCCGACCTCGTCGCGCTGCAGTACAAGCGCACCCAGGCCGATTTCACCCGCGGCACGTTTCGCGTGCGCGGCGACGTCATCGACATCTTCCCGGCGCACTATGAAGACCGCGCCTGGCGCGTGAACCTGTTCGGCGACACCATCGAGAATATCGAGGAGTTCGATCCGCTCACCGGCCACAAGCAGGACGAGCTCGAATTCATCAAGATGTACGCCAACTCGCACTACGTGACGCCGCGCCCGACGCTGGTGCAGGCGATCAAGTCGATCAAGTTCGAATTGAAGCAGCGGCTCGACCAGCTCAACAACCAAGGGCGTCTCCTGGAAGCGCAGCGGCTGGAGCAGCGCACCACCTTCGACCTCGAGATGATGGAGGCGACGGGCAGCTGCGCCGGCATCGAGAACTATTCGCGCTATCTCACCGGGCGTCGCCCCGGCGAGCCGCCGCCGACGCTGTTCGAATACGTGCCCGACAACGCGCTGATCTTCGCTGACGAAAGCCACGTCACCATCCCGCAGATCGGCGCCATGTTCCGCGGCGACTTCCGCCGCAAGGCGACGCTGGCGGAATACGGCTTCCGCCTGCCTTCCTGCATGGACAACCGCCCGCTCCGCTTCGAGGAATGGGACATGATGCGGCCGCAGACCGTCGCGGTGTCCGCGACCCCGGGCAGCTGGGAGCTGAACGAGAGCGGCGGCGTGTTCGTCGAGCAGGTCATTCGCCCGACCGGACTGATCGATCCGCCGGTCGACATCCGCCCGGCGCGCACGCAAGTGGACGATCTCGTCGGGGAAGTGCGCGCCACCGCGCAAGCGGGCTATCGCTCGCTGATCACGGTCCTCACAAAACGCATGGCGGAGGACCTCACCGAATATCTGCATGAGCAGGGCATCCGCGTCCGCTACATGCACAGCGACATCGACACGATCGAGCGCATCGAGATCATCCGCGATCTGCGCTTGGGTGCGTTCGATGCGCTGGTCGGCATCAACCTCTTGCGCGAAGGCCTCGACATTCCCGAATGCGCGCTGGTCGCGATCCTCGATGCCGACAAGGAAGGCTTTTTGCGCAGCGAGACCTCGTTGATCCAGACCATCGGCCGCGCCGCGCGCAACGTCGACGGCAAGGTGATCCTCTATGCCGACCAGATGACCGGCTCGATGGAGCGCGCCATCGCCGAGACCAACCGCCGCCGCGAGAAGCAGGTCGAGTACAACAACGCCAACGGCATCACGCCGGAGAGCGTGAAGAAGCAGATCGGCGACATCCTCAACTCGGTCTACGAGCGCGACCACGTGCTGGTCGAGGTCGGCGGCCACGACATGACCGACGACGTCATCTCGATCGGCCACAATTTCGAGGCCGTGCTCGCCGATCTCGAAACGCGGATGCGCGAGGCCGCCGCCGATCTGAACTTCGAGGAAGCCGCGCGCCTGCGCGACGAGGTCAAGCGCCTGCGCGCGACCGAGCTCGCCGTGGTCGACGACCCCACCGCGAAACAGCGCGTGGTCGCGGGCAAGGCCGGCGCTTATGCCGGCACCAGGAAATATGGCGACGCCGCCAACCTGCCCGTCAGCGCCATGAAGAACAAGAGCGCCGCAACCGCGCTCAAGGCCGGCGGCGGCAAGGGCTCCCGCGTGCACAAGCCGCATCTCGACGAGATGCACGGCCCGGAATCGCTGCCCTACCGCGAGAGCCGCGCGCTGCCCTCAAAGCCGTTCGGCAGCACCAGCCGGATCATCCAGCCGACGGATTCAAGGCAGTCGGGACCGGAATTCGGGCCCGCGCCGAAGTCGACGGGTGGGGCGCCGGGACGACGTGGGGGGTGGAAGAAGAGGTAGGGCGGCGCAGGTTTATCGGCGACGTTCGTGGTTATGGATTCTCAGATGCGCAATCGCGCATCATAGCTCGCCGCTCTGCGGAATGACACGCGGAGAGATTCCCCCTCACCCCACGCTCGCCGTCACCACGGCCATCACCGACAGCAGCAGCATGATCGTCACCAGTTGCAACGAGGCGACGGGCTGGGTGCGCCAGGCCGTGATCTTGTCGGAGAGCGACAGATGGGCCTCGAAGAATTTCGGCTCGTAGACGGTCTTGAAGAGGTGCGGGAAGCTCGGACCCAAGGTCACGGCCAGCATCGCGTGGGCGAGCGAGGCGAAGGCGACGAAGATGGCGACGCCGGGGTCGCCGACGAGGTCGTGGTTGCCCACGAGCTTGAGCAGGAAGGCCGCGGTGGCGAAGGTCGGGAAGCTCTGCAGGGTCGCGGTCAGCGCGAGGCCTTCGAGCGCGTTGTGCAGGCGGGACTTTCTGGCGGTGGCGATGGCGGCCATGGCACGTCTCCCTGATGACATGCCGATGACGGTAGTCGCCGCGCCGGTGGGGCGATGTGAGATGGGTCACGCGGGGAGCGGTACGGGGCTTCGCCTCTTCCCGGCATGCGGGGGACAGGCCGGAAGCCAAAGTCCGGGTTGAGCCCGCAGCTGCTCTCAACGTCGTCATTGCGAGCGCAGCGAAGCAATCCAGAGTCTATCCGTGGACGGGATTCTGGATTGCTTCGCTGCGCTCGCAATGACGTGTTGAAGGAGCGCTGCTCCCGATCTCATCGGACTCGCGAAGCCTCCCCAACCCTTCCAGCGCGAGCGAAGCTCGTCGCGGCAGCATCCGCATTCGCCAAGGCTTCGGCGGATCAGAGCGGCGAGGGAGTAGCCCGCGGGCGTGGCGGAGACCTCGCGGTTCCGTACGTGTGCGTCGTGATGACGTTGCGCACGGCTCCATGCGCGTTGCGCGCCAGGCAACCGAACTCGGCGCGAATTCGTGCAGCCCATCCCACAACTCAACTCACAGTTGCACACCATGAACCGGGCATTGCGCTCATGCGTCAAAACGTCTGCAACATCCCTGTGATTTCGCGGATTGCCGGTGCGCGACACCGCGCGTTAGCGTTGCGCGACGTCACGGGGCCAAACGAGGACGGGCAGGAATGACGGTGGAGCAGCTGAATCGCCAACGCGTCGTGCATCTGCTCGATGCCTTCGCGCGCGGCGATATCGAGACGGCGCTGGCCTGTTGCACCGACGACGTCTATTTCCTCACCCACGCGCCGATCGACGTGCTGCCGCACATGGTGCCTCGCCATGGCAAGCAGGAGCTGCGCGACCTCTGGCAGACGGTCTGGTCGCGCTATTCGGAGATTCGCTACAAGATGCCGCACATCGTCGCTGAGGGCGAGGCGGTCGCGACCTACATGCACGCATTTTTCAAGAAGCGCAGCAACGACCGCATCGTGCAGTTCGACATCGCGGTGTTCTACACGTTCCGCGGCGGGCTAGTGGCGCAGATCCGCGAGATCATCGATTCCTACGACCTGGTGCAGCAGGTGCTGGAACGGGAGATCGGGCCGCTGATCACGGGGCGGTGAGCGTCGAGACCCGGACAATTACGGGATCCTATTGTAAATCTCACAAAGAGCGATCAAGTGTGCATTGCAAAAACGTGAATTGCGTTTTGGCCGAAATCTGCTATTTCATTCGTATACAAATGAGTTGAGCCCCGGCGCCTGACTGCGCGTGGGGTTGTTTTCCGTTTTTCCGTAAAGCCAGCTTCAGGACTGCCCCAAATGACAGAGCACAGCCTCTGGCGTTTCTCGCGCGCGTTGCACCGCGCGATCAACGACCGGCATTTCGAGGATATCGAGAGCTTGATCGACGAGGACGTCGAATGGGCGCTCTACGGCCCGATCGACATGTTTCCGTTTCTCGGCGCGCGCCAGGGCAAGAATGCCGTGCTCGACGTCATCCGCCAGCTCGCCGACAATTTCCAGGTCCGCCGCTTCGACCGCGAGAGCATCATGCTGGGCGTCGATTCCGCCGCCTCGATGCTGCGCTATTCGCTGACGGCCCTGGATTCCAACAAGCCGATCAGCTTGCGCGTGGCGCAGTTCGCCCAGTTCAAGGCCGGCAAGCTGATCAGCATGCGGGTGCTGATCGACACCTTCGATCTGGTCGAGCAGGCACTCGGCCGCGCCATTCATCTGCCGAAGATGACCAGCGTCGGCTAACGTAGCGAAACAACAACCTGAAGCACGATGAAGATCATCGCGCTTTAGGGGGGACGCCAACGGGCCCCGCTGTTCGGGACCGATGACAGGCGATCGCGACGTCCTGGCCTCCAGCCCCGCCGGATGCCGTCGCATCACGAGCTCGTCATCGGGCGCGCGCCTTTCGCGCGGCCCGTTGGTTCGCGTCCCCTTGCGAACCGCCACAATTCCGCAACGATAAATCGGCACCTTCAGCGCCGGAATGGCGCATGGTCATTGCGGCCGCTATAGTGCGGCGGACAGCATGCGCTGGGGTTCGTGGGCAGGACGATGGAATTCTCGACAGGGTTTGGCTGGACCAGGCTGCCGTTGCTGGCAGCCGCATTCATTTTGGGCTCGGCGCTGACGTTACAGGCGCAGATCATTCCGCCCTTCTCTCCGCCGCCATCCGACGACCAGGCCGAGGCGGCCGAAGCTCCCGAGGTCAATGATCCCGACATCATGAAGGGCATCGACGTCGACAAGCTCGACTGGAGCCAGCTCGCGGTCGATGCGGGGACCGGCATCGACCCGATGGCCGCCAAGAAGCGCGCCCAGGCCGCCGCCAGGGAAGGCCTCGACTGGTCGTCGAACCCCAATGCCAACGGCTCCTCCGCGGTGACCGTCAAGCAATCGGTGTTCTCGTTCTGGGATACGCGGATCGGCGCCGACATGACGGTGGCGAGCGAGCCCAAGACGATGTCCGAGCTGCTGGCGCAGAAGGCCAGCAACGGCGGCAACCTGCCGCAATCCTCGGGCAGCGCCTGGGCGACGGCAACCGCGCCGGGCGCGGGCGCGATCTGGGACAAGACCGCGGTGGAAGCCAGGGTCGATCCCGGCGCCGAGCACAGCAAGATCGGGGCGTCACTGACCAAATCGGTGCCGCTGTCGGGCGACACCTCGCTGACGCTGCAGAACGGGTACAGCGTCAACCAGCAGGGCAGCAGTGCGGTCCCCGGCATCGGCGGCCACGTCACGCGCAATTACGAGACCGACCAGAGCGCCAAGGTCACCGTGACCGACACCGGCACCAGCGTCATTGCCGGCCAGACGCTGTCGACCACCGAGGACAAATGGCTGCGCAAGGTCGGCGCGGAGCAGAAGCTGTTCGACAACGTCACCGTTTCCGGCTCGGTCGGTGAAACCTCGCAAGGCACGCTGAACAAGAGCGTGACCGCGGGCTTCAAGAAGAGCTGGTGAGCCCTTCGCCGCTCCCCGCCTGCGGGGAGAGGGAGTGAAGCACCGGCCGAGTTGCGCCCTAACCTCGCCGCAGCCGCCGATTCACACTTCCCTAACCATACGCCACGGCAAAACCCCCGAATGGTCCGTCCTTGCCGCATCTCGGCCCATTTGCGGTCAAAATCGGACGCCCTGATGCGGCCTGCCTCACAGACGTCGTCGTGCGGGGGACACTCGCGCTGCGCTCAACGCGAACAGGGGAACAACGATGAACGCCATGCGTCCTGAAAAGGTCGAAGCCACCGAGACCGAGACGGTCGACACCAACCTTGCCGCCGTGACCGAGGTCGAAGCCGGCATCCGCGATTTCGTCCGCAACGACATCGCCTATCTGCGCCGTCCGGCCGCGACCACCACCGACGCCCCGCCGCTCGATCCGAGCGCGGAAGCCACCGTCAACAACGTCAACTCGCTGATCCAGCGCGTCGCTGGCACCTCGCTCGCCGAGATCGAGAATTTGATCTCCGAGCTCGAGAGCCTGCGCGACCTGCTCCACGCCGAAGGCCAGCGCGTCCAGCGCGAGATCTCCGGCTACGCCCAGCTCAGCCAAGCCGCGATGAAGTCGACCCGCATGATCGCCGACAACGTCGCGCAGTGGAAGCGCGCCGCCGACGGCCTGCGCAACAGCTGATCGGTCAGCACCGCATCATTGGCCGCCGCGTTCCGGAAGGGACGCGGCGGTTTTGATTTGGGTTGGGTCACGCTGCCGTTTCTCCGACGCAGGTGTCATCACCCGCGAAGGCGGGTGATCCAGTACTCCGAGACAGCGAGGCTGGAGCCGAGCAGCCGCGGCGTACTGGATGCCCCGCCTTCGCGGGGCATGACAGCGGAGGGTAGACAGAGTGGCCTTCTGGGTCCGGCGCTGCGCAGCAGCGTTGCACGCTGCAGCGCGTCCGGGACACGAACCTGCCTTTTGAACCCACCGCCCCTTCCCGGCGACAAACGCCAAGCGCCCGTGCCGTCGCGGCCGGGCTCGGGGGACATGTCATGGAAAGCATTCGGCCCGACACCACGGACCCGATCCCGTTGCGGCCCGCGCCGAATCAGTTCGGCACGATCATGCTGCGCTTTGTCGGGTTGCTGGCGGTTGCGATCGCCATCCTGGCGTTCGTCTACAGCCGCTGAGCTGCGGCCGGATGCCGGCCGCGATCATTAACGAATTCTTACCGGGCCGCTTCGACGGTCGAGGCTTCCAGCGTGTAGGCGCCATCGGCATAGCCCTTCACCACCATGCCGGCGACCAGCATCACGGCCAGCGTCGCAGTCGCGAAGATGAATCCAACAAATTTGAGTGCGCCGCGGTCAGCCATGGTCCTCGTCCCCTGTCTCTGCCAATTCGTTTCAAATAGACAGCGACAGGTTCATAATTAGTTAGCAACTCACTGGTTCCGCCAAAAGCTTCGCGGTCACCATGTTGCGCAGGCTTATGGCAGCCACCCGGAATCGCGTCCATAGCGCGCGAGCAACACTCGCTCGGTTTCTCTCCCCCTCTCCCCGTTCTTACGGGGAGAGGGTTGGGGTGAGAATTCGACCTCTCCCCGCAAGCGGGGAGAGGTGAAGGAACCGCGACCGCTCGATCAATTCTAAATCACGCGCCCTTGCGCAGCGGCACGAAGGCGGAGGCGGTGATGGAATAGACCTCCTCGCCGCGCTGGTTGGTGCCGGTGGTGCGGGCCGTCAAAATGCCCCAGCCGGGACGCGAGGCGGAGGTGCGCTTGTCGATGACTTCATTGACGTAAGAAACTATGTCGCCGGCGAGCACCGGCCTGATCCAGCGCAGATCGCGAAAGCCCGGCGACGGGCCCCATACCGCAACCTCTTCGCCGCGCGAGGCGGCCTCGCGCGCCAGACGCTGGCCGTCGGCGACAAGCAGGCTCATGCAGGCCGAGCCGACATGCCAACCCGAGGCCGCGAGCCCGCCGAACAGCGAATTCTTGCCCTCCTCCTCGTCGAGGTGAAAGCGCTGCGGATCGAACTTGGCGGCGAATGTCTTGATGGATTCCGCCGTGAACGTGTACGCGCCGATCTCGCGGCGCTGTCCGATCGCGATGTCTTCGAAGTACCGCATCAGGCCGCTCCCTCGCGCCGCTTGATCAGGATCGGCGAGGTCATCTCGGCGAGCGCCTGCCCCGCCGCATTGCGCGCGGTGCATTTGAACTTGACGATGCCGAGCTCAGGACGGCTCTTCGAGACCCGCGCCTCCAGGACGTCGACATCGAGCGTGAGATCGTCGCCGGGCCGCAGCGGCGAGAGCCAGCGCACCTCGTCGACGCCGGGAGATCCCAGTGACGCGGCGCGGGTGATGAAGCCGTCGGCCATCATCCGCATCATCAGCGAGCACAGATGCCAGCCCGAACCGGACAGGCCGCGGAGCATGCTTTTGGCCGCGGCCGCCTCGTCAAGGTGCATCGGCTGCGGATCGAACTCGGCGGCAAAGGCCAGGATCTCGTCGCGGGTGACATGGCGCGGGCCGAACGTTCCGAACCGGCCGGGCGGGAAATCTTCGAAGGTCAGGGTCATCTCGGGAAAGCTTTGCGGGAATGACAGATTGTGGCCGCACTTTGCGGCAATCTCAACCCGCCAGCCCGCATGGCTCGTGCTACATACTTGGGATCGCCGTTGATTTGAGTCGGATCGATCGACGACAGAAGCCCGTTTGAAGTCCCGATTTGCCTTGGGGAGAGCAATGTTTTCATTCAGCGACCTGTTCCAATGGGACCGCTTCATCACGCCGACGATCATCAAGACCTTCTACTGGCTGGTGATCGCGCTGATCTGTCTGTTCGGCCTCTCCGGCATCTTCTCAGGGCTGGCTGCGATGGCGATCAGCCCGTTCGGCGGCTTCCTGGTGCTGCTGTCATCGATCGCCAGCGTCGTGGTCGGCATCGTGTTCTCGCGCATCGTCGCCGAGCTGATCCTGATCGTCTTCCGCATCAACGAGCATCTCGGCGCGATCCGGGACCAGGGCGGCGGGATGCGGTGAGGTCGGCGCAAGTGCCGTAGGGTGGGTTAGGCGAAGCCGTAACCCACCTCTTCTGTCTCTGCGGACCGAGACAGTGGTGGGTTACGCCGAGCAGATGCGCTTCGCGCATATGCTCGTCTAACCCACCCTACGGCACCGATGATGGTGCCTACGTATTAAACCTGAAATGCATCACGTCGCCGTCGGCGACGACGTAGTCCTTGCCTTCGAGGCGAAGCTTGCCGGCATCGCGGGCACCGGCTTCGCCGCCGAGCGCGACGTAATCCTCGTACGCGATGGTCTCGGCGCGGATAAAACCCTTCTCGAAATCGGTGTGGATCACGCCGGCCGCGCCGGGCGCCTTGGTGCCGCGATGGATGGTCCAGGCGCGCGCTTCCTTCGGACCCACGGTGAAGTAGGTGATGAGATGAAGCAGCGAGTAGCCGGCGCGGATCAGGCGATCGAGGCCGGCTTCTTCGAGGCCCAAGGTCTCCAGGAAGTCCGCGCGCTCGTCACGCGAGATGGTCGCGATCTCGGATTCGATCTTAGCGGAGATGACGACGGCAACCGCGCCCTCCTTCGCCGCCTGCTCCTCGACCGCCTTGGAGAAGGCATTGCCGGTGGCGGCCGAGCCTTCCTCGACGTTGCAGACATAGAGCACGGGCTTTGACGACAACAGGCCGAGCATGGAGAACGCCCGCTCCTCCTCCGCCTTGCGCTCGACGAGGCGCGCGGGCTTGCCGTCGCGCAGCAGCACCAGGGTGCGGTTGACGAGATCGAGCTGCTCCTTGGCGTCCTTGTCGTTGCCCTTGGCCTTCTTGGTGAGGTTGTCGACGCGCTTTTCGAGGCTATCGAGATCGGCGAGCATCAGCTCGGTCTCGATGGTCTCGATGTCGGCCAGCGGGGCGATCTTGCCTTCGACATGGGTGATGTCGGAGTCTTCGAAGCAGCGCACCACATGCGCGATGGCGTCGACCTCGCGGATATTGGCCAGGAACTGGTTGCCGAGCCCTTCGCCCTTGGAGGCGCCGCGCACGAGGCCGGCGATGTCGACGAAGGTCAGCCGGGTCGGGATGATCTGGCCCGACTTGGCGATCGCCGCGAGCTTGTCGAGCCTGGGATCAGGCACGGCGACCTCGCCGACATTCGGCTCGATGGTGCAGAACGGATAGTTCGCGGCCTGCGCCGCGGCCGTCTCGGTCAGCGCATTGAACAAGGTCGACTTGCCGACATTGGGCAATCCGACGATCCCGCATTTAAATCCCACGAGCGTTATTCCTTGCCGTTCACGTCCTTGGTCAAAAATCCCTTCGCCTGCATCGCAAGATGCACCCTGTTGGCAAAGGTCGCGTCCGTGCCCTTGGCGAGCAGTGCGGCGTGCTCGGCGACCGCGTCGCAGAGCGTCGCCACCCATTCGTTGTCGGCCTTGACGAAGTCCGACAGCACATGGCCGTGCACCATCTCCTTGACGCCGGGATGACCGATGCCGAGCCGCACGCGGCGATAATCGTTGCCGATATGCGCCGAGATCGAGCGCAGGCCATTATGGCCGGCGATGCCGCCGCCGATCTTCACCCGCACCTTGCCCGGCGGCAGCTCGAGCTCGTCGTGGAACACGGTGGTGTCCCCTGGCGCGATCTTGAAGAAGCTCGCCGCTTCCTGAACGCTGCGGCCGGACTCGTTCATGTAGGTCGTGGGCTTGAGCAGGATCACGCGCTCAGTGCCGAGCGCACCTTCCGAGGTCTCGCCCTGAAAGCGGCGGCGCCATGGCGCAAAGCCATGACGCCGCGCGATCTCGTCGACGGCCATGAAGCCGATATTGTGCCGGTTACGTGCGTATTTCGCGCCGGGATTGCCGAGCCCAACAAAGAGTCGCATGACGCGGCGCGCCCCCCGCTCGGCGCGCGGTCAAGGACCGCGCGCCAGCTTCGAGAGATTACTTCTTCTTGTCGCCGCCGGCGGGAGCCTTGGCGGCAGCGGCAGGAGCAGCAGCGGCCGGAGCCGCGGCACCAGCGGCCGGAGCGGCCGCAGCGCCCGGGGCAGCACCAGCAGCGGCAGCCGCAGCAGCGGCCTTCTGCTCTTCGGCGTAACCGGACGGCGGCACGATGGTGACGAGGGTCGCGTCCTCGCGGGTCAGCGCCTTCACGCCGGCCGGCAGCTTGATGTCGGCCAGATGCAGGGAGTGACCGATCTCGAGCGCGCCGACATCGGCTTCGATGTATTGCGGGATGCTCTCGACGCCGCATTCGAGCTCGATCGCGTGGGCGACGATGTTGACGGTGCCGCCGCGCTTCACGCCCGGGGAGCCTTCCGCCTTCACGACGTGCAGGGGAACGCTGATGCGGATGGTGGCGCCTTCGCCCAGCCGCATGAAGTCGACATGGATCGGGAAGTCCTTGACCGGATCGAGGTGGTAGTCGCGCGGAATGACGCGGTGCTTCTTGCCCTCGAGGTCGATGTCGACCAGCGTGGTCAGGAACCGGCCGGCGAGGATGCGCTGGCGCAGTTCACGATCTTCGATCGATATCGTCAGCGGGGGCTGGTTGTTGCCGTAGATCACTCCGGGCACTCGCCCGGCGCGACGCTCAGCCCGGGCGGCCCCCTTGCCGCTCTTCGGACGTGCGGTCGCCTTCAATTCCTTGACGGTCGTCGCCATGTCGTTAAGTCCTTGTTTTTGCAAAAGTTAATGGGCCGCAAGGCGGCCCATGGCATGGTCCACAGCAAGCCTCCAGGGGTGCGGGGGCCGCGGACGTGGCGGGCTTTTACCCGGAAGACGCGGAAATGACAAGGAGAATGGGCTGGCAGCCCGGGGGGTTGCACCCTTGCTTCTTACGCTCCCCTGGAGGGGGAGGGTCGATCGCGCGAAGCGTGGTGCCCCAAAGGCACGTCCATCCAGAAGCTGGTGTCGGTGGAAGGCCATCGCTGGGCCATCGAGGACAGCTTCGAAACCGCCAAGAACGAGCTCGGTCTTGACCACAACGAAACTCGCTCCTGGCGACGTATCCCGCACGCTCACATCCTCGCGTGGTCGTCCTGGCGCAGGGCTCATCAGGCCAACGCGCGCAAAGCGCATCTCAAGAAAAAAAGGCAACTGTAATGCTAGTCTCTCGATCAACTCCAACATTCACCCTCCAAGGATCGCAACCGGCCTCTTGCCGATCGAGCCCTTAATGTCAGCCCATAGAGCACCCCTCGCGAATCAGGTGCTCAGCAAGGAATCACAAGTGATTCTTTCGACTCAAGATTTCGCCGATCAGCAAACCAGGCCGAGTGGTCAAAGTTATGGGTAATTGAAAGCCTCACCGGATGCTCACCCCAAAGGCGGCCTTTTCGCGGTTATTCAGCTGGCCGCTCCGGAGCAGCGCGCTTCCCTTCCGCTCGCCTTGCCGTTGCAGGCTCCTTTTCCAGCTGCCGAAGGCACCGCGCGGCGGCTCGCGGGCTAACCGCCAGCGCCGCCCGACTGCACAGAACCCCCTCGCCCAGAGCTCCCTCCCAAGAAGATGTGGCAGATACGGAGGGGCATCATCGCGGCCAATTGATCCGGGGAAAACGGGGAATTTCACCCTGCCGCTAAATTCAAGAATGACGGCTGGCCTTCACACAGGAGAGGTCCAAGGTTCGATCCCTTGTGCGCTCACCATTTTACGGGCTTTTTTGAAGCCTCCCAGGTTTTTCCAACGTGAGAGGGTGCTTGTAAGCGAATCGTCGCGTTCACATCGCCGCGATCAGGTCGGAGCTTGAAGTATCTCCGCAATCGCGTTTGCGGCTTCACATTCCCAAGCGACCAAAACCTTCCACCTAACCTTCGAAGCTCGTAGGAGCGGCCGGGTAAATGCGCAGTTCTTGGCACGCTGCGTTTCCCCAGCCATCCACAACGCAGGCACCTCTGACGACGATCATCACACGCTTTTCATGTTATATATTCGCATCTAGCGAGTCGCGGGCATCGGACGAGGTCGTCTCGACGATCAATTTCTTGGTTCAACACAGAGGCGTCACATGGCTCAATGCACAGCACCGGTGGAAGGGCATCGCTCGGCGGATGCTGCCATCCGGCACTGCGCTATTGTTCAATTGGAATCGACCCGCTGAGCCAGAGCGGTGATCCGCCTCCGAACGACCAACCAGCCGTGTAAGCAATCGGTGCGCCGGCGGGTGCTTTCGCGTACAGCGGCGCATCGGACCATTGCGCCATCCGCGGGTCGGCGCCAAAATGGTAGTTCAACCCGATCTTTCCGATGTGATAGTTGCTGGACAGCCTGGTTGTGTTCGCCGGAAGAACTGCGAACGGCTGGATTCTGCACCGTGGGAGGCGTTGCGACGCTCGGTGCCCCGAATGCAGATAGTTATGCTCAGCTTTCACCGACCATGCAGGCGTAAGCGCTTGCTCGACGCCCAGCCCCATGGGGGCACTGAAGCGACCATAGTCAACATGGGTTTTCTCCTGTGGCCAATCAAGTTGTGGTTATTGAAGACGTCGCCTCGATTGTTTTGCCAAGCGACGCGCCTCCCTCGAGATAGGCCGGCGTGTGGCCCAGCGCGCCAAACGCGTAGCCGATGCGGCCGGTCCCGGTGGCAAAGACGTTGCGGCCTGCCTTGCACTTTGCGCTCACGACAAAGCCGCACGCCGCGAGGCAGGTATTGGTGCCGTCGGAGACGGCACCGCTGGCCTCGAGTTCGACACACCACTCAGCCGTTCTTCCGCCAATTGTAGCCGATCTGGCCACCGGCGAGGAACACTGGGGTATCGACGACATCGCCATGGATTGACGAACCGTAGGATTGCTGAGGGAGGTGCGGCCGTTAGCCGCCGCCGCCGCAAAGAGAGCAAGTCGCGTGCCGTAGGGAATTCGCGGGCTCTGCAGGCACTTCGTCGCGGCGTGCGGCGTCAAGTTGCTGACATTGTGTCAATACCGACAGCCGCGCAGCCACTGCCCTGCCAGCAATACTTAGCTGGCGCGGTGTCATGGGTCCACGCTCACAAGGCGCTGGTCTCCCTGGGCCGCCGATCGGCGTCGGACCCCCGCGCCCACTCAAAATTGGCCCTCAGCTCGTACTTGGTCGGCGTCTGCACGGGCAGATCAGCCGGCTTCGCACCGGCACCCTTAGCAGGACCATCTTAAGCCATGCAGGAGCGGCCCCGACGTCAGCCTCCTCTTCCTCCAAAACGCGGACGAAGTTGCCGGGCGGGCCTCGGCCTCACTCAAATCGGACGCATGCCCGCGCTGCTTAGCTTTACACTTCTGGATCTGAAATGCGGGTCAGCATTCTCACGTGCGGTCCCGCCCGTTTGAAGATCGGCTCCCAAAAGGCATAGGCGTCCTCGACGAAACTCTCGGTTACGGTGAACTTCGTGAGCGCGCCCCGATATGCGGCCTGTCGCCGGCAGCCCTGCCCCTCCACAAGGTGCCAGATGAATTGAGCGACCTGGCGTGCGTATGTGCTCGGACGACCTTGGTGGTTGGGTACGATCTCAAGTCGCATGGTCCCAGCGTCACGCGTCTGCGGTTCGGTGATATTGGCAAGCCAGATGAAAATTGATGGATCAATGCTCGCGGCATAGCCGTCGCGCTTGAGCTGCTGATTGATGATAGAGAACGCGCTGGCGGCTTCTCTGAAGCATTCGCTCAGGATGAAGTTCGCCTCATTCTCCAGCTTTCCGCTCCGAAGATCGTCCAGTAATCTGACCGCCTCGTCAGTGAGCCGCCGCATGTATCGCGGTTGGGGCTGCTTTGCGTCGTCGTTTGGTTCCTCCTGTACAATCAATTCGACCGCATCCGCGCGGAACTCCGTTGCGGCATCTTTGAGAACGGGCAAAAAATCGCTTTCAACGCAGGAATCGCCGACGTCTTTCGACGCCGCGTCGCCTCCCACCCGTGTCTCCACAAGATTCTTTGCGTGGTCCAACGCAACGTTCAGGCTGGCTTTGAGGTTTTCAGAAGCTCTTTCTTGAGAGTCCTCGACAGCCTTTACCATCATCTCCGCGGTACTGTCGGATTCTATGAGTTCGTCCTTAAGTGGCGCCGCCGCATTCCGAGATTCAAGCTCCGCAAAGGGGCTCGGAGCCGTCGCTTGCTTTGCTAGGATCGTTTGATCAGACGTATTCGCGCCTGTGTGCTCCGATCGCGGATTGGAAGCAGCAATCTCGCCGGACAATACAAACAGGCCATCGTCAACGGCTCGGCTCGCCGCCGCGGTAAGATCCACCAGCGAGCGCCGCACGCATCGCGTCTGCCTAGCGCGCCGCTTTTTCGTTTCTTGCATATGGCTCATGATCTGACGACCCCTCGACAAGCTTTTTTAAGACCCAGCGCCACAGCTCACGAACTTCCTCCGAGGCTCTTCCCTGTTGTGCAAACTCGGTCACGCCTAATCCTGCCCCAAGTGCGTCCTGGTGGTCATTGCGCTGTCCGACATAGGGAAGCGCAAGCACCCCGAGCGAATTGAGCGACGTTGCAGCTTCGCTCAGGCGACAGCCCCGCGGTGGCGTCTGATTGAGGACGAAAGCAAATCGGCGGTTGAGCCTAAGAATAGCACTCACCGTCGGTATCGCAGCTTCGATGTCGGCTGGACTCGGACGCACCGGGATCAGGCAAAGATCGGTCTTCGCGATGGCGCGCATGGCCAGTGCATTGTTTGTGGCGGCGGTATCGATGACCGTAAGCCAGATCCCCTCAGCTTCAAGGCTGACGAGCGCCCCTTCTATTTCGGCGGGATCGGCGACCCGAACGACCCGCGGATGAGGATGGCCGCGCCGCTCTACCCATTTTGAAATCGTGCCTTGTAGATCCGCGTCGACAATTGCGACGCGCTCCCCGTTCCCCGCCGCTGCGACTGCAATTCCGACCGCCAGCGTGCTCTTGCCGCTTCCGCCTTTTTGGGTGACCAGAGCAAGGACATACATTGCCTGCGCCTCCAGACAACAACGACATGAAACGCACGAGTCGTCGAAAACACTTAGCCTACGGATCGGTGACCTACCATTCCCCATCGTGAATCGCATCAAGAGCGAGCGTGGAACTCACAGCCAAATCAAGCCCACCACCAACGGTATACCGCGAGATGGTGCAACGTCCGCTCGTACCTCATAAAATCGATCGGCCTCCGACGCTGTCGAGATATCCTTATTCTGCGACCAAGTTCGCCCACTTCAAAGACGCAGAGGATAGTAATCGCGGCTCAACAGCCGGAGTAAGCCTACAAGATCATGTAGTTGTAGTACTGCTGTTTACAAGGCTCTCTCCTGAAGCCTGTCGCTGACACCGGGGAAGCCATGTCGACAGTTGCCAGCGCAATTCGGCGCCTTTGGTGCCGAAGCTTTCTTGCTCTTCTGGTGATCATCGCGGTCACTGCTTTGATCGCGGTCCTGACCAGCCCCCAGCTTGGTGCGACAATCGAAGCTCTCGAGCCGCCTGGCTGGCGGCGAAGTTCCTGAAATGGATGATCGCCAAACATCCGGATGCGTTGTTCGCACTAATCCAGCGCGTCAGGCCCAACTTGGCGTTCGGCGTCGCGGGCCGGTGTTCATCACCCGCTTCCCCGACGTGCAGGAAGCGCTGACATCTTCAACGCAACCTATGCGCCGATGATGGACCCTTTCGTCGGCCCCTTCATGCTCGGCCGCGACTGCACCGAAATTTACCAGCGCGACAAGGGTTTCATGCGCGCCTTCATGCGCATGGAGGATCTGCCGGCAATTCGCCAGAAAGTGCGCAGCCTCGCCAACGCGTCCGTCGAAAGCAGCTCTAATACCCAGAACCAGATCGACGTGGTCAGCACGTTGTCGCGCCTGGTGCCCATTCAGCTGACCGGAGAATATTTCGGCTTTCCCGGCCCAGATCTGGCGTCGTGTTCCGCTGGTCGCGCGCCAGTTGCACCAGGACAACACTGACGCTGGGCAGGAGATGCGCGCCTACCTGACACAGCTGCTAGCACAACGGCGCGAGCAGCTGAACACCGGCGCGCCGCTCGACGACGTGTTCAGCCGTTTGCTGAAAAGTCATTTTGACGATTCGATCGGCTTCGCTGACGAACGCATTATTACCAACATGATGGGCACGCTGGTCGGCGGAATCGAGACGACTTCGGCGGCAATCGTACAGCTCCACGAGCAGTTGTTCAAACGTCCGAAGATCCTGAAGGAGCCGATCGACGCCGCCTACAGCAACGACGATCATCTGATGTATCGCTATTGCTGGGAAGCGCTGCGCTTCAACTCAATCAATCCGTTCGTGGTGCGCCAGTCCCGGACCGATTACCGGATAGCCAAGGGCTCGTTGCGCGCGGCAACAATGAAGGCCGGCAGCACGCTGCTGATCTCGACCCGGTCGGCGATGCGGGACGGCTTGAAATTGCCGGCGCCGTCCAGCTTCGCCATCGACCGGCAGCAGTCGGTCTATATGCATTTGGGCTACGGGATGCACACCTGCCTCGGCGACGAGATCAGCCGCATCCAGGTTCCGGAAATCGTTCGCCGGATCCTGCAAATCCGCGGGGTGCGTCCCGCCGCGGAGATTGACTACGCAGGAGGGCCGTTTCCAGAGCGTTATCCGATCACCTACGACACAGCCGCCTGAAGGGCAGACTTCCCAACAACGAGCATAGTCGCCCAGTGCCCCACTAACCTAGATCGCTGGCGCGATGTTCTGGGCGCGCAGGCGACCAGGCGAAGCCTTCGGTCTGCTCGAAGCGCTTGGCGAATGTCTCCTCGAGGTCCTCCTCGGACGGAAACGTCGCGTCGTCGGCAAGACGGCCGAGGGTCGACCCGTCCATCAGCATGAGGTCGACGTCGCGGGGAGATCGCCGCCTCGCCGGTGGGCGAACGGCGGCGAAGAAACGCTGGATGCTTACGGCATAGATGGCCCCTCCGATCTTCCGGCGGAGCACCTCGCGTGGATGAGGGCGCTGCCACTTCAATTTCGCGACGAGCACAGGTTGTTTGTTCATGCCGAAGTAAGACCAGGCGTTGACTTGGAGGCTCAATCCAAGGGTGATATGTTGTGGATACGTGAACCGTTCCTATCCTCAAGGCTGTGGCACGGTGCACTCGTGGTGCACGGCTATACGCCGACAAGCAACGCGTACCCCGGACGTTCAAGCCAATCGCGTCAACATTGATACAGGAGCTTGCTTCGGGGACCTCTCACGGGGGACCTCTCACGGCAGCAGCATTTGGTCCGGTACTGTCGGGGCCTCTGTTCTGTCTCGACAAGCAGATGCTGCTCGGTCCACGGTCGCGCGATGTCTCGGCCGCCACGATGTCTGCAGTGGAGCCTCAAGAGTCGCTCGCTCCCGGTCTTTCCCTATTGAAGCGGCCAAGACGATCAATATGCCGGTTCAGGCGCGCCCTAAACGAACTCCTGACTGAACTTCCGTCTCTTGGTCGCTCAATTCCGTCTTCTTGAACACCCAATCTCAGTATCCAGCAAAGCTGGTAGCAGCTTATCTGAGCATACCTCAGAATTGAACGAGACCACAAGCCCATCGCTCACTGTTTACCTGGATTTGTGTCTTCCGATAGGATGTCAATCACCTTGAGCCTGGCGTCATACTCCTCGTATGAGCCGAGCACGGCTTGTCCAACTGACAAATTGTGCACGGGGTCCACTATTGAGGGGGAGTCGTAGGTTAGGGAGGTGGGTCCGGTAAAGTGAACTTCCTCACCAAACTCGTCGCGTCGCAACGTTCTGGCGGTGCACCACTTGATGAGTTGCGTTACTGCTCCTTTTCCGCTCTCATTGATGGGCGGAAGATGTCGAACCGAATAGAAATACGTTCGCGCAGAGTGCGTCTGCTGGGAGTCCGAACTCTTGCGCTGGTCTGGTTGCGCGGTGAGGGTCAGTAGGCGCTTGCCGGCCGGACGCTCGAGCGTTCCCTGAAATAGACCGCCCTCTCTAATCAGAGTAATGTGCGCCAGCTTTTTTGGAGCACCAAGAACCTCTCGTCCCGAGGCGAGCGCGGCATCGTTTGTTGTCACGTAAATGTAAGGAATGTAAAAGCCAATCTCACCGCCCGAATCACGAACTTGAATTCCTGAATAGCACTCCAAGTATGACCCCACTGTGCTTGAGGGATAGCTCGCGACGCCAACAATGGCGATTGCTGGGTTTGCAGACGGTACTAACCCCTTCGGCAATAGATGGCGAACCTCGTTCCCCACGCTGAATATATGGTTTAAGGCTCGGCAGCGGAGGAATGTGCTGCCAAGGTCTTTGCTCCCATGGTAGAGGGGCGCATCAAACGGAATACCTTTAACGTCGGGCATGGCATCCCTCCTCGCTCTTGAGGGTTTACAATCGGAGAGCCAACTGACTCATGTCAAGACTTTCTGGTTGTGGAAGCATGATGAAGAGAGTGTAATGTGCGCCCTCGTATGCGGCTTACGCGTCCGTCGGCTTATAGTGAAGATCGGAATTGTCCTTACGAGGCCGCCTTGCACCTTAGTTTTGTATTGCTGAATGGGCTTGACGTTGTGCATACATTCCGGAGAAGCGTACTGGGGATGACATTGAGTCAATGCGACTCGCAATTTATGGTTATGCAACGTCAATGCCATCGTCTCGTTATGGGGGGCTAGACGGATTGCTCGGCTGCAGATGACGAACTGGAGTACGAGAGCCCACCGACAACTTCGCTTCTTGTCTTGTTGCCTTCCGCGCTTGTTTGTTTGATGGCACAGAATGTTAAAAGTCCGACATGACTAAACGCGGAGGCAACGATGAGGAGGTTCGCAAAGCGGTCGAATTCGTGGCTAGCTTGACTAAACTAGATCGGCCGCGACAGCTATCTCGGTGCATGGCCGAAATACATCCTCGCGGATACCGACGTCCCGCGAGGCACGTCGGTAGAGCTCCAGAACCGTATAAATTCTGGTGAGTTTGCGTTCTTGTCAGTGTCTGGCGCGGCGCTTGCACAGAATGGATACTCCAGTTCGCACATTCGGAGAACATGCATCGTTATATTCCAGCTCCTCGCGCTACCGCTCACAAAGAGCTCGCTAACCATCTGCCCATTGGGATACGACATTATTGGAGGCAACCCAGCCGACGATTAGTCGTGCCTGAGCGGCGAGCGCATGTCCGCGACCTCAGGATCGTCAGCATGAGTCTCATGCGTGATGCGGGAAGACCTTGCCCGCCAGTGACCGAGGAACCGCGCCGGAAGTGTCACAAGCATTTCTTGGTCCTGTCAGCGCACGAGTCCTCTTACCTTGCCGGCTCTGAAAATTCGTTGTCGATGGGCGGTCTGACGATCGGCGTCCCGCACGTGTCAGGCCCCTGAAAACATCTTCTGACTATCAGCTGAGGGACCGTCTCATCAAAACGAGAGTATGAGTCGCGATACTACAGAAGTGGAAATCCAGAAAGCTAAGCATCAGCGACAGCAGTGCGCCGGCATCCGAGACGCGCGGCGGATCATAGAGATCCTGGGGTTCGCGGGCCGCTTCCGCTGCGACCCTGTTCTTTGCGAACGTCAAAGCGTCAGCGCGTCGCCGAAGGGGCACTGTTGCGCGGCGCGCGGCGAGCTAGATGCCGTCGTTCATCAACTCGGTCTAGCGCTACGTTGGCAGAAACTGTTTTCGCCACTGTTTTTCAAGGGTTTACTTTCGGCAATATGGACACTGCTAAGAGGGTGGCCGAAAGGGAGAGATCGATGATGGCGTGACGTGCGGTGGGCATGGTTGGTTGAGGCGGAGGCCGGGTGATTCTGTTGTTTCCGCCCCGCGTGTGCGAGGCGACGAGTTGCAGGAGGCGTAGGCGATCATTGTCTTCAGGGGCGTGGCGATGAAGTCCCCTACCATGATCGCCCTTCAAAGTGATCAAGTCCAAGCGCCTCCTTCTGCTGATGCGCCTGCTCACAAATCCACCGTGCCCTTGATAGTTGCGGCCAGCGTGCGCAGATCCGTCGCCGCCGGAAGATTGGCGAGATAGTATTCTCGTGTGCGGGCGAAACGGGCATCTCTCCCGCGGTCACGCGACCGTTTGACCGTGTGAGCCTTGCCGCTCTGCTGGAGCTACTTTAGGATTCAAGCGTTCCCCCGCTCCTAACGGCGCGAGCGCGACCCGATTCCTTTCCGTGCAGGCCCCCTGCTCAACGATGTCGAACTGGTCACGGAGCCGGCCCGCAGACACTCGCGTGGCGACATGGTCCAGCTCGGCGAACCAGTCTCGCTCAGGGCAACCTCGTCCTTGTCTCTAGTACCAACGCAGGTCACGGCATTCTTGCGGGGAAAGTGGCCAGGATCGTCAAGCCGTTTTTCACGATGAGGCGCAATGCATGGGCATAGGCCTCTCGATTGCGCATACTATCGTCGAAGCGTATGGCGGCCGCATCGGGCGAGAACGTCCCGTCAGGGGGCGCGTCTTTCACGTCAGCCTGCCGCTTACTGTGGCGCGATGGCGACGCCCTTCCCGGCGAACGCCTCACACGAACGCTTTCTCCAGCGTCGCGAAGATCACGGCGAACGACTTGTCGTGGCGCGTCACCGGCGGCACCGGGCGATCGATCTTCATGAGCTGATAGACCGCCATCTGCGCCGCACGCACCGAATATTCGACTGTGAACACGACGTCGTCGGGAACTTCGACGAACTGGCTGACGAAGGCGAGGTTGACGGAATTCCTGGGCACCGGCAGCGGCCGGTCGGCCAGGTTGCGCGGCATGAACATGCTGGTGATGTAGGGCATGCGGCAGGGAATGCAGATCGCATCCTCGAACACATTCGCGTCGAAGTTGAGGTGACCGCAGAGCTCCTTCAGGATCTCTGCGCCGCCGCAATTGGACATCGGCTTTGCCACGAAATTGCCGACGCGGTCGGGATGCAGCGCATAGCCCCAGAACACCTGAACGTTGTTCGGCTGCCCCGTGAAATGTGGCTGGTGATAGAGCACGACCGACATCAGCCAGTTGGAATCCTTGAACGTGACCAGCCCGCCGGTGCCGGCCCTGTTGCCGGAGAACGCTTCCATCTGGTCGAAGAAGCGTGGATCGCCGCAGGTGACGGTGAAGGACAGCCAATAGGATTCGGGAATCGAATTATTGAACGCCGACGGATTGCCGAATTCGGGACGTCCTTGCGCGATCGTCTCCCAGAGCGCCCAGCCCTGACTGTCGGCCTTGGTCAGGCGCGGCGGCGGCTCGGTCATCAAGCCCAGGCTCGAAGCATCCGTCATCGAGCCGTTCTGGAAGAAGACGATGTCGTCGCCCTCAAGCCGGACGTTGGCGGTGTGGCTGTCGCGGTCGAGCGTGAGCTGGCGCACCCGCAAGCGCCCGCAGTCGGCCGCGAACGCCATGTCGACGACGCGCGTGCCGCGCACAAACTGCACGCCCTGGCGCTTGAGCCAGTCCGCGAGCGGCCGCACGATCGCGTCATACTGGTTGTAGACGGTACGCTTGACGCCGCCGAGCGTCTCGATGCGCGGAAACTCGTTCACGAAACGATGCAGATAGCGCTTCAGCTCGACCGCGCTGTGCCAGGGCTGGAAGGCGAAGGTGGTCTGCCACATGTACCAGAAATTCGATTCGAAGAATCCGGGCGACAGCCAGTCGGTGATGCGGCTGTTGCCGAGCGTCTCCTCCGAAGCCTCGGTGAGCCGAAGCAGCTCGAGCCGGTCGCGTGCGGAGAAGCCCATATGCCAGACATCGACCTTGAAGCGGTTACGGTCGACCAGACGTGCCCTGGAGTGCGCAGGATTTTCCACGTTGAATGCGACCGTCTCCTCGCGCACGCTGCGGCCCGGATGCTCGAGCGAGGGAATGCTGGAGAGCAAATCCCAGGTGCATTCGTAGTGATCCGTGGTAAGCATGCGCCCGCCGCGAAGCGAGTAGGCGCCGTTCGCGAGCTGCGCGCCGTCGAGGCTCCCACCGACCAGCGGCTGCGCCTCGTAGATCACGATGTCGCGCCCCGGCAGCTGCGCATCGCGGACGAGGAACGCCGCGCCCGCGAGCGATCCAATGCCGCCGCCGATAAAATACGCCTTCATGACTTGCCTCGATTGCAATTCGACAATTCGAAGCAACATAGCATGGCCGGACGCATCCAAGGTTGCGCTGGATCAAGCGGGGTGAGGACTGGCTCAGCTACGCGGAAAGGCGACCGATTGAGCCGTTGTTGCCGCGAAGACGCAAGGGAGCGCATCGGGTCGATGCTCGATGCGTGATTAACGGCATTGTCCAGTTGCCAAAAGCAGGTTCGCGCTGGCATGATTGCCCGGAAGTCTACGGTCCGTACACAACGGTGTACAACCGCGTCAGTCGCTGGAGCCGAGAGGGGATTTGGACAAACGTTTTTACGCTCTGACTGAATCAAGCGGCGTGTCCGGCTCGATCTCGGTGGATTCCAGCTAAATCAAAGGCCATGGCCCCGCGACCGGCCCAAAAAAGAGGGACCTTTAACAAGGCGATCGGCTGCTCGCGCGGCGAACGACCACCAAAATCCAAGTGTTGATCGACAATGTTGGCCGCCCGCTTCTTTCCTGATTACTCCTGGCAACACTCACGCAGCCCGCGTCGTCGGCTGATCGAGCCTACGCCGTCAGAAGCTTGCGCGACGGGTTGGCCGCACGCCGCTCAAGGCTGTCATGCGGCCGAATCCGCGCCGCAAGCATCCGCATCGCTGCGATAGAGCCTACAGAGGGCGCAATGTCATTAGCGATGATCCGCCGTCTCGCAGACGTCCGACAGATCGCAACCTGATACGACAGGCGCGCAGAATCGTCCTGTTTGCAATCTTCTTGGCAGCAGGAGGTGCAAAGCGGGTACTACTGCCATAGCTCGATAGCCTCCCGCGCCTGGTCCGACGCGGTCACCATCAGCCGGCTGGCGCACTCAGGGTTAGCAGCATTGATTATTGGCCCTAGCCACGCGGTCTGCGATACGTCAGCATCGTCTGTAATGTACATCTCGGATCGTGATCCTGTTGCTGGACGAGGAGCCCTGCAGTCGCCCGGGGACGGCTCGCTGCGCATCACTCAATCGCGATCCTCGCCAGCGACCGGCGCGGAGGCTTAGGGCGACGCCGAGGCAAAAGGCCCCGCCGCACACGGTTCAGGTCGCAGATCGCTGGCATTTGAAGGAGAGCGCCAGCCGGGCTTCCTCGAAGGACCGGGAATTCTGCCCAGCTCTGCGCCTTTCCGCACGCCGATCTGAAGCTGATCAGTTCCTTCTTGCCCTGCCGCGTCGCGCCAATCAGCACCAGCTTGCACTAGCCGTGCTCTTCCCTGCGGGCCTGTAGAAGAGGCTATCCGGGCGCGTGCGCCCGACGTGCCTGCAAATCGCACATCTCTTCGCGACGCTCGGTCATGGCGTATCGCTCTCTTTGAGAAGTTCTGTGGTATTCGGCGTCCGCCTCCTACGCAGCCCATCTCAAGCAGTCACCCCCTACGTTACTGCATAGCACTGCTCGAAAGTGCTATTTAGGACAAGTGTCTCAATCTTGAAAGCGGTGTCGGGGTCTGCTGGAAGGCGTCGCTAGTGCGCTCGCACGGATGCGCGTTCTTTGCCACGCCCGAAATATCTCACGACTACGACGTAGAAGACCGGCACAAAGATCTGCTTGGAGATGATGTGCATCGAGATGAGCGCGTAACGCTTGCTATCTGAGGCCGTCTTTATGTGATACTCGGCGGGATTTCGATTTGCCTACGGGAACCCTGTGGCCTTCACCTCCATCGATTCGACTGGAAACGAGATCGGCTGCCACGCTGGCGAAAGCCACTCGCAATCCAGCTTTCGTTTGCAGTTTGTTACAAGGGATAAAATCAAAAGTTGCCCGGTTGCGACGGGTTTCCTCGCTTGGCTCGTCATCCGTAGCGCCGGGGACTACGTGCGGCTGCAGTCCCGGCTGTCCCGGAGCCAGCGCGACCAGCGCCAGCACGTTCAGAACTTTCGGACTTGCGAAGGGCGTCACCGCCGGTTGCTGCGGCAGTGCTGCGGTCAGCTTCGCGACCTGCGCTGGCGCACAGTTGGGCGGCGCGGAGGAGCCCGGGACAGCTCTGGGCAAACACACTGATTGCGTAGCCCTACGCTTGCGTTGGATAGTAGCGCTCAGAAAGACCTGCGCGGCAACTACGAAAACTAGTTGCATCCATTCGCTCCTGAAAGATGGCTGTCGTACAGCGGACTTCGAATGTATCAAGCAGGTCTTCGTGACAATTGAATTCCTCATGCAAGCTGCCGGGCCTCGTTAGGAGGAGACAACCTTGGCCAGGGGCTTCAGATCAATCACAGCGCGCTAGCGGTTGATGCGCACGACATTGCGGCGCTAACGACAGGGTCGTCACTAGGATCCCCGATGGCGTATCCCCGGACACAAACGCGGAGCCATGCTTGCCATCGAGATAGCCTCCGGTCCGGCGATTTTCCGAGGAGCTTTCATGCCGAAGCGAGGTCGATCTTTTGTTTCGTCACCTGCTCATTTTTATGCGGCTCATTGGCGCGGCCGCTCAGCAGCCTCCGGTCGGTTTCTTCGCTGTACCGCCAGCTTCGATTATCCCGCGAACAAGCAGACACCTGGGCAAAATCGGACATTGGTAAACGTCCCGTGCAGCGTCTCCACGTCTGGAAGATGAGATTGCCAGGATTGGCAAGGCGCCGATGCGAACCGGCCTCTCGTCGCAGACGGTAGAGGCCAAGAGTCCTCTATTTGGTCACCGGGCAAGTCCCCGGATGGTTGCAGCGTGGAGGCGTCGATCGCGTGGTCGCGCTAACCTCCTCGGACGCCGGTCCTTCTGCTCCATTGAGAACGGCCGAGACGCGCCAGCGATATGTTGTTTGCGGCCTAAGATCGGAATCGCCGAAGCTGGCTCCTGCAACCTCGCCGATCCTCTGAAATGTGTCATCAGGGCCTGCACGCAGCACGCGGTATGTCGTTGCTTCTACCAGCGGCGACCAGACCAGGTCAACGCTAGTATCAGAAGCATCGATCACCGTGAGCCCCTGAGGTGCTGATGTCAATTGCCGCGTCGCGCTGACGGGCGTCGCGCCATCGGCCGCGAGCGCGTCGAGCATAGCCTTGACCGCTTGGATCTGCGCCCCAGACTTGGTCACGTAGCTGCTCGTGTGATTGACGTAGCCCCACCAGTCCCAGCAGGCCTGCGGATTGGTGGGCCGATATAAGCTGGTCCTGGTCTGTGGATAGAGAATGATCAAACGGTTCGTATCCGCCCAGGCATTATAGCCGGTATCATTGACGAACTTGAGCCCGATCTCGCGGGCATTCTGGCGGCATCCGTGCAGCGCCACGTGGACACGGCAGAGAGCACCTTGCTCGCAGTCCTGAGGCACGAAGAGATAGCCGGTATCGCTCAGGCTCAACGCGGCGGGCGCCTGCGGCCTGGTATAGAGTGACTGATCGAAGCTCTTCACGACGCCCGCGAGCTGCCCGCGATTAGGTGGATTGAGGCGGCCATAAATATGCTGCAGGATGATTCCGGCCTGATCGTAGCCGCATTGGTCAATATACGGTTCCTTGTTAGCACTGCAGCTATTCAGTCCGGTGTCGCCCTGCTTGGCCACCACGAAGGAGTGCCCGGCGCCGAGGGCGGTCTGATAGAAGAGATTGCCTCGATTGGAGCCACCTAGATAGCGACGGTAGAAGTCGGCAGCCGCATCGGTGACGGCCCTATCGACGACCGCGTCGTTGTAGCCGTGAAAGAGATAGATCTTCTGCCCGGCAAGGTTACTATCCGGATCTATTTTGCCTGCTGACGCGTTCGCATCAGCCTTCGTCGTGAACGCCGTGATGTTCAGGCCCGATGCAGGCCCTTTCATGCAGGGACCCGTCGCGCGCCACATCTTGGCCTCAGCGCACCAATAGGGACCGCCAGCGACCACCCCCACTCCCTTGACGATCGAGGACCAGGCTGCGCCGAACTGGACTGCCATGAAGGCGCCTGATGAAATGCCGGAGATCGAGCTCTCGCCGATCGGCGCGTGATAGCTGCGCAATGCCAAGGGCTCGGCAGAGAGAGGCGACATTCCAACGACCGCGGCGCAAATGGCGCCGATAGCGTGTTGCCGCAAGATGGCCAAGCCGTCGAAAAACGTGCTAATCGAACCGACGCGCAGTCTCCGGTGTTCATGTGAAAACGCGCCATCGGAACAAGAAATCACTCGCCAGTTCGGAAAAGGATTCTGCGGATTACCACAGTCGACCGTCTGCCTGCCGTCCCGCGGCAGCGCCGACGTGATGATCGTGTCGGGCTGGTTCGGCTCCGAGGCAACAGGCGTGACGAGCGCCCCCTTGAGCATCCGTCCGCTTTGATCGATCAGTTTCTGGTAGGCCATGTCTGATCTCCTTCATCTGGTCAGACGTTCCCGGACGCCGCCGGGAAAGCGGGGGATAGGTGCTGGTGGAAGAAATTCTTGACAGGCGATCAATGCGCACGAGGAATTCGCATGTTGAAGCGAAGATACCGAAGCTGGTTTCTGGGTTTTCGCCAGCCGAAAACCACTAACTCGATTATGATACGAGTAGAATCCCAGCTAATGGCTGGGTTCTGCGCCAATGAACTGCTATGCGTTTGGACATTGTGGCATACTACGCTGCCGAAACCGATGCCGACGTCAGCGGTCGCTTCGCTTGGCACTCCTTATCAACAGTTCGCTAATGCAAGATGTTCGATCCTTCTAACCAACCCTAGTGTTGATTCGTTGAACGTTCCACCCGCCAAAACTTGTAGGTTCAACCTACCCTGTTGAGTTCAGCGCGCCTGCGTGTGTCAATTCAAGTCGCTGGACGAAATGCCGTCAGAAGTCGACATTGGTATGCTGGTCAACTGCACAGTTATTCATAAGACCGTCGTCTGATTGCGGGATTTGCAAGCGACCTTCACGCACGCTTTTTAGAATCGCAATCCTTGTTGCCAGGCTCTACGAGCCGCTTCGCTCCGGCCGAGAGCACTTTGGAGAAGGTGATAGGCTTGGGTCGTGGGTAAGGTAGAATATTCAGCTTCCAATGAGCTTGTTCGTGAGAGTGAAGCCGAGCACGAAAGAATAAAGGCGGAAATCATAGCCACCGAGCAGCGGTGACGTAGTGATCGCACGAGGGACGATTCTGCTCGGAGCAGTTGTCGTTGGGCACGGGCGATCCGAACCATCCTCAGACCCAGTGAAAACTCGAGCGCTGGCATCAGACGCTGAAGAACCGCATTCTGCTCGACAACTGCGACCGACCCGATGATCTCGAAGATCAAGTAGGGGCCTTCGTCGAGCCCTATGATCACGTCCGCTATCATGAGAGCATCGACAACCTCACGCCAGCCGATGTCTACTGCGGCAGGGCCTGAGGCGATCCTCCCCGAACGAAACCGCATCAAGCGCGACACATCGCAAACCGCCGCTTGCAGCATCAACTGCAGGCCGCTTAACTCTAACGCTGATGAGCCAGAGCCTTCCTTGTCAAAGAGCCTGACCAGTCGCAAATTATCTGACGATGGCCAGGCGACGGCTCCGGTTTTAGGCAGTTTTTGTTTGATAGAGCGGTCGCAGGTCCGTCCAAGACTTCTGGGGCGTCTCCTGTGGTCACGGCTCCGCGCCTGGCGATCGCTCCAGCCGGCGCGCAACATGTACAAGTGCTCAAACCTCCTAACAATGGTAGAGTCGAGATGCCAGCCGGAGATGATAATTCGCCGGCGCGTATGGTTCTTCGAAAATTCCCGACTGCTTCAGAGCCGATGCTGAGTTATTGAAGCTGAAGTGGCCAAACTACTGAGAATTTCGACTTCTAGCGTGCGACGCCTGCAACAGCGGCGACGCATTCCCTTCCTCAAAGTGGGCGGCAGCATTCGTTTCACCAACTACGGCGTCATTTCGTATTGGGCGAGGCAACGGACCGAAACAATCGAACGGATATGACAGTGCGAATGATAAAACCTCGTGGTGGGTCGATTTCACGGTCAACTCCACTCGATATGGAAAACGTAGTCTCGAGAACACGAAGGCCGGTGCGCATGCGTACGAAGCGACCTTGCGACAACAGCTAGCGTGGCGATATCGATAGATACCGGAGCGACACGGCCGAAGACCTTTGCCGAGTTCGCGGTGAAATGTGACCTTGCCTCCAAGTATTATCCAGTTCTGAGTTCGCCCCGGCTGTTGGATTTGTCCGGTTGAACGGTGGGTGACAGCTGAAGGCGAACTCGGAGGGCGTTTTCCATCCTGGGAGTGTGGTCGCGCATCGTTGTAATCGGGCCCGCCAGCATCCGCGTGCGACGCAAGCCTGGGCCAGCGACGTGAACAGCGTCTCGTTCAGCAGTTCATCCCGCAGCCTGAAGCTCTCGATAAGGGCATTCTGCATGGGCTTGCCCGGCCCAATGTAGTGCCATGCGATGCGCCTCTGCCCGCCCCGGTCAGGATGGCGTTGCTGGTCAGTTCGGTGCCGGTGTCGCTGACCACCGTCTTGGGCTTGCCGCGCTCCGATCACCAGCCGGTCCAGTTCCCGCGCCACGCGGATGCCGGAGAGCGAGGTATCGGCGACCAGCGCCAGGCACTCGCGGGTGCAGTCATCCACGACGGTGAGGATACGGAAGCGGCGGCCGCAGGTCAGCTGACCCGACACGAAATCGAGCGACCGGCGGTCGTTCGGCGCCATCGGCACCGTCATTGGCGCCCGGGTCCCGATCGCCCGTTTGCGGCCGCCACGCCGCCGCACCGCCAGCCTCCCTTCCAGGTAGAGCCGGAACAGCTTCTTTTGGTTGACCCTCCCGCTTGAGCAGCACATGCAGGCGTCGATAGCCGAGGCGGCGGCGCTCCTGGGCGGTTGCCCGCATGCGCTGGCGAAGGCCGGCTTCGTCCGCCCGAGTCATTTGGTATCTCATGGTCATGCGGCAGCAGCCGATGGCTTTACACGCCCGCCGTTCGCTCATCCCGTGGGCATCCACGAGATGCGCGTTCCCCGCGGGCGTCACCACTTTATTCCCAACAAGTCCTTCAGCGCTGCATTGTTCACCATGGCATCAGCCAGCAACCGCTTCAGCCGGGTGTTCAAAATCCCGATGATCTACTCTTCCGAAAACCGGCTGCGCTTCATGCTCTGGTCCTTGTCGTGGGCCAGAGCGAACTTCAACCTGGATTAAGCCTGAGGGGCAAGGTCACCACCGAAGATCAAATGGCCAAAAAAGGGCGTTGCCCGAAATTGATTATCTTTCGCCAGAAGAGTGTGAGTTGCTCCTTTCCCAGGCAAATGGCCTAGGGCTCGGACTCAGCTGATCCAATAGGCAACGATGGCGGCGAGATGGACGGCAGCCAAGAAGTTCGTGGCTAGTTTGTCGTAGCGAGTTGCGACACGCCTGAAATCCTTGAGGCGGCAGAAACAGCGCTCGATGACGTTGCGCCCCTTGTAGGCGCGTTTGCTGAAGCTGTGGAGAGTGACCCTGTTGGATTTGTTTGGAATGACGGGCTTGGCACCACGATCGACGATTTCGGCTCGAAAGCCATCGCCGTCGTACCCTTTGTCGCCAATGAGGGGAGACATGGGTGGCGCGAGTTCCAAAAGGGCTGGCGCTGCGGCAATATCAGCGTCCTGGCCTGGAGTGAGATGAAATGCGCAAGGTCTGCAGTCAGGGTCACTCTGCGCGTGGATTTTCGTGGTCCGCCCGCCACGCGAGCGGCCGATCGCTTGTTCATGCTCCCCCTTTTCCGCCGCTCGCCGAGCGATGCGCTTTGATCGTGGTGGAGTCGATGGACAAAGTCACGCCGTCTTTGCCGCAGCGGGCGAGCGCTTCAAAGATCGCCCGCCAATGTCCGCGCTTGGCCCAGCGATTGAAACGATTGTAGATCGTCGTGTACGGACCATAGTCGGGCGGGCAATCGCGCCAGCGTGCGCCGCACTGAAGCATGTGAATGATACCGCCGATGACGCGTCGATCGTCATCGCGCACCGGTCCGGTCTGGTTCGTTGGCAGATGCGGCTCTTGTTTAGTCCCGGCATTTGCTGGAGCGGGTTGAGTTTGAATCGTTCTGGCTGGGAAGTCCAGCATTTGCAAATGTATTCGTAGGGTGTGAGGCCATTCAGGGTCTTCAGCCGCCGAGCATAGTTGTAGGCGTTGATGAAGTCGGCAAGGTGAGCTTCGAGCTGATCGTGTCGATCGTAGTAATAGCGTTGGACGGTCGCTTCCTTGATCGTGCGGTTCATTCGTTCGACCTGGCCATTGGTCGTCATTGGGCGGGGTGAAGGTGCTGACGTGAGGGCCCGTGGCCCATCCCTTGCGAGCGTAGCGAAGCAATCCAGAGACTATCCGGGGCGGCAGTCTGGATTGCTTCGTCGCAAGAGCTCCTCGCAATGACGAGTGCTTCGCTGGCTTTGTCCTGCCAACCACCAGACTTCGTAGGGTGGGGAAAAGCGCGCTCTTCGCGCGCCGTGCCCGCGTCGTTCCTGCTGGTGGGCACGGCGCAAGGCGCCTTTGCCCACCCTACGGCAGCGTCAGACCCCCGCCACCGAGGACCACAGCTCGGCGAGTTTCTTCCGCAGCGCCTGGGCGCGTGTCGGCGGCGGCGGCGTCTCGTCATCCTCCGGCAGACGCAGGCCGACGACGTTGACGCGGCCACCGGAGATGCTGCGGGCGACCAGCACGATCTCGTCCAGCGCGAGCTCGGCGCCCTCCTTCGGCGCGCGATCGAGATGGACGTCGAAGTAATCGGCGAGCGTGAGCTTGCTCTCGTCCTCGCTCACCTTGACGCCGTAGATCTCGGCGAGCTCGGCGAGCGTGTGCTCGCCGGAGACCATGAAGTCGCCGAGCAGATGCGGATCGGGCGCGGTGCTCGGCTGCATGTCGACGAAGAAGCGGTCGAGCGACTCGGCCTTTTCCGGCGGCGCCAGCAGATAGATGTAGTCGCCTGGCGCGATCGGGTCGGCTTCCGTTGGCGTCAGGATGTTCTCGTTGCGGATGACGAGCGTCGGCTTGGACCAGGACGGGATCAGACCGCGGCGGAAATACAGGCTCTTGGGCCGCACCGGATAGCCGACCAGCTGCTGCTCGAGCTGGCCGGGCAGATCGAGCTCGACGCGGCGCGGGCCGCGTTCGGCGCGCGGCAGCGCCACGTGCAGCTTGCGGGCAGCCGGCGCCAGGGTCCAGCCTTGCAGCAGGAGCGAGATGATGACGACGACGAAGGCGACGTCGAAATAGAGATAGGCCTTGGACAGGCCAACCAGCATCGGGATCGAGGCCAGGAAGATCGCGACCGCGCCGCGCAGGCCCGTCCAGGCGATGAAGATCTTCTCGCGCCAATTGAAGCGGAACGGCGACAGGCACACGAACACCGCGAGCGGCCGTGCCACCAGCATCAGGACGAGCGCGACGGCGACCGCCGGCAGCACGCTGGCACCCAGCCGGCTCGGCGAGACCAGAAGGCCGAGCAGCACGAACATCACGATCTGCGCCAGCCAGGTCGCGGCATCGAGGAAGGTCACCACCGAATTATGCGCGCGGGTCGGCCGGTTGCCGATGATGATGCCGGCGAGATAGACGGCGAGGAAGCCGGAGGCGTGCATGATCTGCGAGCCGCCGAAGATCACGAGCGCGCCCGTGGTCACGAAGGGCGCATGCAGTCCCTGCGGCAGGGCGACCTTGTTGAGCGCGATGACGACGAGGCGGCCGCCAAACACGCCGACGACGGCGCCCAGTGCCGCCTCCAGCACGAACTCCATCAGCACGTGCCCGGCCGAGCTCGAGCCGACCGAGATGTATTCCACCAGCATCAAAGTGAGGAAGATCGCGAAGGGATCGTTGGTGCCGGATTCCGCCTCCAGCGTCGCGCCGACGCGCGGGCGCAGACGCAGGCCCTGGGTGTGCACCAGGAGGAACACGGCGGCCGCGTCGGTCGAGGCCACCACGGCGCCGACCAGCAGCGACTCCG